>JBOHFW010000365.1:0-4017 GCA_050699835.1 Pseudonocardiaceae bacterium | reverse complement strand
GGTCCTGCCAAAGCAGTAACAAAGACACTCAGCCAGGCTGCGACAAACCGGGCGTGGCATGGTGAGTTAGTACATCCCCGACCCCGAACAGGAGGGCCTGTCGTGGACGAGACGAGTGTCTCGGGTGTGGGCCAGCGCGTGGCAGAGGAGCGCAAACTCGCGGGCTGGACGCAGGTCAAGCTGGCCCGCGAAGCCCTGGTGTCGGTGAGCCTGGTGCGGGCCGTCGAGCAGGGCCGCGCCCCGGCCTCACCGGCCTTCGTCAGTGCCTGCGCCCGTGCGCTTAACGTTGGCGTGGCCGAACTGTTAGAACAGCCCTACCTGCGCAGGAACCGTGCCGAGCATGAGGTTTACGCCTGCATACCGGCGATCCGGCGCGAGCTGGCCGCCTACCACATCGAACCTCCCGACGATGCGCCTCTACGGCCGTTGGATGAGCTGGCCCAGGATGTGGCGGACGCCTCGACACTGCGCCACGCGGTCAACCTGGCCCAACTCGGAACCG
Organism: Pseudonocardiaceae bacterium; assembly: GCA_050699835.1. Taxonomy (GTDB): domain Bacteria; phylum Actinomycetota; class Actinomycetes; order Mycobacteriales; family Pseudonocardiaceae. The sequence goes on along the minus strand of JBOHFW010000365.1, from coordinate 3,515 downwards.
AACTACCGCCACTACTCACTGAGCTGCGGGCAGCCGTCTACACCCTGAACGGTACTGATCGGGAGCGGGTCTTTGGGCTATTGGCTGAGGCGTACGCCGCTGCCGGGCAGGTCGCCTACAAACTCGGCTACATCGACCTCGCGTCCTTGACCACAGAACGCTACGAGTGGGCCGCTGCCCACTCCGGCGACGAACTAGCCGTCCTCGTCGGCGACTACTTGCGGGCCGGCGAGTTGATCATCACAGCTGAGTGGAATGCGGCACTAACTTTCTTGGAGAAGAGCCGTAGCCGCATCGAACCGGACCTAGGCAAGAACAACCCGGTCGTGTTGTCCGTGTGGGGCAACCTGCATCTGAAATCCGGGCTCGCGGCAGCCAGGGCCGGAAAACGTGATTTGGCCGATGCCCACCTCGGCGAAGCCAAAGAGACCGCGCAGCGTGTCGGCGCCGACCGGGACGACTACCGGCTGTGTTTCGGACCAACGAACGTCAACATTTGGTCAGTCGGGCTGGCCGTGGAAATGCTGGACGGCACCGAAGCCATCAAACGATCCGAGAAATTCGTCATCCCGCCTACCACCCAGCGGGAACGCGCTGGTCACCACTGTATCGACCTGGCCCGCGGCTACCTACTTCATGGCGACAAAACCAAAGCCTTCACCACACTACGCCAAGCCAAAGACATCGCTCCCACACAAACCCGCTACCACCCTATGGTCCACGAAACCATCCGCGTCCTCGCCCGCGAAGAAACTCGCACCACAGACAGTATCCGAGGGTTCGCCACCTGGTGCGGAATCAGAAACTAGCGGCGCAGCCGAGCCGAGATGACGGTCGGAAGTTGCAGTACCGGAGGATGCGTGACTAGAGACGGTCCCGGCGGCACCGTCGGCGGGGGACGTGAACTCGTGGGGGCTCGTCTGATTCAGCCGTCGAAGGCGCCGGTTGCTCATCTAATGCGTCAATGGCATTGGAAATCAATAATTTTCCTGCGCACCGTATACCGCCAACTCCATGAGCTCGGTGAACGCTTTGATGTACATGGCGACTTCTCTGGGTTGCGTCAAGGTCAGCCATCCTGAGACTAGCTCCACGTTTACCTGTTCGTCGTCAAAAATGCCGAACCCTTCAGCTGGCCACCGAGCGCGATCAGAATCCAGAGGGACCACACCTACGTTAACAGCCGGGCTGGCCGCCAGGAGACGATTCGGGGGCATCTCTCAACCGGCGGCCAGCCGGACTCTTGCGGGGGACGCGGGCACGGGCACCAGGTCCCGCCACAGGCACGTCACGCACAGCAGCCGCCCCGGCAGACACTCATGCTGGGCGACCCCCAGAGGCAGCAGGTGACCACACCGCGCCTGGAACACCTCCGGCGAGTGGCCACCCGCCGGGCGTAGCACGTGCGTGCGGCCTTTCCTGAGGGAGATCACCCTCCGCGTGCTCATCCCAGCCATTCCCTGAGGGCATCGAACAGCAGCGTGGTGGCCGGGTCTCCCAGCGTGGTCACGCAGCAGTGATCGGCGCGCGCATCCAGCACCACCCGATCGCCCTCACCCCGCACGACCAGACACCCCGAACCGTGGTGCACCTCGCAGACAGCCTCGAGCTCGATCTCCACCTGAGGATCACTCACGACGCGCACTCCGGGACACGGACCACGCCCCGGGTCCTGACCGGTGAGCGCGAACCGGTGAGACTGCTCTGCAGTCATCGGTGCCAACCCTCCTCGTGAACGATCACCAGCGTGGTAGTGCCCCGGGATGAAGTGGGAAGCGACCGGCCGCCAGGAGCGATGGCTGACGGGGGCAGCTTTCACCAGCGGCCCGCCGAGGCGTGGCGCTGTGTCCAGCAGCTCGGCGAGTTCTTGGCCGTGCACCTCATGCAGCGTCGCGGGCACCGACAGACTCACCACCCGCCGCCCCTACCCGGTGACATCACCGCCCACCTTCGCGCTGGTGAGCGCGGGCAGCGGATGCTGGCGGGCGCACCGATGGCCACGGGGAGGCCCCAGCCGCGACCCTGCATACAGGTGGAGGGGTCGGGCCTAGCGACGACTCCGGGGGCAGCATCGCCAGGCCCGACCCAGCTTCGGGGCTAGCGCCGCTTGGACGCTAGCTCATGGTGCCGCCGCGTTATGCTCGGCCAGCACACCAGCCCAGTTCGAGGTGTGTTTGTAGTCGATGTACACACTCGGCCTGGGTTTTTCACCGGGGTGACAGGCTTGTCCCCATGAACTACAGCCTTGTAATTTTGATCATGATTTCCTGCTCGTGCGGTCGGGGCCGGTCCGACTGTCGCGTCGGGGCGCCGGGTTCCACTCTCCGGTGCGGTCCTTTCATGATTGTCGGGGCGGCGTGGTGGCAGTCATGTTGGTGCGGGCAGGATCTTGACCGCTCGCCAGGCGTTGATCACGTCGGTGGTCCAGGGCCAGTCCGCGCGCCGGTGCACGACCAGCCGACCGAGAACTCCCAGTTCCGGCCCCGGGTGCCGCCGCCGGCGGCGATGTGTTCGAGCAGCTCATGGGAGAACCCGGCTCCGTCCAGGCGCACCAGCATCCGGCGCCGGTAGCGGCCCGGCAGCCGGGAGACCGCCAGGTCGAGCAGGGCGATGTTGTCCGCGGCGCAGTTGGACGTCGCGTCCCCCGGGCGGGGGTCGATCGCCAGCACGTCATCGGTGTTGTCACAGGTGGCCAGGTTGGGGCAGAACCCGATCCCGCCCTTGTAGGTGGGCGCGGCGTTCTCCTTCTCCGAGGACGCGAACACGATCGAGGCGTCCAGATCCACCACCGTGATCCCGCTCAGCTCCCGCCCGGCCACCCGCAGCCAGGGGAACCCTTCCGGGCGCGCTGCCAGCAGCCCCCACCAGTGCCGCCGGAACCCGGTCACCGCCATGTTGATCCGGGTCAGCTGCAGCTCCCCGACCTCCGACAGCGCCCGCCACACCGTCGGGATCGAGGGCACCGGCCCGATCACCGGCCCGAGGTGGCGCAGGCCCTGGAAGTCGCTGATCGCCTCCCCACCCAAGATCTGCGCCACCGCCAAGTCGACCAGAACCTGGCCGCGGTCATACACCGGGTCGAACCCCCGCCGCGCCATCGCCGCCGACAACCCCGCGCGCAGCCCGCTCCGCTCGGCCAACAGCCGCACCGGCAACGCCCCGGCGAACCCGACCAGGCGATCATCATCGCCGACAAGTTCCAGCCGGTCGGCCCACAAAGTACCCTGCACGGAAGAGGTGCACCTGCCTCAGTCAGACTACGATCTTCGACAATCGCATTCTGCCTGCTCAGGTGCACCTCGCCTATACGGAGATCACACCCGGCGTGTCGTCAACCCCGGTGAAAGACGGAGGCCAGGCGCTCGCGCGGTTCGAAGAGCACAGGGACCCGGCAGTCTTCGAGCAGTTGGAGCGTCCTCCCTACCGCGGGCTGCAGGCGATCGACTATCCGGAGTACTGGAAGCTGTTTACCAGCGCGGTGTCCGAGATGAAGGTGGTGCGCGATCAGTTGATCT
>JBOHFW010000364.1:0-7050 GCA_050699835.1 Pseudonocardiaceae bacterium | reverse complement strand
GCTCTCTGAGTTCCGCAGTTCCGTTCCGATGAACAAACTGCGGCCAGTGGTGGAGTGGCTGCGCGAGCGTGTCGACCGGGACTACCCGCACGGCCGTTCCTCGCCCCGGAGGGCAAAGAGCTGCTGGTGGCTGCACAGGTCGCCACCGGCCTGGACGAAGAGCTGTGGATGGTGATGCCGTCCCAGCAGGGCGTGCTGCTGACCCCCACCAGCAGACGTTTCACCGACGCCACGTACTACCCGGACCTCGAAGGCCCCGCCGAGCACATCATCGCCGATCCCGCGACACCTGCGGTGTGGCTGCACCCTCTGCGGCGGCAGGGACAGCCGACGGTAAACAGCATCCGCACCGAAACCCTGACCGAGTTGGTGACCGCCGGCGAACCGATGCAGTTCGTCGCCGACACCTACGGGCTCACGCTCGCCGAGGTCGAGCAGGCTGTGACCTACCAGACGACCCGCCGACGTGCCGCCTGAACTACCTGAGCCGCGGCCCCGACCGCTCGAACAGATCCGCTTCTACGTCGACGAGGACATCCTCGGCGTCGGCTACGCCCTGATGTGGGCGCGGCCCGATGCGGTGACCTGCGGGATCGAGCCAGTCGCCGAAGAGTTGCCTCGCGGTGTGCTGGACATCGACTCCGATCCCTAGGGTGGCCGCTCACGGATGGGTGGCAATCACCAAGAACCACAAGATCCGGTCCAATCCTGTCGAGGCGCGCGCTGCGGTCGAAGCCGAGGCTCGCATCGTGGGCTTCGCCGGGGGGTCTGGAAACATGACGAGCTGGCAGATGATGACCACCTTGGCCCGGCACTGGACCGCGATCGAGAACCAGATCGCGTCGGACCCGTCGGGCCCGTGGTGGCTAAGCTTGTCCAGCCAAAAGGCAGGATTGCTGGGCTACCGGGTGTAGCGAGGAGAAGCGCCACGACGCGCCTACTGCGCGAGACTGCGGTCGTGGCCGTGCCGTTGGTCACGCCACAGACCACCACCGGAGCCTCCAGCTCGATGTGGAGCATCGAAGCCTTATCGTGATTGGCGCTCAACCGAGCGAGCTGAACGCCTCGTTCCGGCGTCGGCGAACGTCCGGGTCGGGTCGGTAGGAGACCACGACACTGAGCGGTACCGCGACCAGCTGTACGCCGAGCGACACGTCGACCCATGGGACGTCGTGGCCGATCGGGAAATGACGGTGCGGCGCCAACGAGCTGACCCCTTCGGTTCGCACACGGTCGGCGTTCTCGAAGGGCTCCCAGGTGAGCCAGCCGCTGCCTCCCTCGCTCAAGGTGCTCAGCCGTACCAGCTCGGCGAAGGACTCCTCAGCGTTGTGCGGGTCTGCCACCCACTCACGGGCACCTGCCGCTACAGCAGCTGCCCGGGCCAACACCACGACTTCACTGGATGCCTCGAAGCCGGCCAATGGCGCTGGGTCGTCTATCGCGGCATTCTTCAGCGCGTCTTGAGCCTCTGCCGGAAGCTTGCAGAATCGGCGGCGCAGGTCGTGCAGCTCGTGCTCACCAGATGGCTCAGTACGGGCGTAGGGATGCACGATCCGACCGTCGTTGAAGGGAGTGAACCAATCAGCAACGTCCGGAAGGTCAACCTGAATCGCGACCTGATGCGCAGGATCGCTCTCCAAGCCGTCCATATCCTCATCGTAGTAACACTCAAAATCGACGTCCTCTAGCAGGATTTCATCCGGATGGACACATGGAATTCCCAGCCCGGCCTCTTCGCAGAGGATCACCGCTTCGCGCCCGATGCTGCTACGCAGAATTTCCTCAACGGTGCAGGTGGCCGGTCCGCCATGCGGATCAGCGAGGTCCTGCGACACCTTGACCGCAGTCACCAGCACCTTGCGAAAGAATGCCTCGTTGTAAGCCTGCCGGTGTCGCGGCGGGAAGTACTCGTAGACGAACGAGTCCTCTGCTTCTTCTGGGTCCGGCATCCCGTCGTCATCGAACGACAGTCCTACGAGATCATCCAAGCAGCGCTCGACAATGGAGACTGCGGCCACAGCCAGGGCTGCCCGACGTAGGCGAGCATCATAAATCTCTTCGGGCGGCACCTCGGGGACGTTATCGTCGCCGTCGAGCGTCGCGTCCTCATCGACCGAATACCGGGTAAAGCACGACAGGCTCAAGGCAGGGTGTCGAATGTCCTCCCCCGCCTGTGCGAGCACCGCCCTCAACTCATCCACGCTGGGCCACCTTCTCCAGGTTTGAGCAGCTTCGTGAGCATTATCGTGCCCAGCCTGGCGAGGACGCCGTCGGGTGGCGGCGGGCAAGCCGGATGAACCGCTCGATGAGCCCGGGTAGTTCTGCCAGACGTTCCTCCGCACGACGACACTGCCTCGTTCACGCCTCCTGGCCATGATCAGGACGCTACTGGTGAACATCGTGGTGAAACATTCGATGCGTACAGGCCTCCCACGCTGCGGGGAACCGCAGTTGAGAGGTGGAGCCGCCTCGGGGAATCGAACCCCGGATCTGCTCATTACGAGGAGGCCGCACCCCGCCAACTATGGCCTCTACCAGCAACAACAGTTGCAGGTCTCACACCTTTGGGTGCACCAGCGGCACCATTCGACCTGAGTTCGCACCACGTTTGATTCCACGCGCGGCCCATCTTGAGCGATCAGGCCACTGAGGAGGATGGAGCCAGCCGTGCAGTCAGTTCAGCCTCAACGAGGCGTTCGAGGATGGGCAACGTGGGCACTGCGCCCCCGGTCTCGAACCGCGCCACGGCAGGCTGGGTCACATGCCCGCGCGTCGGGCTAGTTCAGTCTGGCTCAGTCCCTGCCGGGCGCGGAGCTCCCGTACCCCGCCGGCCGAGTTCGAAGGCGAGCCGCGCGGCATTATAAGCGTCGGTCGCGCCGAGCTCGGTCGTCCGCCGGCTCCGCAGCTCCTGCCAGTCGGACCGCTGCGACATCGCCATCTCCTCGCCCTCGTCGTCCGCAGTGTGTGCTGCGCAGCACCCACATAGAGCGCTGATCGCCGCATCGGCAGGCGGTGTCCGGGCGTCATCGGACTGCGCGGGTCCTCGGGCTTAGTCACGGAGTGCTCCTCGTTGAGCTGAACGGCCGCTCCACCCAGAGCGACACACCCGGGCAGCAGCCTCACCCGATGCCCCTGGACCCGCTGCAAGACCGGAACACCCGTACCGCTGCGGTGGATCCTGCCCGCCACTCTCAGCAGGATCATGAGGGGACTTGCGGAAATGGCAGCGGGCGATGGCTGGGATGGTCACAACGGCGGGCTAACGCCACGACCAACCTGTTCGCCGCGCTGCCCGCGTGCGAGCCGGGCGGGTCGTCGAGCTGAACGCCTTCGAGCAGCTCGCGCTCAATCTCGGGCCGGTGCGAACGCCGTGGGCGATCGACAACGTCGTTCCCAAGCTGCTCGCCGCGTTCGGCTGCTAACCACCTGCCCGAGAGAACCCGATCATGAACGCTTTCCTCGCCCCGGTCGATCGTCGACGACGCCAGCCGCCGCTAGTTCCTCGCGATGCTGGCCGCGGCCGGACTGCGCCCCGTCCACGCTGGGCGGCGCCGCTGCCCCGGGCGGCGCGGTCCGTTCGACACCGGAACGGCACGACCGAGGTTCCGGTCCGGTCGAGCGGCGTGGTGTCACTGTGCGCTCACGACGCCTCGGCGCTGACGTCTGTCGGGCTGGACGCGATCGACGCCCAGGATGGCGCCCGCGAGTGACTGGCCTCGTTTGCGACGGCACTGGACCCCGCCCTGCGGATCGCCGAACTGCCGTTCACCACCGGCCTGGACGGGCTCGTGCCCGCGCCGCGCTGCGCTGCACCGCGCCCACGCGGCTACCACCTGAGTGAAGGCACGCCAACCGCCCGCCTCCGGCACCCGGTGGACTCGCATCGTCGGAACATGGTGTGATCTTGTCGGGGATCCAGGTTAGGGTGGCGCATGGCTTCGCTGCAGACGTTGGAGCGCCGTATCGCCGCGCTTGAAGCTCGCCTGGCTGATGTCGAGGGGGGCTATGGCGACACGCTGTACAAACTGCATCGCGCGAGCGTCAAAGCCGATCTCAGAACGGCGAGGATCCTGGAGCGCTTGGAGATCGAGGACGTATCCAATGAGGCTATCGATCAAGCGCTCGACGAGCAGTAACGCATGATGTGGCGGTGGCCGACATGATCGGCTCGGCATCGGCACCAGCACACTCCCAGAACCGGGTCGGCGCGGCGCAGGATCGCTTCGGGCGGCGTGGAGGCAAACCTGAGGTCGAGAACCGCTGCGGGGGCCAGGTAGGCGACGATCCACTCGGGCATGATCGGCACCTCGGTCGGCCGAGCGGATGGGTGATCGGCCCCGTCTCGGCGGGCGCGGCCTGCGGCGTGTTCTGACCGTGGCGGCAGCATGCTCGCGGCGGCGAGGATGCCAAGGAACTCTTAACGGGTGGCGGCGACGATGACCTCGTGGTCGACCGCGAGGGACGGGCGGGGCGGGAGAGCAGGCTACTGGGCGTCGGAGCTCCTTGTCAGGGTGGGCGGGATGGTCGCTATCAGCTCAGCGCGCGGCCGAGCGCGTCGAGGTCAGGGGTCGACTGGGTCGACGCGTTGAGCAGGGCCCGGTGAGTCCTCCGTGTTGAGCACCGTCACGTCGGCAATGCCACGCTGCCACGGTGTCCAGGGGCGCAGCTCGCCCGCTGCGCCCCTGCGCCGCTGATCAGCCCGACGGGCGAGTTGTGCGCAAGGCGCACTGGCGGCCGGCCGAACACGACCGGCGGGCACAGCGTCTCACGCCGAGGCAGGCACGGCGTGCAGGACCGGGCCGGGCAGGCAGCCCACGCAGCCGAGCCGCGTCTTGCTCGCCGACAGGGGGTTCGCCGCGCCGCAGTGCGGGCAACCTTCGTTGGCGTAAGCGGCCAGCGCGGGGAGCCAGTCGAAGGCGAACGGATAGCGCCGGACCCCCCGCCGAACATCGACCGGTACCCGCCATCCCGGCACCAGTACGGCGTGCAGCCGGAAAGGGCGGATGTCGTGGCGAGCCTGGTACTTCTCGTCGATCTCCAGCAACCGCCGGGCACGCTCCTCGCGGGTGCTCGCGGCGCGTGCCGCGAGCAGCTCGGCCCGGTCGGGGTGGGCCGTGGCGCGGCGGCGCTCCAACGACCGCAGCGCGTCGTCGTAGTAGGCGCGGGCGTGCGCGCGTTCCTGCCCATGAGCGTCCGATGCCTGGGCCGAGAGAGTGCTCCGCCGTCGGTCGGCCGCGGCGTCGAGGATGCGGTGCGCGTGCTCCACCGCTGCGCCGGCGACGGCGAGCAGCGATGCGGGCAAGGCGCCGGTGTCAACGGCGCGCGGGGCGCGCTGCAGCCGGGCCACGTCGTCATCGCCCAGCGGCAGCCCCGAGAGCGCGTCGACCCAGCATTCCAGCCGCTCCTGGTAGCACTCCTCGGCTGACACGGTGTATGTGACTAGCGCGCCGACCCGCAGCACCGGGCGGGTGACCCGAGTGGGCAGGCCCGTGACGTCGATCCGCCCGTGCTCCACCGGGAACTGCTCCCGGACCCGGTCCTGCAGGTAGTCGACGCCCGGTGCCGGGGTGGTCGGAGCGACGAGCGCGACCACCCCGGCATCGCCGCCGGTCAGCGTCGCGTCGGCCGCCCGGATCAGTACCGGATGACCCGTGGCGATCAGCACCGTGCCGTCCTCGCGAGCGACGTCGGGGTCGGACGTCACCATCAGCTCGTCGGGCAGGTCGAACTCGGCGGCCACCGAGGGCGGCAGCACCACGAGCGTGCCGTCCATCGCCGGCTCGGTGAGCCCGCCGTGGTCATCGACGTAGCGCAGCCAGAACTGCAGGCCCGGATCCATGTTCAGTCCTCCCCCACCAGCTGGTCGACCGCACCCCGGGTGCGCAGGTAGTCGTTGCGCGCGCGGGCCAGGTCGGCGCCCAGCGCGTCAAGCGAGGCAGCGAATGCAGCGTCGTCAGCGGCGGTGACATAAGCGGTGAACACCGAGGACTCGAAGTCGAAGTCATCGGTGACCCGGCCCAGGATCATGTCCAGCTCCCCGACGACCAGCTCGAAGAGGTTGATCTTCGACTCCAGCACGTGCAGGATGCGCTCCTCGATGGTGCCGCGGGACACCAGGTTGGCGAGCAGCACGTCGTGCTCCTGCCCTACCCGGTGCAGACGGCCCAGGCGCTGCTCGATCTGCATCGGGTTCCACGGCAGATCCATGTTGATCATGACGTGGCAGAACTGCAGGTTGCGGCCCTCGCCGGCCGACTCGGTGGACAGCAGGACCGGCACGTCGCCCGCGAACGCCGCGACCGCGGCGTCCTTGTCGCGCCGGGATAGGCTGCCGTGGTAGCAGGCCGCCGGGATGCCGGCCGCGGCGATCGCCGCGGCGATCGCGGTGAGCGTGTGCCGGAACGCGGTGAACACCAGTACCTTCTCTCCGCGCTCGACGTGGGTACGCAGCCGGGACAGCAGCTCGTCGGTCTTGCGGGGCCGTTCGATCGCCCGTGCGCGATCGGCGAGATCGTGCCACCCGGCCTTGTCGAGGGTGGGCGCCGCCGTGGCCGGGCTGGAACCGGCCAGCCGCGTCAGGCTGCGCAGCGTCAGCTGCTGGGTCGGCGCCGCGCCGCGGGCCCCGTCGCGGATCCGGGCGGTGAGCTCGGAGTACAGCGAGCGCTCGGCGTCACACGGCGTGACCAGGACGGTTTCGGCCAACCGCTGCGGCAGCAGCACCGCCACCTCGCTGCGCCGGTGTCGCACCATGATCTGGCGGGTGCGGGCACGCAAGGCCGCGACATTGCGCAGAGCCTCGACTCCGGAGTCGGCGGAGCCGTGCGTGCGGCGGAACTGGGCGGCCGTGCCGAGCATGCCCGGCGCGACGAGATTGACCAGCTCGTAGAGATCCTGCAACCGGTTCTCCACCGGGGTGGCGGTCAGCAGCAGCAGGTACCGGGTGCGCAACGCGCGGGCCAGCTTCCCCGAGGCGCTGGCCGGGTTACGCAAGCGGTGGGCCTCATCGACGATCACCAGGTCCCATCGCTCGTCGGTGACCGCCGAGCGGAG
>JBOHFW010000363.1:0-3759 GCA_050699835.1 Pseudonocardiaceae bacterium | reverse complement strand
GAGTCTGGTTCCCCGTTGTGGGAGTGGGCCGCGATGGTGAGTCAGATCGGGATCGGCGTTGTCGGCGGTGCGGCGCTGTGGCTGGTCTGCGAGTGGCTCTGGCTGCGTATCCCGGTGGCGGCGTTGGTTGTGGCACTCGCCGTGATCACTGGGCTGGTCTGGGTAGTGCGCCGGGTACGCCGGGCCGAGGACCTGCAGACGACCGTGATCGCGGTGCTCGTGGGTCTTTTCGTCACCGTGTCGCCGGCAGCGTTGTTGCTCGTCGGTCGATAGCCCGGTGGCTGCGGCCGAGGAGATCCGGGTGGCACTGTCCACCGCCTCGGTGTGGCCAGAACCGATCTCAGTGGCCTTCGAGCTGGCCGCCGAGCTCGGTTACGACGGCGTCGAGGTGATGGTCTGGGGCGATCCGATGAGCCAGGACGTTGCCACCGTCGCGGCGTTGGCCACTCGCTACCGGATGCCGGTGTTCGCCCTGCACGCCCCCTGTCTGCTGATCACGCAGCGGGTGTGGGCGGCCGACCCGGCGGCTCGATTGGATTTGACGGTGCGTGCGGCCGGCGAGCTGGGGGCCGACACCGTGGTGGTGCATCCCCCATTTCGCTGGCAGCGGGACTACGGCACGGGCTTCGCCGAGCAGATCGCCGCACTGGAGACCTCGTCCGGTCTCATGATCGCGGTGGAGAACATGTTCCCAGTGCGCCGTGGTCGGCTGGAGATATCCAGCTATCTACCGTCACCGGACCCCACCGTGGTCGGGTACCCGCACTACACGCTGGACCTCTCGCATACCGCCACGGCTGGGGTCGACGCGATGGCGATGGCGCAGCGGATGGGATCGCAGCTGGCGCACCTGCATCTGGCCGATGGCAGCGGCGCGCCACGCGACGAGCATCTGGTGCCCGGTCGAGGCAGCCAGCCCTGCGCTGAGGTGTGTCTGGCGCTGGCGAGCCGCGGCTTCACCGGGACCGTGGTGCTCGAAGTGAGTACCCGGCGGGCCCGGACCCGCCCGGAGCGTCGAGCTATTTTGATCGAGGCGCTACTCTTCGCACGCCTGCATTTGTGAGCGACCCAGCGGGGGACCTCAATGCAGCGGGGGAATATCAGTTCAGTACTGATCGAAGGAGTGAATGCTTGCCATGAGCGCCGTCATCGTGATCGAGATCGTCATTGGCATTGTGGTGCTCGCCGCGGCCATCCGGTTCGCCGTGCGAGACACCCTGCAGCGCGAGGCCAGCCGGGAGCCAGAGGTCGAACTTGTGGGCACCACGCAGGCTCCGGCGCGCAGCAGCGAGCCCCAGACCGAGGCGGCACAGACTGAGGCGGCACAGCCCCAGGGAGTGCAGCCGCTAAGCGAGGTCGGCTCACCGGAGAAGAGCTGACCGGGTGGGCTGTTGCCCCAGCATGCCCAGCCCCGCCATTCCCGGGCTCAACAGGAGAGTTCTCGCCAGCGGGCGGGACACTCTCCTGTTGAGCCCGGGTAATCAAGAACCGGGTGATCATATAGAGTGCCGGGTGGTCAGGAGTACTGTGCTGCGATCGCTGATCCTGGGTGCTGCGGGAAACCCGACGGTACGGAGGCTTGTCGCTACCGCGCCGGTGAGCCGCCATGTGGTAGATCGCTTTGTGGTGGGGGCGAGCACCGAACAGGCCGTGGCTGCTACTACCGCGCTGGTGGTTGACGGTCTGACGGTGACCCTGGACTACTTGGGAGAGCGTGTCGAGGACGAGGTGGGCGTGGAGTCCACCGTGCGCGCCTATCTTGAATTGCTGGACAGCTTGCGGGCTGCCGGTCTGGCCAGCCGGGCCGAGGTGAGCGTGAAGCTCTCCGCGGTGGGTCAGTGGCTGGACGAGGGGCTGGCGCTGCGACACGCCTCCCGGATCTGTGCTGCCGCGCAGCAGGCCGGGACGACCGTCACCCTGGACGCCGAAGATCACACCCTGACCGAGTCCACCCTGCGGGTACACGCCACGCTGCGCCGCCGTTGGCCCCGGACCGGTGCTGTGCTGCAGGCCTATCTGCATCGCACCCTGGACGATTGCCGATCATTGGCTGTTGCGGGTGCCCGGGTGCGGCTGTGCAAGGGCGCCTACGCCGAACCTCCTGAGTTCGCGTTCCGGACCTCGGATGAGGTCGCGCGCAGCTTTGTGCGCTGCGCCAATCTCTTGCTGGCGGGACCGGGCTATCCCATGTTCGCTACGCACGATCCGCGACTGATCGGCATCGTGGGCGAACGCGCCCGCTGGTACGGGCGCCCACCGGACAGCTTGGAGTACCAGATGCTCTACGGCGTGCGCCCCGCCGAGCAGCGACGGCTGGCCGCAGCCGGTAACACGGTCCGAGTCTACCTGCCCTACGGCTCGGACTGGTACGCCTACCTCACCCGCCGCCTCGCTGAGCGACCCGAGAACCTCGTCTTTTTCCTGCGTGCCCTGTTGCGTGGGGACAGTCTCTGATCAGCGGGCGAAGGCGGTGTTTCACGTCAACGGGCGTCGACGGCGTCAAAGGTGACCCTGACGTCGGTGAAACCGAGTGAGCGGGCCAGCGTGGTGAGCATCTGGCGGGTGTTCTCCTCGCTACGCCTGGCCAGGTTGCTCGCCTTAGCGGCGTCGTTCAGCTCAGCCTGGGCGAGCTGGTAAAGCTCCTGGTCGCCGGTTGGGCTGTCCTTGAATACGCCGGCAATCCGGTCTATGAGACCACGCTCGCGGCCGACCACGCGGCTCGCAGCCGGGTCGACGACGGCGGGCGCCAGCTGCGGGGCCGGCAGGGTGATGGCGACCGAGCGCCGGTCCGGGGATACGGTCACGTGGTCCGCGCCGACGTTGGTGAAATCGATTGTCGCGTCGACCGAGCCGATGCCGAGGAAGGTCGTGCGCTCACCGCTGATCAGCGACGGCACGTGGGGAGTGTCGTGCTCGACATCAACCACCACCTGAAATGTGCCGGTGGCGGCGTGGTAGTGCGACAGGTCCTGTAGCGCCAGTAGCAACGGTGCCGGGCTACGGTCCACGATCTGCTGCTGGAACGGGTTGCTCCAGTCCGGGATCACGTCCACCAGCTGCGTCGTGACCGGCACCAGGACCGCGATCCCGACGGCGGCGGCGAGCAGCTTGCGGCGTGCCCGCCTGCGATCGTCCGACCGACCCGAGAAATCGACCGTGTTGCCGGAGTCGACCGGATCGCGCTCGAGCAGCTGGGGCATCCAAATCTCCAACGTTGTGGTCCGACGCTCGACGGTGGGCGCGGCAGTGAGACCCACCGTAGACAACATCAGCGCCGCTGTCCGACGTTTGTTCTCTTTTCCCACCGACAGGGGCTACGTCACCAGGTGGTGCGAGAGCGCTGCGCACGGTTTCCACCGCCGCAGCTTCTGGTGGCGTCCGGCCACACTGACTGTGGGAAATCAGCCCCCCACAGTGCTGGTCTGTCGTAGCCGCTCGCAGGAACGGGCCTGCTCGAACGCGGCGTCAAGACGCGGATTGCCGTCGAGAGTGCCTAGCGCCTGGGCATGGTTGGCGAGGGCGCCGAGCACGTTGCCAGCGGCGAGCACAGCACTCCCGATCGCGGCCGCGTTGTTCGGGTCGGCCTGGTCGATCTGTGTCTTTGCGTCACCGAGGTCGTCGCGGAGCTGCGCGATGTCGTTGCGGACTTCGTTGGCGATCTGCTCGCCGCCGTCCACCGGCGGGAAGCCCGCTGACGACACGGCCTGCAGCGCCCGCTCGGCCTCGGCCTTGGCCTCGGCCAGGTAGGAACTGTAGGCC
>JBOHFW010000362.1:0-3204 GCA_050699835.1 Pseudonocardiaceae bacterium | reverse complement strand
CCACTGGACCCCCGGTTCCTGCTGCACGGGCTGGCCGCCCGGTACCCGTCCTGCTGGACGTTCGCGGTGGACCAGCTCGTCGGCGCGACCCCGGAGTTGCTGCTGCGCCGGCAAGGCACCGAGCTCCTCTCCCGGGTGCTGGCCGGAACCACCTGGCCGCATGGCGGGGCCAACGCCGGTGCGCTGGCGTTGGAGCTCCTCGGCTCGGCGAAGGATCGCGACGAGCACCGCTACGCGGTGGATTCGCTGGCCCAGGCGCTGCAACCGTTCTGCACCGAGCTGGTCGTGCCGAGCACACCCAGCGTGCTGCAGCTGCGCAACGTGCTCCATCTGGCCACTGAAGTGCGGGGGATGCTGCACCCCGCCGGTCCCCCGTTGCTCACCTTGGCCGACGCCGTGCACCCCACCGCTGCGGTGGGCGGCACCCCCACCCCGGCCGCGGTCAGCACGATCAGTGAGCTGGAGGCGATGGACCGCGGACGCTACGCCGGCCCGGTCGGCTGGGTTGACGCCGCGGGGGACGGCGAGCTGGGCATCGCGCTGCGCTGCGCTCAGGTCGTCGGCCGGATCGCTCGGATGTTCGCCGGTTGCGGAATCGTGGCCGGCTCCGACCCCGACTCTGAGGTCGCTGAAGCCGCCGCCAAACTCGTCCCCATCCGCGACGCCCTAGAAGGCGTCCACTAGCGCCTCTCGGCCCCGGCATGGAGACATATCGGGGTTTGTGGCGGAGGTCAGCTGGGGGGAGCCGCGGGGCGGGTGGGAGCGAAGAGCCAGGTTTGGGCTACGTCGTCGACCTGCTCGCCGGAGACCCGCTCGATGACGGCGAGGAAGTCCTCGACCGAACCGTTGCGACCAGCCCGCTCTGTGGTCCAGGCCCGCAACGCGGCGAAGAAGTCCTGGTCCCCTACCTCCACCCGAAGCGCCTGCAGCGCCATTGCACCGCGCGTGTAGACCGCTCCGCCGAGCGCCTGCGCCGCGCCCGGCGCCCCCGGCGGGCTCAGCCAGAACTCGTCATTGGCGGGATGGCTGGCGTAATACTGTGCGGCGAACTGCTTGGCGGACAGACCACCGGTACGTTCCGAATACAGCCATTCGGCGTAGGTGGCGAAGCCCTCGTTGAGCCAGGTGTCACTCCAGCGACTGATCGAGACGCTGTCCCCGAACCACTGGTGAGCCAACTCGTGCACCACCACCCCGACCTCTGGGCCGGCAATGAAGAACACTGGCCCGTACACCGGCCGAGTCTGGGTCTCCAAGGCGAAGGACATGTTGGGCGCGTTCGGCACCACCCCACCGAGCTGGCGGAAGGGATAGGGGCCGAAGATCCCGGTGAGGAAATTGAGGACCTCCGGCGTCTGCTCCACCGAAGCCCGCGCCGCCTCCGCGATCTGCGGATCGAGGGCCCGGTCGTATGCGGCCAGGTAGAGACCGAAGCGGGTGTCCCGGCGAACGATGTCGTATTTGCCGATCGCGACGAAGGCCAGGTAAGTGGTCATCGGCTCGCTCTGCTGCCAACGCCACTGCTCAAGGCCCGGGCCGGCCGGCTCGGGTCCACCGAGCAGAGCGCCGTTGGAGATCGCCTGTAGGCCGGCGGGAACGGTCGCGGTGACGGTGAAGCTCGCCTTGTCCGAGGGGTGATCGTTGGCCGGGTACCACCAGGAGGCACTGTCGGGTTCACCCACCACGACCGCGCCGTCGGTGGTACGCATCCACGGTGAGTTAACGCGGCGTCCGCCTGGGATCTCCGAGGGCACACCGGCGTAGTCCACCCGAATCGTCATCGCCGCGCCGGCCGCCACCGGGGCAGCCGGGGTGATTCGCAACTCGCTATCGACCTGTTCGATCTCCGCCGGTTGGCCATTCACCATGGCAGCCGACGCGGACAGCCTCAGGTCGAGATTGAATCGGGAGAGGTTCTCGGTGGTCCGGGCCGTGATCGTGGTGTGACCTTCGAGGCGACCGGTGGGAGGGTCGTAACGGACGTTGATGTCGTACGCGGTGACGTCGTAACCACCGTTACCCGCGCGCGGAAAATACGGATCGCCGATGCCCTCGGTCCCGATGACCGGCGGCGCCGCGACTCGGGAGAGCGGTGGCGGAACCGGGGTCGGCGCAGGTACGGAGTCCGAGCTCCGCCACAGCACCACCAGCGCGATCACCACCAGCACCGCCAGCGCCGATCCGATCAACAACGCCCGGTTTCGCATGACCACCTCCCCGGCAAGACCTTAGGTCCTCTCAGCCGTCTGCTGGTGGAAGACACCGCTCGCGCGAGCCGGGCGAAGTATGTGGGGTTCACAGGTGGTCAGCATGCCTGCCACACCGTTCACGCCGGGTAAGAGCACAAGCCCCGTCAATGCCGGAGAGTGTTCCGTTACTGCCCCGCGGTCGCGGGAAAAGGGTTGCGCATGAAGAACGCTCGTGAGTGCGTAGCAATGTTCCAGCACCGGATGCCGCTCACGACCACGCGATAGCGTGCGACATGGTCTCCCAGCTGTTCGATCCGTCCGCTTGGCGCTCTGTCGAGGGCTTCGACTTCACCGACATCACCTACCACCGGGCGCAGGCGCACGGCACGGTCCGGATCGCCTTCAACCGGCCGGAGGTGCGCAACGCGTTCCGTCCGTCCACGGTGGACGAGCTGTATCGGGCGCTGGATCACGCTCGGATGAGCCCGGACGTGGGGTGCGTGCTGCTGACCGGCAACGGACCCTCGCCACGGGACGGTGGCTGGGCGTTCTGCTCGGGCGGGGACCAGCGGATCCGCGGCCGCTCCGGATACCAGTACGCCAGCGGCGAAACCGCGGACACCGTGGACCCGGCGCGCACCGGGCGGCTGCACATTCTGGAGTGCCAGCGGCTGATCCGGTTCATGCCCAAGATCGTGATCGCGGTGGTACCAGGCTGGGCGGCGGGTGGCGGGCACTCGCTGCACGTGGTCTGCGACCTGACCCTGGCCTCAGCCGAGCACGCCCGATTCAAGCAGACCGACGCCGACGTGGGTTCCTTCGACGGTGGGTTCGGCTCGGCCTACCTCGCCCGGCAGGTAGGCCAGAAGTTCGCCCGGGAGATCTTCTTCCTCGGGCGCGAATACAGCGCGGCCGACGCGCACCGGATGGGCATGGTCAATGCAGTGATACCGCACGTGTCACTGGAGACAACGGCGCTGGAGTGGGCCCGTGCGGTCAACGCCAAGTCACCCAC
>JBOHFW010000361.1:0-8464 GCA_050699835.1 Pseudonocardiaceae bacterium | reverse complement strand
CTTGACATCGCAGCGCCCGCCGGATGGGATCTCGCCGCGCAAGAGTCGGTCGATGGCGGCGCGGATCCGATTCTCGTTCTGGAGACGTTGGGCGGCAGTGATTCTCACGTGTCGGCCTCGTTGTCTGTCTTGGGTGTGGTGGCGGCGCCGATGTTGGCGATCACACGTAATGCGCGGTCGTAGTCGGCTTGCAGCCGGGTTCGTTCGGTCTTGCGGGTGGGGCCGAGGCTGCCGAGGAAGGTCTTGGTTTGTGCGGCGTGCTCGGCCCAGACGGGCCGGTGGCAGGGATGGTGGGTGGCTTGCGGGCAGCGCGCGGAGTCACACATGCCGGCCAGGGGGCGGTCGGCGTGCGGGGTGCCGGCGAGTTTCAGGCAGAGCGCCCGGGAGGGGTCGGTGAACCAGCAGTAGTTGGCTGCGCCCAGATGCAGTGCTTGGGCGCGTTTGGTGAGCAGGTTGAGGACTTCCCGGTCGCTGCGCTGGGTCTTCGGCGTCCCCACTTCGCTGGTGGTGAGTTTGCCGTCGATGTGGGCGAAGAACTCGGTCAGCTCGCGGGCTCCCGGCCCGGCGGGCATGATGCCTTGCTGGTAGTTGCGGAACTCGGTCCAGACGAGGTCGAGGTTGCGCTCGGCTTCGTGCTTGTTGACTTCAGCCAACAGTTCGGCCTGTGCTCCGCCCGGCCGCGACGCATAGCCCTCTGTTGTTGCCGTGGCGATGTGCTTGAGGTGTAGTTTCGCTGCGAGCAGGCCGCCGGGACGGTAGGCCAGCTCGATCGCCAGCGTGCGACGTAGAGCCCGGAGGTTGACCGGGGTTTCGGGGATGAGAGCGAGGCCGAGTCGCTGGCCGGCTGGCCCGTTGACCCAGTTGCGGAACCATCTGTAGCGGACGTCGAAAGCGAACCGGCCCAGCAGCGGTATTCCCTCGTTGGGGTTGTCATGCAGCTGTTCGAGCAGCTGTGCGGCGCGGTAAACGGGTTCGATGACGACCCACTCATCGGTGATGCCGCCCAACTGCTGGCCCTTGATGACTTTGCTGGCCAGCCGGTAACGGACCAACTCGGACCATAGTGCTCGGGTGGGCGACAGCAGCCGACTACCAGTTTCATCAACTCCGACGAGCGCATGCCGGACACCGCAGCCAGCAGGACGATCCCAGCGGTGCGAACGACCCCGACCACCGCGACGGCTTCCAACCGGGCCAGCGGCAGCGTCCAGGCATGGGTGCCGTCCCCGTCGGCGCGGACGACGGCGGAAGCGTTGCGGCCGAAGGGTTTCTCCGCCCCGACGACGGACAAAGTCGCTTCGATCCGATCACGCAGATGAGGGATCCACTGCCGCCCGAACTGGCTGAACCCGGCCTGGCGAGCCAGCAGCCCGAGGGAGATCGGGGTCAGCGGATCCTCGGGTGACCAGCCGGCCGCTAGCCGGTCCCGGACGGTGTGCTCGGCCGCCATCGGCAGCGGTTCGCCCCGACGCTCGTAGTCCACCAGCAGCTGCGCAATCTCCTGTTCGGGCAGTGCGGAGGTCAAGACATGGTTCCCATGCGTGTACGACCACTTCAGGTCGGCGTCCCTGACCTGTGTGATCAGCTCGATGGCGTGCGGGCCGAGCGTGTCCACCAGATAGCTGGCCGCGGCCAGCATCGGTTGCAGGACAGTGTCGGCGACCGGCGGGGTCTTGTTCTGGCCGCGGCCGCAGGGCATCTCGGCGACCACCGAGGGAGCAGCGCCTCCCCAGGGCCGCAGGTCCTCGGAGACTCGATCGACGCTGAACAGTTCCCGATGGTTGACCAGGTCGACGACGATCTGGGCCGCGGCCCGCCGGGTCGCGTGGCTGCGTTCGCCGACGACCTGGCCGTTCTCGTCGAGCAGGTAGCGCCGGTGGGCCAGGTATGCCTCACAACGGTCGGAATCCACCTCGCCGAGGCTGGTAACGCCCTGCTTGGTGAGCCAGTTCAGGAACCGGGTCAACTCGGCCAGCCGCCCGAACGCGGTCAGCAGGTGTAGCGGGTTCCGGTAGGCGCGCGGCAAGGACATCACGGCCTCGTGTCGGGGTGCGATCATGGCCGCGATCTGTTCCTTCGCGACGATCCGCCAGTGAGAGTTGGTGATCGCGGTGAAGTCGAACCGGCGACTGACCTTGGACATCTGATTCGGCAAGCCGATCACAGCGGTGAAATCCCAGCGGTCGTCCTCGAACACCGGGCGGTGTGTCCCGTCAGGCAGCGTCAAGCCTGCTTCATGGCAGATGTCCAGGGCGGCAAATACTGACTGGCGTGGCCCGGGGGCGAATGCGGTGGTCATCGAGTGGATTCCTCCGGACGCAGGGGAAGTTCGTTGTCACTGTCGCCGACCTGGACAGCGGCGCGAGCTAGGACGGTGGGGTCGAAGCGGTTTAGCACGTGGCCGATCCGCTGGGAGTAGGGGCCGAACACGGCCATGAACTGGGCGGCGGGCATTTGCTGCCATTGGCGGGAGAAGAATGCTTTGAGCCGCAACAGGTTCGCCGCGTGCCGGGGTGCGAACACTGCCAGCGGACAGAGCAGGCAGACCCATGGTCGGGCTGGGCGTCCTCCACGATCGCCTCGACCGCCCGGCGCTGGGATGGCGTGGTGGCGGTCAGATAGTGATCACCTTCCACTTCTGGACTGTGGTTAGGGTCGATGGTCGCCCTGCCTCGACCGGCCCAACCGCGCTTGTCCCGCAGTGACTGGAACGTGGTGCGGATCCGCGAACGATGGATCTTGATCGGCCTGCCGTCGACGTCGAGCAGGCCGTGACGGACTACCCAGCGTTGGATCGCCAGCCGGCTGGCCGCTCCAACGTCCGCCGTGATCTCGGTTCCGCCAGGTTTCCTCAGCCGTATCCACAAGTGCCGACGCTGTTCGGGGTCGGTGTGACCGCGCAGCAACGCGGAATGCGCCAGCCACTGCTCCAGAAGGTGCACCGCTCGCCGGGGCAGGTTCAGGCTCTCGGCGGCGGTACGGCCCTTGACATAGGACAGCAGGATGGTGGAGTCGCCAGCCCAGTCGATGTCGTCGGTGACCAGATCATCGATGCCATCCGGGACGATGCCGGAGTAGATGCCAAACAGCAGCCGATAGGCGATCACAACATCCAGCCGCGGGAACAGGTCCGCGCTCGCCTCCAGCACCCCGCCGCGCTGACGGACCACATTGTCCGAGCAACCCAAGTGCTGTCCTAAGGCGACGATGCCGACCGGCCCGATCCGGGCCAACAGCCAACACAGGTTGTCCTCGCTCCACCCATGATCGCGCGGGTGCCGGCCGCGCCGAGCCGCGCCTCCCACGTCTTCGGCGACGGCGCACCGCTGGCCGGTAGCTCACGCGGCCACCGGTTCACCACGACCGCTGGCCGCGACGCGCCCGGCGCGTCCTCGAACCGCAGGTCGTTATCGACCAGCACTGGCATCCGTTCCGGGATCAGCGGTCGACGCTCGATCTCCCAGGACTCCCAGCCCTGGGACGAGAAGAAGCTCAAGATCATGACCGGAGACCATAGAAACACCACACGGCTCAAGGCAAAGCGCAAATGCGCTGCTCCCATACCCCGACGGCGCTAATCGCCACACGAAAACTAAGCGGAGATAAAATGACGAAACGAATGGGGCTTCACCACGCCCAACCCCGCCCGGTCCCCGGCGCGCCGCAACATCCCCCGGGCCGCGTCCGCGGTCCACGGCTCGCCGTTGCTCGGGCCGGCCAACTGCACCAACAGCATCCCATGCCCGGCGCCGGCTCTGGGATACTCGCTGGTCATGTACTCGAAGTAGGTGTGGATCATCGCCGGGCTGACCCGGCGGATCAGCCCGTCACTGACGTTGCGTACAGAGTCGGTAAGACAGCCACGGGACCTGGAGACCACGAACGCGTGACGAACGTCACGAACAGCTCAGCACGCGGTCGGTAAACTCCAGAAAGACCCACTGATCGTCCGGTGTAACAACGAAGTCCAACGCTCCATACACCAGGTCAAAACTGCGCATGAGTCCGCGTATGCCCAGCGCGACGTGGACGGGTGGTTCAATGAGTTCGTAGGTTAAGACATTATAGTCGGAGCGCCAGTCGATGTAGGAGGCAGGGCTCCCGGATACGATTTTGACCGCGGTGAGCCGGTCATCAATGACGACCACACGCACCTCGAACGATTTGGGCACCCAGCGCTGCACCATGTGGGTGCTGACCTCGAATCCCCGTAGATCGTTGAGGTCGTCCTGCCCGAGCACGCGGGTCCAGGACAGCTTGCGGCGGCGCAGATCAACTCGGCGAACGAGAGTGCCTCGGTGGCGGTGTGCAACGTCAGCTCCCGGCACCTGTGCCGGCTGTTCGCCGCGGGCGTGGGCATCACACCGTCGCAGTACGTCCGCCTGGCGCGCCTGGAGGCCGCGGGGCACCTGCTGACCTCCACCGGCGACCCAGTGGCGACAGTCGCACGCCGCGGCGGCTTCGGCTGCGCCGAGAGCCTGCGCCAGGCCCTGGTCCGGCACACCGCGCGCCCGCCACCTACCGGCAGCGACCGACTCCAGGGCTCCAACTTGGCTTGAGTTGCCGCTTAACCGGGCGCAACCCGGCCGGAAACCTGAACAGTGGTATCAGTCGGCCGGTTCGGGGGCGCTGGCCCGCTCTCGGGGCGGGGCGACGCCGAATGCCCTGGCCAGGGGCGGGACCTGCCGGATGACGAGGAGCTCGGTCAGCAGTACCAGC
Source organism: Pseudonocardiaceae bacterium (assembly GCA_050699835.1). Classification (GTDB taxonomy): domain Bacteria; phylum Actinomycetota; class Actinomycetes; order Mycobacteriales; family Pseudonocardiaceae. The sequence goes on along the minus strand of JBOHFW010000361.1, from coordinate 3,745 downwards.
AGCATCGAGGCCCCGAGCAGCGGGAACAGGATCCCGAGCACGGCAATGATGATCACCACCCCGAGGCCGAGCTTGCGGTTGGGCTCCCTGGGGGGTGCGCCGATCCCTTTCGGGCGCCGCTTGCGCCACATGACCATCGACGTGGCCATCGACAGCAGTATCGCCAGCGTCGCGATCGTCACCAGGATCTGGTTGATCAGGCCCCACTGCCGGCCCTCGTGCAGCGCGATGCCGAAGCTGGTCGCCTTGCCTGCCCAGCCGTACTGGTCGAAGCCGTACTCACTGATCGGTTCGGCGGTGTACTGGTCGATGTAGGCGATACGGGCGTCGGTGGCGCTGCGATTGGGCTCCTGGGGGCCGTCCTCCCAGTAGCCGATGCTGTAGGCGCCGGTCTCGTCCTCGGGCCAGGTGACCGAGAAGCCGTGCGGGATGCCGAGCTTCTGGGCGCTGGCGATCACCGCGTCCAGCGGGGCGCCCTGGCTGGGATCCCAGCGCAGCTCGTCGCCGACCTGCCCGCCTGCCGCCGGGACCGGTTGAGAGGCGGCCAGCGGCAGGTTGCCCATGGCCCAGGGGGACTGACCGTTGGGCAACAGCTCACCCACCGTCTTGGAGTTGGTCTCGACCTGCGGGTAGCCGCCGACCTCCTGGGTGGCCACCGACAGGTAGTTCGGTCCCCACCACCCCGCCCAGGCCAGCCCGGTCACCAGGAAGAACAGGGTGATGAAGGCGAACATGATGCCGGTGACAGCATGCACATCGCGCCAGAGGATGCGCTTGCCCCGCAGGTGGAACCGCGGCACCAGCACTCCGCGCCAGCCTCGACGCTTCCCGCGCGGCCACCACAGATAAGTGCCGGTGACCAGCAGGACGATCGACCAGCCCGCGACGATCTCGATGAAGCGGTCACCGTAGGTTTCGTCGCCGAGCCAGCTGCCGGTCATCAACGACCCGTGCAGGTCCAGGGCGATATTCGCGATGTCGGTGGCGTTGTTGCGGTGACCGAGCACCTCACCGCTGTGGGGATTGACATAGACCGACAGATCTTTGCCGTCCGCAGTGGCGATGTCGAAGATCGTCGAGCGGCTGACGCTGGGCGGAGTATGCACGGCGGACACCTCAGCACCCGGGTACGCCCTCTCGACCGCCGAGAGCTCCTGCTCGTAGGTGACCGTCTGCGAGCTTGGTGTGACGTTCTGCAAGTCCCCGTACATCAACCCCCAGATCTGAGGCTTGAACAACCAGACGAGCCCGCTCAGGCACAGCACCACGATCACTGGGATCGCGAACAGCCCTGCGAAGAAGTGCCAACGCCACATGGCGCGGTACAGCGAACGCGAGCGGACTCCCTCGTCGGCGTGGTCAGCGGGTGGGATGGGGGGCGCTTCGATGGTGGCCATGGTCACTCCACGGGTCAGCCCCGGCGCTGACGGGCAGGGGCAAGTACCCAGGTAGTCGTTGTGCACGGACCATTAGTTCCCGATTTGTCGCTATTCAGCCGCTCGGGGCCGGAGTGCCTGCTGAGCTTTCTGCGACAGTTGCGCAGTGTCGGCGTGAAGTGCCGGTGACCTGGGGTTCTAGGCCATCCCGAGGAGCATGACCGCCATCGCGGCGCTCATCACCAGGGGCGCAGCCAGCCTCGCGACGCGGTGCGCAACCGGGGTAGCCGGGGAATCCGTGCCGTCAGGACCGACGAGCCGGCGGACGATGTCGGCGATGAACCACACCGCGAATCCGATCGCAACCACCGTCAGCAGCAAGCCGGGAACGCCGGCGGCGGCCCCGGCATGGCCGGCATGCCCGGGATCGACCGGACCATCCGGCCCGGTGGATCCCTGCGCGTGCCTGACCAGCATGAACAGCATCGCCACAGCACCAACGGTGAGGTGGCCAGCATCGCCCAGCAGCGAGCCAGCGTGCAGCGCGGCGGCACCGAACCACGCCCCCACCAGCAGGAAGATCACCACCCAGGCCAGCCGCGGCACCGGGTCGAACACGGGCACGAACATCGCCGCCATCCCGACCCCCATCACCCCGTGCGACGCCGCCGGTACGAACGGAACCCGAAGGACCACCAGCAGCCCGACGTGGTGCACGGCGGCCAGCAGGCAGGCCACGGCAAGCGGCACATCGAGCCACAGCACTCCCAGCGCCATCCCCACCCCCACCCGATCGTGTGTCGGACCTGGACCTCCCAGACGATCCCGGCCAGCCACCTCCAGACCCTGGTAGAGGAACAGTCGACAACGGAAGTCCCGAAGTTCCCGGCAATTCGGGCGAATCGACGGGACGGCGCGAGCCACCCGGCATAGGCGCATGGACCGTCCAACGGATTCTCACCGAGCCGTTTCGCGCACGCGGCCGCGCGCCGGTCTCCGACCGGGGCCTGCTCTCGGCCGGTGTCGGCCAGCAGTTCGTCCCCTCGCCCGTCGACGGGCGAGGGTGCGCCTGCGTTCCCTGGCCCGTCGACGGGCGGCGCGCGCCTGCGCTTCTCTGCGATCACGCCCGGGACCCGGCGAGGTAGCTGGTGAGGGACTCCAGCACCCGCAGTACTCCCTTGGTCTCGCCCCAGCGCGACACCTGACGGGGACCGGGGCGTCGTCCGTGGTACAAGCCGGTCGTGGCAGCAGCGCTGAACGGCGCGTCATTGGGTCAGCTCTCGTACTGGCGTTCGTCTCGATCCTCTGCCGAGGCGGAGTTCCGAACGCCCTCGACCACCGCGTATGCAGTCATCATCGGAGGGACAGGGTGAGGCAGGCGAGCCGGGCACCGGCCTGGCCTGCGTGGCCTGGATGCGTGGCAGTCACCATCGCGTCGTGCACCACGATCGATCCGGGTGTCCGGTCGGTGAAGATGAAGGGCACCGTGGTGTGCGACGTGCCTGAGCCTGTCGCGTCGGTGCGTACGTCTAGCCAGATCTCGTTGCGCGGGTTGGCGTAGTCGGCGTTGGTCGATGGAGCTTGGGGCGTCGCCGCGGGATCAATCTGGTTCTGGTAATGCGGCCCTGCGGCCGCGCCGGTGGCGCCACAGGCGTTGGTGTGGGCGTGCACCGCATAGCCCCGGTTGGGCAGCAACCCGGAGATCACCAACTCCGCCGCGGTGGAGTTTGCCGACGAAGTCATGCTGGCCGTCAATGTCGCGCCGATCGGCGCCGCAGGTGAGCCGCCAGGCCATCGACCTGCCAACGGTCGCCAGCCGGTGAGAACGATTGGTTACGAGTGCCCCTCCATGCGTCCATGATGCTCCGGCTTGGCTGTACCTGCCAGGCCACCAGGCCACAGCACCGACGCAGCGACACGGGTGTCTGTTCTCAGCGGAGGATGCGCACGTGACCTGCGGGAGAACACCGGATGGCCAGGGCATGAGTCGTCCCCGCATCTGCCGCGCGGCCCCGCACCACCTCGGCCAGCACTGCCGCCACTGTTGCGATCGGTAGTTCCCGCCGGCGCATCTCGATGATCAACGCCCGCGCCCGGTCACGACGGGAAGCCGGCCCCTACGCCACCGCCGACAGCGCCTCGCTATCCAGCAGCAGCATCAGCCGACCAGCTCGCGACCGCCCCCGGACCGGGTAGCCTCCCAGCCCTCGACCAGCCGGGCGGCCCACTCCACGGTCTCGACCGGTACCGGGCCGTGGTCGCGTTCCAGCTCGGCGAGCCACTCATCCACCGCCGCCCCATGCCGCAACCGGTCGAGGTAGGCAGCCAGTGCGGCGTCGACCGCCGCCGACACGCTGCGGCTGCCGACC
>JBOHFW010000360.1:0-14997 GCA_050699835.1 Pseudonocardiaceae bacterium | reverse complement strand
GTCATCCATGCTGCCGTACCGTCCGGCTCGCCCTCTGGAAGTCTCCCCATGGCGGCGATCGACAGCCCTGTAGTGAGGTGAGCGGCCAGGACCCCTGGCGCGAGGAGCCTGGCCAGCCCATTCATCCGTGACCGCTGTTGTTCTTGGTCGGGTCGACGTTCACCCAGGTCTGACCCGGGCGAGGCGTCGGCGGCAGGCGATGTCCCTTCGGAACCGCCGGTGCTCGATCTTGTTCCATTTGCTGGTGCCCGGGGGTAGGTGGCAGACGCTGATGGCCAGGCCGGTTTCGGCGGCCAGGGCGGCTAGTTCGGTCTTCCAGGCAAGCTCGGCGTGTGGTTGGGAAGGATGTTGCCCCCGGGGCGCCGCGTGGTCGGGCTGCGCCAGATCGACGGGATGCCACACCAGCCCCAGCGTGCCCAGCGTGCAAGATCCATGATCGTCAGTCAGCACATCATCACGACCTTCGCCCCCGTCCGGGCCGGGCGCTAGGGCGCGGATAGGGCGCGACTGGCCGTGAACACCCGGACACGGCCGGACAGCGCGGGACACGACGAAGGTCCGGCCCACGACCGTGTTCGTGCTGGTCAGGGGGCATTCCTGCAGGGTGGCGGGTCAAGGATTCGAACCTTGGAAGGCGTACGCCGACGGATTTACAGACAGCGCCCAACTCATTTCGTACAGGTCGCTGACCAGGGACAACACGCTTACCCGTCTGCGTTAGCCCCAGTCTTTGACGTGCTATTGACGCAAGCGACCTGTTACCGCTGCCAGGAAAGGGGTCGACCGGTGCCGTTGCCGATCAACCAAGGCCATCGCCAGTGCCCGGCGAGGAGGAGCCCGGCCACTGTCCGGCCTCGGCGGTAGTGGCCCTCACCGTAGGCGCGTACCGCGCTGGTGGCGAGCTGCTCGAGCCTTGAGCTATTCCTGCCGGGTGCGGATACGGTCCACTATCTCGGCGATGAGGTAGTCGTTGGCGGCGTTATCTCCGCGGTCGGCGTTGGCCAGAAACATTTCACACAAGGCTGTCGCGGCAGTCTCTGCGCTGATCATCGGCTGATCCGGTACGGGGGAACTCACCCGCTGTCCCTCGGGTCGGGGTCGGTGCTCCGGCGAAGGAACACCGGCAGGATCGGCGGGCATCAGCCACCGTCCGGCGTGTCGAGCACGCGGACGACGTGGGGTCGCAAGGCGATCAGCTGGTTTTCGTGCTTGAAGCGCACGTAGACCAGGTTGGTGCCCTGGCCGATGACCTGGCCTGTCTGGTGCAGTCGGGACGGTAGTGCCCCCTGTTGGGTATCTACCGTGACCTGTTCGACCCAGCCCTGGAGGGGAATAGGGGTGCCCTCGGCGTCGCGCCAAGGGCCGGAGGTGGGTTGTGCTGGTGGAGTGAGCATGGTGGGTGTCACCTTCGGGGGTGGTGGCTGGCCGGCCGCCGGGAGCCGAAGCCGGGGGTCAGCGGCTCTACCGACGACCGGCCAGCGATCTAGGGGGCGTGGTTCCGGTCCACAGCTACTCCCCCCATCTTGTCGTGTGGAAGGCGACGGCCCCGCGTGGTTTGTCGCCCAAGAAGCGGGGCCGCCGCCGTTTACCGCCACCGGAAAGAAAGGTGGAAGAAGTGACGGCGTTGACTGACCCTTCCGGCTTAGGACAGGCACGGATACACATGATCACGCGGATGTCAAGGGAGGATTGAGGGAGGATTCGCGCGGGCTATCGGTAACCCACCAGGAGGGTGCCGATCCGTTGTCGCAGGTGCGCGATCTCGTCGAGGTGCTGGTGCGCGGTGGCGTAGCGGGATAGTTCGCGTAGTTCCTCGGCGGCGCGGCGGGAGCGGATGGCGCCGGCGATGTCCAGGGCCGCGTGTCCGATGGCGGCGGCCTGGAGCGGGTCGCCGGTGGCCATCGTGAGACTGGCCAGCTTGGCCAGGCAGATCGCCCGGGCGCGGGTGTAGCCATCGGTGTGGCTGGCCACTGCCGCCGCGAGTCGGTCGGTGGCTTCGCCGGGGTCGCGGCCCAGTATCGCCAGGTCGGCCAAGGGTTGCCCGGTGAGCTGGTCGTGGCGTGCGGCGTTGTAGAAGTCCATGAGCGGCGGCTCGTTGTCCGGGGTGGCGTGCGCGAAGTGCTCATCGGCGGTGCCCACCGCGGTCAATGTTTCGTTGATCCGGCGCATCTTGGCCAGTGCGCGACCCCGGTCGGTGTGCAGCAGTGCCCGGACGGTTGGAGTGAGCCGGTCAGGGCGGACCAGAGCGTGTTCGGCCAGCGTGAGACCGTCGTCAGGCTGGCCGGTCCAGATCGCCTGTTTCGCCATGCTCGACAGGACAAAGGCCCGCTGAGGCCAGTCCTTGGCCTGTTCGGCGCAGGCCAGCGCGAAGCGGTACGCCCGGCAGCCCTCCTCGTGGGCGTTGGCGTCTACAGCCATGTACCCGGCGGTCTCGGCGAGGGCGCCGACTGCGGAGAACAGCTCGGGGCGCAGCCGGTCCGGGCAGGTGGCCCCCAGCAGACCGGCCGACCAGCGCAATTGACCCCTGACGGCCTCTCGGGCCAACCCGCCACCGTAGATGCGGCTCCACGAGTTGAATACTTCCGTGGCAGTGCGAACCTGCTCGATTTCCGTCGCGCCGATCCGATGCGGGATCGGGGTGGGTTCGCCGTCCTCCAGCAGCGCCTCCAGCAGCGCTGCCAGCGGCTCGCCCAGGATGAGAGCGCCCACACTCCCGGTGACGGTGTGGATGAACTGTTGACGGTCCACGTTTACCAGCTTTACGCGTCGGGCATGGACGAATCCCAGCGCGGCATCGGTCGAGACACCCAAGATCGCCCGGAGGGCTTCACGGTACAACTTACCCGGCCAGCGGATGACACCTTGCTCGAGTTTGCCGATGTAGTTCGCGCTGAGTGGCACCATCTTGTGGTGGTGGTCCCAGATCCAGGCGTTGGCCAGTTCGGCGAGTTCTTGCCTGGATAGGAAATCTTCCGGGTCGGTGAGCGATGCGGTGCGTTCCCGCGCCGCCCGAAGCTTATCATTCGCTGCTGCCACTGCCCCGCCTTCCATCAGGTGACGCGGGCCGGCATGGCGCCGTTGCCAACACTTAGCATGCCTCCGTTTCACGCCCTGGTATGTACCACTCTTATTTATTCATTACTGTTGTCGATCACATCAGGTCCGCGGTGCAGCTCTATGCGGGCTGATCGTTGAAATAACGCCCCGGATGGGTCTGATGGGTTGTCGTTAATCCGGACGAGAGTAAATCCTCGATCGAGATAGTATTGATGCAGTCCTGGGTTCGACTTCCACGCATCGAGTCTGAGCCAGGACCTCCCCGTCCTCCTCGCCCTCCGCGCGGCCCAGTCCAGCAGCGCTGACCCTAATTCATGTCCACGGGCGCCATCATCGATCACCATGCGGTGAACGTATAATGCTTGATCTGGCTCGTCGGCGGGGAGCCAGTAGGGGTCCGCTGTGGGCTCGATGGTGATCGTGCCGATAGTTCGGTCCTCGGTGTCAGCGACGAGCCAGCACGTGCCATGGGCCACGGTCCTGCGGATGTTTTCCCATTTCACCGGGTACTGCCATTGATCGAGGCCACGACTGCGGAGCCGTTGGGCTGATGTGGTCCACATCGTGGCGACGTCCACGATGTCGCCCTCGGTCATTGCCCGCCTGACGTGCACCGGTGCTATCCGCGGTTCAGCCGACTGTCCGGTCAGGGTGCGCTCTTTCGAAGAGGATGACGTGCCGGTCGCCGGGGATGACGAAGTACTCAACTCGGACAACTCGATCCTCTTTCGTGTAGCCGGTGCAGTAGTGCACCGCAACCGGTGTTCCAGTACTCAACTTGAGGCGACGGGTTTCGTCGGGAGTCGGCATCCGTACGTAGATCTCATCCACGGCCCGAACCTCCGGGCCGATCAACCGTTCGATGACAGCGTTGGAGCCCTCAGGGATATCGGCCGGATTCATCACCGCCGTCCCGGCGGCCAACTCCAGCGTGTGATAGGTGTCGTTGATGTTGAACGGCTCACCGTCGATGAATCGGACCCGTTTCCGGGCAACGACCGGTGTGCCCTCGGCAACCCCGAGCCGCTCAGTGATGATCCCGCTCGCGTTCTCGACGGCGACCTCGATCGACTGGGCCGCCTGGCGGCCTTCCTCGGAGAGTGCAGCGGTGAACCGGTCCATCGTCGCTGAGCGGCGGGGTTCGAACTCCTGCTGCGGCCGGTACACCATCGCCCGCCTGTCCCGGACGATCCGGCCCCTGCCCACGTGCGCGCTGATCAGCCCTTCCTGCTCCAGCGTCTGCAACGCGCGGCGCACCGTGGGCCGGCTGACGCCGTAGCGCTCCCCCAGCTGGGACTCAGAAGGAAGCGGTGACCCGGGTGTCAACTCACCCGAGGTGATCAATGCCCGCAGGTCAGAGGTCATCTGTCCATGCAACGTGCTGTCAGCCATGTGGTCCTTCCCGTCCGTGCGAGAGACGAAGCGGTCAGTAGGCACGTCAGTCTGCCATATCAGGACTACCTGACACGACATTACCGACAACTACTTGACGCGCCACTACTGCCCGTGAGAGTGTCCTGCCTGTCAGTACAGGCAATCCAGGAAGGACAGGCCGTTGAACGGAGCCGAGTGCTCGGAGCAGTTCAGCCCGGACGGGCTGACCGAACAAGCCATCGATGCCCTGCTGCCCCTCGTGTGGCCACAACACCAGCCGCAGCGCCGCGCGACCCGCTACGAGCCCCTGTCCGGCGGGTGCCGGGCGAGCTCGGCCGACGTTCAGCACACCAGGCCCGGCGACCCGAACCGCCAAGAACGTGCCCACCGGGCCGGGGCTCCCCTATCACCAGCAACAGCGACCAAGGAGATCGGAATGCTACAGCTCCACGCTTGCGTGATCATCCGTTGCGACCAGTGCGGCGACAGACCCGGGCGCCACGCGCACTACCCCACCGAGGACGCCGCGCTCGACGCGGCTGCTGTCGAGGAGTGGCACGCCGGTCCAGGCGGGCGGTTGTGGTGCTCGGCGTGCGCGACGGTGCTGACCTGCGAAGCCGAAGGGCACGAGTTCAGCGCGTGGCGCCACCCCCTTACCTCCGGCGGGCAACCGGCGCTCAGCGAGTACCGCCACTGCCGGCGGTGCTGCCTGGACGACTCCCGCCCGGCCAGATGGTTGATCGGCTCAGCCCCCAGGCAAGGCAGGTCCGCTGGGTTCTCGGCGCTGCTGGCCGGTGCGGCCACTCACAAGGCGGAGGTGGCGTGATGTGCGAGCAGTTGTCGCCGCTGGAGACAGCGCCGGTCAGCGTGTGCCCCGGCCATCACCAATCCCGAGGGTCAGTACCTCTACGAGGACGCCACCGAACGAGCTACTGGTGAGGAAATCGGGGTGTGTGACTCGGATTGATGCGTTCGCCACCCGACCCTGCGGCCGATGCCTGCCAGCAACTCACCGGGTCGGGCTCCTGAATCACCAGCGATAGCAACAGAGGAGACGGGGATGGTACAGGTCCATACCTGTGTGAGTGTCCACTGTGACCAGTGCCGGGATGCCCTGGGCAGCCCCGGGTTTGAGGCGCACTACCCATCCGAAGACGCCGCACTCGACGCAGCTGCCGCGCAGGGATGGCTGGTCGGCCCGGGTGGTCGGTTGTGGTGTTCGGCATGCGGTCCGGTGCTTCGCTGTGAGGCCGAAGGTCACGAGTTCAGCGACTGGCATGCGCCACAACCAGGTCGGGGATTACTCGACGGTAGCGAGTGTCGGTATTGCCGCCGATGTTGCCTGCACGAGTCCCGCGCGCTGGTACTGACCGGCGCCGATACCGAGTTGCGGGTCCGCGCTGACGAGTGTGATCCCGCCGGGGGTGAGTCCCGATGAACCAGACGGTGGCGTTGGTGGTGTTGGTGGTGTTGGCCGGGCTGGGTGCGGTGGCCGCGTTTCGCAGCGGCGCGCGGGGTGCGTACAAAGTCGCGCGGCAAACCCAGGAGGTGACCCGGATGGGTGGCAACCTGGGCCGGGCGTTGGGCACCACCGTGGTGATCGTCGGGATTCAGTGGGCGGTGATCGTGTATACCGCTGACCTCCGCGCGTGGGGTGTGGTGCTGGGCGTGCCAGCGCTGTTCGCGGGCAGCGCGATCGCCCGGATGTTCTCGGTCACCGAGATCCTGCACACCCCCAGCGGCAAGGGGGGTCGGCGATGAGCACCCCAACCCTGTACGGCTCGCCAGCGGCCGCGGGTGCGGCGCTGAGTCCTGGGCAGCGTCTCGCGGCTGATGCGGCCACTGCCGCGGAGGTGCGGGCGCATCAGACTGACCCGGACGTGGTGGCGCTGCGGGTGGAACAGATCCGTACCCAGGTGGCGCGGCTGATGTGGGCCGGGATCGGCCTGGGGTTGTGTTTCACCATGACCAGCGTGGCGACCTTCGCCGCCGCCGGTGCCCCGGTGGGGTCGCTGGTCTGGTGGTCTGCGTGGCTGCTGGACCCTACGGTCTCGCTGGTGCTGTTGGCGGTGCTGCGCGCCGAGCAGCTCACCGCCCGATGGCAGGTCAGCACCGGGGCGTGGCCACGAGTGGCCAAGTGGGTGTTGCTGTTGGCCACGTATGTGATGAACACCTGGTCAAGCTGGGCGGCTGGGTCGCTATCGGGAGTGGTGCTGCACTCGGTACCACCACTGGTGGTGGTCATCGCCGCCGAAGCGGTCACCGACTTGCAGTACGCGCTGACCGAATGCGTCCAGCGCGCCCACACCGCTGCCGTCCAGCGCGCCGAACCCAGCGCGCCTGTGAACGTCGCGGGGGGACACCCGGCGGGTAGCGCCGGTGAACACATCATCGGCCCTGCCGGTGAACCGGGGTGGCGGCACTCCATGAACACCGCCGGGCCGGTTGCTGATCGGGCGCCACGCCGGGGTGGTGAACACCGCCGCCCCTCGGGCAAGCAATCCCGGAGGCCGGTGCGGCGGGTGTTGCTGGCCGATCACGTGGCCCAAGCCCAAGCGGCGCGGACACCGGGGGTGGTGGTGACCCCGGCGTGGGTTCGCCAGGTCACCACCTGCTCCCGCGGACTGTCTCCCAAGGTCGCCGCCGCAGTGACCACGCAACTGCATGACCACCACCCCACCACCGAACCCGAGGGGAGGGCCGCGTGATGAACCCCGAACACCCCCACGACAACCGCGTCATCCAGCCCAACAACGACCACTCACCATCGGGCACCCAGGATGCGACGCTGATCCCGTTCCCCACCCCGGCGGGTACGCCGGGGGCGTTCGACGGGGGCCCGGTCGGTGAGCCCGGGTTCACCCGCCGGGCGATGCCCGCGGTAGTGCCCCCGTGGCTACGCTCCCGAGACACCGCGCGGGCCACGGTGCGGTGGGCGCTGGAGTACGCGGGGCGGCATGCGGCCTTCCACGCGTGGCGGTCCCCGGCCTACGGGCTGGCGCTGGCCTGGTGGACCCTGCGCGGCGCCGGGAGGGCGATCGCCGCCGGGTTCGGGTGGGTGAGCGTGCGCAGCGAGTACCGGCCATTGATCATCGCTGCTCAGCAGGCCAACCGGTGGGATCTGGTCCGGGACCTGATCACCGAGCGCCGGGCGCTGGCCCGGGTCCGGATGAAGACCACAGCCTGGCTCACGGTCTCGGGAGGATCCGCCGGTACCGCCGGGTTCGTGCTGGTCGGGCCGGTGTTCGGGTGGTCGGCTCTGGCCGGGGCCGGGCTGGGCGCACTATGGATAGGCCGCCCGCGCACCGCCCCGGTGCTACCGCCGGGCCCGGTGCTGCCTCTGCAGCTGGAGCTCTCGGCGGACATGCTCACCGGCGCCCTGCGCGCGGCGGGGCTGGTCAAGGCCGACGCCACCCCGCAACTGGTCACCCCGCCGTTACGGGATGGCAACGGGTGGGCCGTCACCCTGGACCTGCCCCGCGGGGGTGGCAAGACCGCCGCGGATGTGATCGCCAAACGCGACACCGTCGCTGCCGAACTCGGCGTCGATGAGATCCAGGTCATCATGTCCCGGGTCCGGGCCGTAGCGGGGGGTCACGCCGGGCGGCTGTCGGTGTGGGTCGCCGATGACGACCCGTACCTGGGGGAGCCGAACCCCTCCCCGCTCACCGGGATGGAGCAGTTCTCGGTGTGGGAGCCGATCCCCTTCGGTCGGGACGCTCGGGGGCGGCGGATCGTGCTGTATCTGATGTGGCAGTCGATGTTCTTCGGCGGGCTGCCGAGGCGGGGCAAGACTTTCGCCCAACGGCTCCCGTCGGCGGCGGGAGTGCTGGACGCTTATGTGCGGCACTACGTGGCTGATGGCAAGGGCGGCGCGGACTGGCGTCCGATGCGCGGCGTGGCACACCGTCTGGTGATCGGCGCCGAGGACGAGGCCATCGCCGCCTTCCTGGCCATGCTCGATGAGCTCATCGAGGAGATGGGACGCCGGTTCGCGGTGCTGGGCACCCTGCCTGCCTCGGTATGCCCAGAGGGCAAGCTCACTCCGGAGATCAGCCGCCGCTACGGGATGCCGGTCATCTTCATCACCATCGATGAGCTGCAGGAGTACCTGTCCGCGATGGCCGGGCCGGTCAAGGAGGAGACCGTGGAGAAGCTGGCCCGGCTGGCCCGGCGGGCCCCAGCGGCCGGGTTCATCCTCAATGCGGCATCTCAGCGCCCCGACGCTGACAGTGTGCCCGCGAAGCTGCGGGAGATCATCACCTACCGGTACTGCACCCAGGTGGTGGACCGCACCTCCTCAGACATGGTGCTGGGTAAGGGCAAGGCCGCCCAAGGCGCGGATGCCTCGATCCTGTCCGAGGACCACAAGGGCGTCGGGGTGCTGGTCACCGGCCCCGGGTCGTTTGAGATCGTCCGCTGCGACTACATGGACCTGCCCACCTTCGCCACGGTCTGCGCGCACGGGCGGGCCCTGCGGGTGGCGGCAGGCACACTGAGCGGGGATGCCGCCAGTGACCCGGTGGCCGCCGCCGAAGCGGCCGGGGTCGCGATCCCGACCGTGCTGGCTGATGTGCTCTACGCCATGCACGGGGTAGAGCGCATGCACACCAGCACCCTCATGGCCCGGCTGGTCAACATGGACGAGGACGGCTACGGCGAGTTCACCCCTGAGCGCCTGGCCGAGGAACTCGAACGCGCCGGAGTCCAACGCAGCGGCCGACAGGTCAAAGTCGACGGAGTGAACCTGGCCGGGTACCGCCGCGCCGACCTCGAAGCCGCCGTGCCCGCCGGAGCGACCCTCCCCACACCCACCCCCGAACCCCCAGTGGTTACAGATAGTGACAGACAGAGGGGAAGGGTCTACCCCCAGCGCTAGCGGACCTCCCGCTACCCGCACCACTGACCACGTCGGCGGGTAGCGGGGGGCCTCTACCCCGGTAGACCCACCGGGTAACGGGCCCCGACCAGCACGGTAACGGGGGGTAGACCCCTCACTGCCCGGTCAGCCCACACCCCGTTTCCCACCCGATCCACCCCGCACCTCCCGGCGTCACCCCCGGCGCCCGGGCCGATCCCGCACACCCACATTCGACTACTCACAGTAACCATAATTGTGAAGGAGATCACCGACTGTGGACACCACGACCCACCTGCGCGCCTGGGCGCTGCACTTCGCCACCCGGGGCTGGCACGTCTTCCCGATCACCCCCGACGCCAAGAAACCCCCAGCCCTAGACCGGTGGGAGACCCGCGCCAGCACCGACCCCGACCAGATCACCCACTGGTGGCGCCACATCCCCTACACCATCGGGATCGCTACCGGCCCGTCTGGGCTGGTCGTGGTCGACCTCGACACCCGCAAATCCGGCGAGGGCGTACCCGCCCCGCTGGCCAGGCTCGGGATCGACTCGGGCGCGGCCGTGCTCCGGGCGCTGGCCCGCCTGCACCACACCACCATCACCCCGACCTACACCGTGTCCACCCCCTCGGGTGGCTGGCACCTCTACTACACCGCCCCGGCCGGTGCGCGGCTGCGCAACACCCAAGCCCTGCTCGGGTGGAAGATCGACACCCGCGCCCACGGCGGGTACGTCGTCGCGCCCGGCTGCCCGGTGCCTCCGAGCGGATATGCGCTGACAGACGACCGCGACCCTGCTGAACTGCCCAGCTGGTTACACCAGGCACTCACGCCCAAACCACCACCGGCACCCCCAGCGCCCGCCGTAGCTGCCGCCACCAACCCCAGCGGCTACGCCCTCGCCGCGCTGCGGGGCGAGGCCCAGCGTGTCCGCACCGCCCCACCAGGCCAGCACAACGCCCTGCTCTGCCGCGCCGCCTACGCCCTGGGCCAGCTCGTCGGCGCCCAACTACTCACCGAAGCCACCGCCCGAGCCGAACTCACCACCGCAGCCCAGGCCCTCATCAACGCCGACTGCCACTGCACCCCCTACGAGGTCGCCCGCGTCATCACCGCCGGGCTTGCGGCCGGGGCCCGTAACCCCCGTCGCACCACCCCCCGTACCAGCCACCAAGGAGCGGCATGAGACCCGACATCGCCACCGCGCTGGCCGAGATCGACGCTGCCATCGGCGAGCGGGACTGCCGCCAGTGCCGCCGAGCCGTCGGCGCCTCACACTCGCCGGATTTCTGCTCCGAGCATTGCCAGCAGACCTGGCATGAACAGCACACTGCCGCGCCATCGACCACTCTCGGAACCCCTCTGGCCGAGTCCCCATCGGCCCGGCCGCTGGGCTGGTTGGGACCACCCTCACCCGGGGCCGTCGTACGGGCCGGGCACGCGGTGCTCGATGACCTCGCTGCATTCGTGGCACGGTTCTCGGTTTTCCCTTCCGAGCATTGCGCGCCGACTCTGGCGCTGTGGTATGCCCACACCCACGCCAGTGAGCAGTTCTACGTCACCCCCCGGTTGATCCTGGACTCCGCCGAACCCGGATCCGGCAAAACACGCGTCTTGGAAGTCGCGCAGTACTTCGTGCGGGCACCGGAGATGACGATCTCAGCGACCCCGGCCGCGCTGTTCCGGCTGGTGTCGATGGGACCTATCACGATCCTGTTCGATGAGGTCGACGCGATCTTTAACCCCAAGAACGGGGGGAACAACGAGGACCTCCGGGGACTACTCAACGCCGGGTACAAACGTTGCGCCACTATCGCCCGCTGCGTCGGAGACGCCAAAAACATGAAAGTGGAGCGCTTCCCCGTCTACGCCCCCGCCGCGCTCGCCGGGATCGCCGGTGCCATGCCCGCCACCATCACGACCCGAGCCATCACCATTCACATGCGCCGTCGCCGCGCTGACGAACCCGTAGAACCATTCCGGGAACGACAAGTAGCCCGAGAGGCGCAACCCCTCCGAGAGGAACTCGCGGCGTGGATCGACTCGGCAGGAACCCGGCTAGGGGACGCTCAACCCGACATGCCCGGCGGTGTCACCGACCGATCTGCCGAAATCTGGGAACCACTCCTGGCTATCGCCGACACCGCTGGCGGGCACTGGCCTGACACCGCCCGCAACGCCTGCCACTACTTCGTCCTGGACGCCGGACCTCAGATCACCTCACGCGGTGTACGACTACTCGCCGACCTACGGGACATCTTCACCCGCGCTGGCACGGACAGGATGCGCACCACCGACCTCCTCCCCGCCCTATGTGACCTCGAAGAATCACCCTGGGGCGACCTCGACGGCAAACCCCTCGACGCCCGCCGCCTCGCCCGGCTACTCGACCGCTTCGGAGTCAAACCCGGCCCCTTCAAAGTCAACAGCGAACCCATGAAGGGCTACCAAACCACCGGAGAACACGGCCTGGCCGACGCCTGGCGCCGCTACCTCCCCGAGCATCCCCCACCCATCGGTTACTCCGGTTACTCCGGTAACCCCGCAGGTCACGCGGTAACCGATCCCCACCCGGTAACCGACGCATCGGTTACCCCAGACCCATCGGTTACCCCCTGACCAGGCAAGTAACCGCAGTAACCCCAGTAACCGCACCAGCCAGCCCCATCCCAGGAGGACCGCGACCGTGAGCACCCGCGCCACCCAGCCCACCGCCCTCCGTACCAGCAGTCGTCCCCGCGCCCGGCTCACTATCGCCGACATCTGCGCCGACCTCGATATTTCCCGATCCACCTTCTACGAATGGCGCGCCAAAGGACGCGCACCCCGCTGCATCAAACTCCCCAACGGGGACATCCGCATCAACCGCACCGAATACGAACGCTGGCTTACCGCATTGGAGGAGGCCGCGTAATGGAAAACACCTACGCCGTGAGCATCTGGAAAATAACCGAGTACGAAGGCAAGAGGCGAAAGACCTACAACGTCCGATGGAAGGTCGACAAGCAACAATTTAGGGTACCGTTCAAGACATACGCCCTGGCCGACAGCTTCCGATCGGAACTTGTCGCAGCAGCCAAGAAGGGCGAACCGTTCGATACCGCAACGGGCCGACCGGTCTCGGCACGTCGGGCCGACAACAGTACTGATTGGTTCACTTTTGCTGGTGAATATGTTGCGATCAAATGGTCGGACGCGTCGCCCGAGCACCGACGAGGCATCGCCGAGGCATTGACGAACATTACGGCCGCAATGCAGGTGAGCGGACGAAATAAGCCGGATGACGGGGTTCTCCGAAGAGCGTGCAAGATAGCGTTCAATCTGAACCTCCGGGACTCAGCGGCCGACGACGAGACGGCCGTCGCTCTCCGGTGGCTTGAACGGAACACGCTACTAGTCAGCGACCTAGCTAGACCGGACATCTTACGTGCAGTGACCAAGGCCATCGCCTCCACTCTTGACGGCCGGCCAGCTGCGGGCAGCACCACCCGCCGCAAGCGCATGACATTGCGGAATGCACTCGACTTCGCCGTAGAGAAAAGGCTCTTGACGGTCAACCCACTCAGCGAGGTCAAGCCATCGGCCAAGACCAAGACGCCCGGACTGCGGCAGATCGACCGCCGGTCGGTTATCAATCCGGTGCAGGCACGCACGCTGTTACTGGCACTTGCGGACCTGCCTCCGAGCGGTCCCAGGTTGGTCGCGTTCTTCGGCAGCATGTACTACGCCGCGTTGCGTCCCGAGGAGGCTGCGGCCTTGAGCAAGCACCATCTATCGCTACCGGATGAGGGTTGGGGAGAACTACACCTTGAGCGGGCTCGACCGGAGGTTGCACCGGAGTGGACGGACAGTAACAGCCGAGGCGAAGAGCGCGGCCTCAAACACCGCGACCCCAGCGAAGGACGAACAGTGCCGTGCCCACCAGAGTTGACCTCACTGCTCCACCAACACCTCGGGATATACGGCACGGCTCCAGACGGCAGGCTGTTCCGCGGCGTCCGGAATGACGGACGCATCGGCAGCACGGTCTACGGCCGAACGTGGGCCAGTGCACGGGCCGCTGTGTTCACTCCTGAGGTACTGGCGTCGCCGCTGGTCAAGCGGCCGTACGACCTTCGCCATGCTGCGGTCTCAACGTGGCTCAAAGCGGGTGTGGAGGTGACGAGAGTCGCCGAGTGGGCCGGTCACAGCGTCGCAGTCCTGATGCGGGTCTACGCCAAGTTCATCGACGGCGGCGAGCACACCGCCCGCGCTCGCGTCGAGGATGCCCTACGCGGCTAGCCAAACTTTGCCGCGTATTTGACGCAAGCAGCCGATTTCGACCGACGTCAACCGGACACAGCCGGACTACACGAAGATCGACTCATGGCCATGTTTGTGCTGGTCAGGGGCCGTTCTTGCTGGTGTGGCGGGTCAAGGATTCGAACCTTGGAAGGCATCAGCCGACGGATTTACAGTCCGCTCCCATTGGCCGCTCGGGCAACCCGCCTGGTGACCGGAAGCACCGGCCGGTAGCCACGATACACAGCCCGTGACGTCCGAGCGTACCCGGCCCGGCGAGGTAAGGTCGGCACCAGCGCACACGCCAGGAGGACGACGGTGGCGGATCCGTCATTCGATGTGGTCAGCAAGGTCGACCGGCATGAATTGCACAACGCGTTCAACCAGGCGGCCAAGGAGCTCTCGACCCGGTTCGACTTCCGGGGCACCGGGGCCAAGGTGACCTGGGCCGGTGACGAGGCGATGACGATCGAGGCCGAGACCGAGCAACGCTGCCGGGCCGCCATCGACGTGATCAAGAACAAGCTGGTCAAGCGGGGCATCTCGCTGAAGGCTTTCGAGGTGGACGAGCCGACTGTCTCGGGCAAGATCTACCGCGCTACCGGACGCATCCTGCAGGGCATCAGCCAGGACAAGGCCAAGGAGATCGCCAAGGCGGTCCGGGACGAGAAGCTCAAGGGCGTGCAGACCCAGATCCAGGGCGACCAGCTGCGCGTATCCGGCAAGAAGAAGGACGATCTGCAGGCCGTCATCGCCCTGCTGAAGGGCCGCGATTTCGGCGTCGCCCTACAGTTCACCAATTATCGTTAGGCGCACTTCACCCACCTGGGCCGATCATGGTGTCACTCACCCTGACCTGCACTTTCAGCGTTCATGGCGTTACACGGCATTCTCTGGTTTTACTGTGCCTTGCGGACAATCTGCGGACAACTAGAGATCATTTACACCGTCCCCATGGACGGAGTTATCATCTACAAGATCGCTGTGGATCTCTACGCCGTCCCACCGTGGATGCCGCCGAGATGGCCGCTGCCGGGCTCACCGGCCCTCGCCGGGACGAGGGGGGCCGGGGGTCGCTACGCACGCTCTCAGATCCGACTCTGAGGCCCGCGCCACCCGCAAGGTCGCAGCGATCAGTACCGGCTACTCCCGGTTCCACTCTCGACAAGATTGACCGGATCGGCCCGGTACCACACTTGCTCCAGGGATTCATGCGGCGTCCATGGCCGTGGTCACGTCCGGGCAGTGGTGACGCTCGGGGCACCCGGCGCAGACCCGGGCGGCTTCCGCTCGGCGGTGCTGCTCCCGGTGCTGGAACCGGGGACCGTTCCCGACCACGGGATCGAACAGCTCGTGTCGTCCCCGGCACGCGGCGCCGGGTAGCCGTGGCTGGTCGGCCAGGATCACCTTGAGCAGTTGCACGG
>JBOHFW010000359.1:0-14415 GCA_050699835.1 Pseudonocardiaceae bacterium | reverse complement strand
CCTCGGGATCGAGCAGCTCGCGGATCGCCTCGGCGCCGAGCAGCTCGGCCAGCAGCGTGGAGTCCAGCGCGAGCGCCGCGGCGCGGCGCTCGGCCAGTGGGGCGTCCAGCTCGTAGAGGAACATTCCCACGTAACCGAACAGCAGGCTACGGGCGAACGGGGACGGTGACGGGGTGGCGACCTCCACCACCCGGACCCGCCGGGCGCGCACATCCGACATCAGCTCGCGCAGCCCGGGTAGGTCATAGACGTCCTGCAGGCACTCCCGCATCGCCTCCAGCATCACGGGGAACTGCTCGTACTTCGACGCGACGGCGAGCAACTGCGCTGAGCGCTGCCGCTGCTGCCACAACGGCGTACGGCGCCGCGGGTCGCGACGGGGCAGCAGCAGGGACCGCGCGGCGCATTCCCGGAACCGGGAGGCGAACAGCGCCGAGCCGCTCACCTCGGCGATTACGAGCTCGTTCACCGCGTCCGGGTCGAACAGCACGTCTTCAGCCGTGGGCAGGACCTCGGCGCCCTCGGCGTCCAGGGCGTCCGGCAGTCGCACCACGATCCCGTCATCCGCGCTGGCCACGTGCGCCTCGACGCCGCGCTGTTCCCGCAGCCGCGCACCGATCGCCAACGCCCAGGGCCCGTTGACCTGCGCGCCGAACGGGGAGTGCACCACCATCCGCCAGTCACCCAGCTCGTCACGGAAACGCTCCACCAGCACGGTCCGGTCATCGGGCACGTGCCCCACGGCCTCGCGCTGCTCGCGCAGGTAGGACAGCAGGTTGTCAGCGGCCCAGGGATCGAGCCCGACCCCCTCGACGCGGCTGCGGGCCGCGTCCACCCCGGCGCCGCTCAGCTCGCGAACGAACGCACCGAGCGCCCGCCCCAGTTCCAGGGGCCGCCCCGGCGCATCGCCCTTCCAGAACGGCATCCGGGCCGGCTCGCCGGGCACGGGTGCCGCGATGACCCGGTCGTGGGTAATGTCGAGGATCTTCCACGACGTCGAACCAAGCAGGAACGTGTCACCGACCCGGGACTCATACACCATCTCCTCGTCGAGCTCCCCCACCCGCGAGCCCGCCCCCTCGGCACCACCCGGCGTCATCACGGTGAACAGACCCCGGTCCGGGATGGTGCCACCGGAGGTGACCGCCAGCCGCTGCGCGCCCGGCCGCCCGCGCAGCTCGTCGCTGACCCGGTCCCAGACGATCCGCGGACGCAGCTCACCGAACTCCTCCGACGGGTAACGTCCGGCGAGCATGTCCAGCACGGAGTGCAGCGCGGAGTCGGGCAGCGCCGTGTACGGTGCGGCCCGCCGGACCAGGGCGGCGAGATCGTCGACGCGCCAGGCGTCCAGCGCGACCATGGCCACCACGTGCTGGGCGAGCACGTCGAGGGGGTTACGGGGGTAGCGCAGCGCCTCGATCGCCCCGGTGGCCATCCGTTCCGCGACGACCGCGCAGGAGACCAGGTCACCGCGGAACTTGGGGAACACCACGCCCCGGGACACCGCACCGACCTGATGCCCGGCGCGGCCGATCCGCTGTAAACCGGAGGCGACCGTGGGTGGTGCCTCGACCTGCACTACGAGATCCACCGCGCCCATGTCGATGCCCAGCTCGAGCGAGGAGGTGGCGACCACGCACGGCAACCGACCGGCCTTGAGCTCCTCCTCAACAAGGATTCGCTGCTCGCGTGACATCGAACCGTGGTGTGCCTTGGCGATCACCTCGGGAGCGCCGCCGGCGAGCCCGGCCTGACCCATCAGCTCGGCCGGCATCCGGTCTCGCGGCGTGGCGGGTTCCTCGACGGCCAGTTCGTTGAGCCGGGAGGTGAGCCGCTCGGCCAGCCGCCGGGAGTTGGCGAACACGATCGTCGAGCGGTGCGCGCGCACCAGCTCCAGCACCTTGCGCTCCACCGCGGGCCAGATCGAGGCGCGCTGTTCGGTTGTCCCGTCGGCATCCTCGGTCAGCTCACCCAGCGTCGACATGTCCGGTACCGGTACCTGCACCGTGACCTCGATCGTCTTGGCTGAGGCTGATTGCACCACCTGCACCGGCCGTCCCCCGGCGAGGAAGGCGCTGACCTCCTCGACCGGGCGCACCGTGGCGGACAGGCCGATCCGCTGCGCGGGCTTGTCCAGCAGCTCGTCCAGCCGCTCCAAGGACAACGCCAGGTGTACGCCGCGCTTGGTGGCGGCGACGGCATGCACCTCATCGACGATCACCGTGTGGATCCCGCGCAGCGACTCCCTCGCCGCCGAGGTCAGCAGCAGGAACAGCGACTCCGGAGTGGTGACGAGCACGTCGGTCGGGGTCCGGGCGAATGCCCGACGTTGCTCGGTCGGGGTATCGCCGGTGCGCATCCCCACCCGGATGTCCGGCTGAGGCAGGCCCAACCGGTGCGCGGCCTGCCGGATGCCAGCCAAGGGGGAGCGCAGGTTGCGCTCGACGTCCACCGCCAGGGCCTTGAGTGGGGAGATGTAGAGCACCCGGCACCGCCTCGTCGGCTCGTCCGGAGGCCCGGCCACGGCCAGCCGGTCCAGCGCCCACAGGAAGGCGGCGAGAGTCTTGCCCGAGCCCGTGGGCGCCACCACCAGCGCATGCTGCCCGTCGGCGACGGCGTGCCAGGCGCCCAGCTGCGCAGGGGTGGGTGTGGCGAAGGCCCCGGTGAACCAGTCCCGGGTAGCGGGGGAGAAGCAATCAAGCACGTCCACGCCACCATCATGGCCCGCTGCACCGACAGTCTCGCCAGACCCGGTGTTCTCCGCATACCGTCAATACGCCCGATTCCGCCAATAGGATCGAACGCGCCAAAGTTCGTCCAAGGGATGCGAGACTGCGATTATGGTCAGCCGGCGCCCGACTGAAGTACGGTCCAGAATTCCGCTGCTCATCGCCGCCGCCATCGGCCTGGTACTGATCTTCGTCGTGCGGGCGTGCGTTACCGGTGGTGCCGGCGTCCCAGCACCGCCCTCGCGAGCCGACCGCGGCGACTGCATCCCGCTGAACGTCACCGCATCCTCCGAGAAGGCTGCGCTGCTGTCACTGATCGCCGATGACTACAACCGGGCAAACCGCCAGGTCAATGGCCGCTGCGTGGATGTCCGCGTGGCCAGCCTGGCCTCTGGGGCAGCTGCTGAGGCACTCACCCGGGACTGGGACGACGCCGCGAACGGTCCGCGTCCGGACGTGTGGAGCCCGGCGGCGAGCTCCTGGCCGGTGATCCTGCGTCAACGCCTCGCCGCGGTAGACCGACCCGACGTGGTGCCCGAAAAGATGCCCTCGATCGCCCAAACCCCCCTCGTCATCGCGATGCCCAAACCGATGGCCGAGGCGCTGGGCTGGCCGGACACCCCGATCGGCTGGAGCGACCTGGTCGCGCTGACCCGCGACCCGGCGGGTTGGGGTGGACGTGGCTTCCCGGCGCAAAGCTGGCGGTGCTCGACCCGCCGGGGCCGCAAGTGCTGGATCAGGTGGCGAAGTCCTGGACGGAGCTGCGCAAGCGGGCCAACCTCGTGTTCGTGATCGACGTGTCGGGCTCGATGGGTGAGCCGGTGCCCTCGGCCGGTCGCTCCCGGCTGGACCTGGCCAAGGAGGCTGCCACCGCCGCGCTGCCGCTGCTGGCCCCTGACGACACTGTGAGCCTGTGGACGTTCAGCACGCCGCAGCAGGGACAGGACAAGCCTTACCGGGTGATGATGCCACCCGGCCGGGTGGCGACGATCGGCGAGCAGTACCGCCGGGTGATCGGTGGCCTGGTAGCGGAGGGCGGCACCGCGTTGTACACCACCACCCGAGCCGCCGTCCAGCAGATGCGTGCCGCATTCGATCCGACCCGGATCAACGCGGTAGTACTGCTCACCGATGGCAAAAACGAGTACGCCGCAGACAACAACGTCGACGCGCTGGTCGGTGACCTGCAGACCGAGGACACCGCCAGGGTCGTGCGGGTCTTTCCGATCGCCTACGGGCAGAGCGCTGACTTGAAGGTGCTGACCGACATCGCCAGGGCCACCACGGCTGCGGCGTACGACGCCAGCGACGCCGCGAGCATCAAGAAGGTACTGATCAACGTGATCTCGAACTTCTGATGGGACCCGGCGTGCGCTTGCGCGAGCACCTGGCCGACCCGTGGGGCGCGCTGGTCGCCGCCGTGGCCGGTGGGCTGACGTGGGCGGTGATCCCGGATGTGGTCCTTGGCCTACCGCTGAGCATCGGGGTCGCCGCGGGCGTGCTCGGCGCGAAAGTGGCCATGGGCGCGCTGGTGGATCGCCGTGCTGGTGCGCCGAGCGCGCCGCGGTCCTCGGTTGGCGACCCTGCGGATGCACCCGAGCTGCCGCCGTATGGCAGCCCGGCGCGGGGATGGTTGGACCGCGCCGAGCGGGCCGTCCGCGTGCTCGATGAGCTGGTCGGATCCGTTGGAGTGGGTATTACTGAGGAGCAGCTGGGCGCGGTCCGCGACGGCGCGCGGGGGACAGTGCGCGCGATGCGCACGTTGGGTGCGCGGGTGCGCGCGTTCGATCAGGCGCTGGCTCGGATTGATGTCGATCGGCTGATCGCCGAACGCACGTGGTTGAGAACCCAGCTCGCTGGCGAGCAGGTCGACGGTCTACGTGCCGAGCGTCAGCAGGCGGCGGACAGCCTGGGGCAGCAGCTGGAGATTCACTACCGGCTCGCCTCGGCGCGGGACAAGCTGCTGGCCCGGATGCAGGCCACCGCGCTGGGCTTGGAGGGTCTCAGTGCCCGGTCGGCCGAGCTCGTGGCGCTGTCCGCGTCAACGGGATCGACCGACACCGCCGAGGATCAGCTGATCGCCGAGCTGACGGCAGATCTTGATGCCATGCGTGCGGGACTTGCCGAGGTGGACTCGCTCAACTGGCAGCCCCCGGAAAGCCCCTGACTACCGTCGGCGCTACTAACGACGCTTGATGGCAGCGCCGCTTGGGGCTAGAGGGCGCCTTGTCGACTCCGCATCAGCGGACATTGGCCCGTCGCAGTGTGGTGCGGTCGTTGACGAGGATCTTGCGTAGCCGCCCGACATCGGCCATTCGCCGCTCGGCGAGATGGTCGGCGGCGACGGCGGGTGGCACACCGTCGTGCTCGGCCAGCGCGAAGATCTCCCGGGTGGTGTCGAAGATCTTGGCGACTCTGGCTTTGGCCCGCGCAAAGTCGAAGCCCTCGATCTCGTCCGCGACCTGAACGACCCCACCGGAGTTCACCACATAGTCGGGTGCGTACAGGATGCCCCGCTCGTCGAGGAGCTTCTCCACGCCGGGGTGCTCCAACTGGTTGTTCGCACCTCCACACACGATTTTGGCGCGCAACACCGCGACGGTGGGGTCGTCGAGGGCAGAGCCGAGAGCGCACGGGGCATACACGTCGATCGGCTCGCGTACCAGCGTTTCGGTGTCCGGTACCACGACCACCTCGGGATGTGCGGTGCGGACCCGCGCGATCGCGAGGTCACTGATATCGGCCACGGTCACCTCCGCGCCGTCGTCAAGCAGATGGTCAACAAGAAGCTTCCCGACTTTGCCCACCCCGGCGACGCCGACCCGCCGGCCGGACAGGCTAGGCGTACCCCAGATGTGCTCGGCGGCCGCGCGCATGCCCTGGAAGACACCGAAAGCGGTCAGGATCGAGGAGTCCCCGGCGCCACCGTGCGACAGCGAGCGGCCGGTGACGAACTCGGACTCCCGCGCGAGCACGTCCATGTCCTCGACGTAGGTGCCGACGTCACACGCGGTGATGTACCGTCCGCCCAGCGACTGCACGAAACGCCCGTATGCGCGCAGTAGCACCTCGGTCTTGTCCCGGACCGGGTCGCCGAGGATGACCGCCTTGCCGCCGCCGTGGTCCAGGCCGGCGAGCGCGTTCTTGTAGGACATCGCGCGGGACAGATGCAGCACGTCAGCGAGGGCGTCTTCCTCGCTGGGGTAACGGTGGAACCGGGTGCCGCCGAGCGCTGGGCCCAGCGCGGTGGAATGGATGGCGATGATGGCGCGTAGCCCAGCGGGCTCGTCGCGGCAGAAGACGACTTGCTCGTGGTCGCCAGATCGGAATACGTCAGTCACGGTGGTGACTCCCTTCCGCGCGGTGGCGCGCTTGTGGCGCGGCCTGCGCAGCAGCGTAAGACCCAGCTGAGAACGGATGGCACCATCGGGGCGGGCATGTCAGGCAACGATCCAATCAAGGAGTACGCATGCGGGTCACTGGAGTTGGGCACGCTGGGCTGTTCATCGAGACCGCGGCTGGCAGTGTGCTGTGTGATCCCTGGGTGAATCCAGCCTATTTCGGCTCGTGGTTCCCCTTCCCGGACAACAGCGAGCTGGATTGGGACGCCCTCGGACAAGCCGACTACCTGTACGTGTCGCACCTGCATCGCGATCACTTCGATCCCGCACTGCTGCGCCGGCATGTGCGCAAGGACACTACGGTGCTGCTCCCGGACTACCCCACTGACGAGTTGGAGCGCGAGCTGGCGGCACTCGGGTTCCGGACGTTCCTGCGTACGCAGTCTGGTGTCCCGGTGACCCGCGACGGGCTGCGCATCATGATCACGTCGTTGACGGGGCCTAGTGACGGGCCGATCGGCGACTCGGCATTGTCCCTGGATGATGGCCGCACTGTAATCCTCAACCAGAACGACGCGCATCCGCTGGACATCGAACAGCTACGGGATTTCGGCGCGGTCCACGGGTACTTCACTCAGTTCTCCGGTGCGATCTGGTGGCCGATGGTTTACGACCTGCCGGACGGCGCGCGCAAGGAGTTCGCTCGTCGCAAGCGGGCCGGTCAGACCGACCGGGCGCTGCGCTACATCGACGCCGTGGGTGCTGCGCACGTCTTTCCCACCGCGGGCCCAGCCTGCTTCCTTGATGAGGAACTCTTCGACCTCAACGGTCATGGCCGTGAGGGTGAGAGCATCTTCACCGACCAGATGGAGTTCCTCGCCGAGCTGGCCTCAGCGCGCCCCGGGGTGTCAGCACACCTGCTGCTGCCAGGAAGCGTCGCGGAGCTGGACGGGGCGCGCTGTGAGCTGACCCACCGGCACTCGGAAGCCGAGATCACCCACATCTTCGGTGCGAAGACCGCCTACCTGCGGGACTACCAGGCCCGCGCGCAGCCTGCCCTGGACCGTGAGCGGGCCAGCCGGGCGCCGGTCCCCGCCGACCTGCTTGAGCAGCTCAAACAGTGGTGGGAGCCGCTGCTCAAGCGGGCCGAGAACATCTGCACTGGTATCGGCGGCCCGGTCCGACTGGACGTCGGTGAGCGCTCGCTAGTGATCGACTTCACCGCTCGCGAGGTCCGCGAGTTTGCCGGCGAGCACTGCCGCTACCGGCTGTCCACCTCAGCGGATCTGGTCGCCACCAACCTGGCCCGCCGCGAGGTCGACTGGTCGAACAGCCTGTTCCTGTCGTTGCGGTTTCGGGCCAGCCGGATCGGTCAGTACAACGAGTTCGTCTACGTCTTCTTCAAATGCCTGTCGCAAGAGCGCATCGACTACGTTGAGAACTGGTACGACGAGCGCAACGACGACGGCGCGGACATCGCCCTGGACGGCTGGCGCGTGCAACGCCGCTGTCCGCTCCTGCGCGCCGACCAGGCCAAGTTCGGCAGCGTGTCAGAGGGGATCCTCACCTGCGCCCTGCACGGCTGGCGCTTCGACCTCGCCTCAGGTCGCTGCCTGACGGCCGCGGGCCACCAGATACGCGCCACGCCGCTGGAGAGTTAAGGAGTGTCTGGTCAGCGGTTGCGCTGCTGCCACCACCAGCGGATAAGCACCGCCAGGCTTGCGAGCAGGCCGGCAAGGATCACCAGCTGGCCGGCGGTCGAGGACAGCCCGGTCGGATCGTTCGAGGTGAACACCTCATCACGGTAGCCGTCAACATGCCCCTAATCTGGCCGGATGCGGATCACCCACCTCCGGCAGCGGATGGACGAGGAGTTCGGCTCGATCAGGGCGACCGCGCTGTCTCATGATCACGTCTTTGCGGAACTCGGCGGTCAGACGGTGAACGGGGCGCTGGAGACGGGGATCGACCCCAAGCGGATCTGGGCCGTGGTCTGCACCACCTTCGACGTCCCCGAAGAGCGCCGCTGACCCGTTCCCTCACACCTGGACTCTCGGCGTGTCGGGCTCTCCTGCTCGGTGTGTCGTTCTCTTGTGCGTACCGCTGGGCGCGGGAAGATAGCACCTCGGCGTGTCACTGAGAGTCTCGAACACGTGTTCGGGTAAGCTGTTGTCCACAGTCGGACCCCTTGTCCACAGATCCGGCCGTGTTCCATCGCACAGTGTCGGTCCTGTCGCCTAGCGTCGGCGCCGACCCAGAACTTCAACCAGCGAGGTGGAGCGTCAGATGGCATCAGTACCGGATCGGGAGAAGGCGCTCGAGATCGCCTTGGCCCAGATCGAGAAGCAGTGCGGCAAGGGCTCGGTAATGCGCCTCGGCGAGGAGGGACGCGCGCCCGTTGAGGTGATACCCACCGGGTCCATCGCGTTGGACGTGGCGCTGGGCATTGGGGGTCTGCCTCGTGGCCGCATTATCGAGGTGTACGGCCCGGAGTCCTCCGGGAAGACGACGATCGCGCTGCACGCGGTGGCCAACGCCCAACGAACCGGCGGGATCGCCGCGTTCATCGATGCCGAGCACGCGCTGGATCCCGACTACGCCAAAGCGCTCGGCGTGGACACCGACGCCCTACTGGTCTCCCAGCCCGACACCGGGGAACAGGCGCTGGAGATCGCGGACATGCTGATCCGCTCCGGTGCGCTCGACGTTGTGGTCATCGACTCGGTGGCAGCCCTCGTGCCGCGGGCGGAAATCGAGGGCGAGATGGGTGACTCGCACGTCGGCCTGCAGGCCCGGCTGATGAGCCAGGCGCTACGAAAGATCACCGGCGCGCTAAGCAGCTCAGGTACCACCGCGATCTTCATCAACCAGCTCCGAGAGAAGGTCGGGGTCTTCTTCGGCTCCCCGGAGACCACCACCGGCGGCAAGGCCCTGAAGTTCTACGCCTCGGTACGGCTGGATATCCGTCGGATTGAGACGCTCAAAGACGGAACGGATGCGGTAGGAAATCGAACCCGCGTCAAAGTGGTAAAGAATAAATGCGCCCCCCCGTTCAAACAAGCAGAATTTGATATTCTGTATGGTCATGGAATTAGTAAGGAAGGTTCACTGATCGATTTGGGTGTGGAGCAAGGGGTCGTCCGCAAATCAGGTGCCTGGTACACGTACGAAGGTGACCAGCTTGGCCAGGGTAAGGAGAACGCGCGCAAGTTCCTCGGCGACAACCCGGACATCGCTGCCGAGATCGAGAAGCGGATCAAGGACAAGCTAGGCATCGGGGCGAAGCTGGACGCTGATCAGACCGTGCCAGCTCCGGTGGACTTCTGATGCCCCCGAGCCGTACCACGCCAGGGGCTGAGGTGAGTGCCCCTGAGGTGAAAGCCTCAGCCCCTGGCGCCCCCCGGTCTGTTACCGAGGAATGCCCGGATGGCAACGTCGTGAGCCCGGCTGCGGAAGCGCAGCGAATCTGCCTGCGGCTACTCACCGCACGGCCACGCAGCAGGGTTGAACTGGCAGGCGCCTTGCGTAGGCGCGGGATTCCCGAGGAGGTCGGTGAGCCCGTGCTCGACCGCTTGGGCGAGCTGGGTCTGGTGAATGACGCCACCCTGGCCGAGGCGGCGGTGTACTCCGGTCACAGTCACCGAGGCTTGGGCAGGCAGGCACTGAGCACCGAGCTCCAGCGCCGAGGAGTGCCTGATGAGGTTGCCGATGAGGCCGTGGCGATGGTGCGCCCCGAGGACGAGGAGCGCAGGGCCCATGAATTGGTCCGGCGCAAGCTACGCACCAGTATCGGGCGGGACACCGAAACGGTGGCTCGCAGACTAGGCGCGATGCTGGCTCGTAAGGGCTATCCTGAGGGGCTCGCATGGCGCGTGGTGCGCGACGAGCTCGGCGCGGACGGCTGCCCTGCTGAAATCGAGCCGTGCCCAGACTGATCGCGGGATGGTTCGCCAGACGAAATGAACTCGACGCCAGCGGGGAGGCCCTCTTGCTCGTGAGCCTCGCTGAGCAGCTGCAATAGCGTGCAGCGGAACTCCTCAGCGGCTCGGGTCAGGCGCACATCGGTGCGGTGAGCAAGCGCGATAGTCCGGACCGG
This sequence comes from Pseudonocardiaceae bacterium, assembly GCA_050699835.1. Lineage (GTDB taxonomy): Bacteria > Actinomycetota > Actinomycetes > Mycobacteriales > Pseudonocardiaceae. The sequence continues at coordinate 4,249 of JBOHFW010000359.1, read as the reverse complement.
AACAGGAGGTGTGAACGGCACACCACAAAGCTTGGGGCGATTCTGGAGAACCATGCTGGGAACCACCGCAATCCCGAGGCCAGCTTCGACGAAACTGAGCACGGCGTCCATCTCGCCTCCTTCGATAGCGAAATGTGGCTGAAATCCGGCGCGTTGACAGGCCGCGAGAGTCATTGATCGGAGGTCGTAGCCCTCGCGGAACATCACCAGCGGACGATCCCGGAGATCCTCGATCCGAAACGAGTCGAGCTCGAGGTTCATACTGCGCGGCACGGCTACGGTGAGCTGCTCGCGAAGGATCGGGACGGTGTCCAAAGTCGGATCCCCTCGGTGCATCGGTGAGGTGATCATCGCCAGGTCGATGGCTCCTTCGGCGAGCTGGCGCACCAGATCCCGGGACCCGCTCTCGTCGATGATGAGTTGGATGCCGGGATAACGCTGACGGAAGCAGGCAAGGGCGTGCGCCAGCGGTCCGGTACACAGGCTGGGGGTAGCACCCAGCCGCAGCCGACCTCGGCGAAGCTCAGCCAGCTCGTGCACCTGCAACCGGGCGGTCTCAATGTCAGCCAAGATCCGTTTGGCGAAAGGAATGAGCACTTCTCCAGCCGGGGTGAGCGTCACGTTACCCCGGGCTCGGTGGAACAGCTCGCTGCCTAGCTCGCGCTCCAGGCAGTGGATCTGTTTGCTCAGCGACGGCTGAGCCACGTGGGTGAGCTCGGCCGCGCGAGTGAAGTGGCGGGTCCGAGCGACGGCCAGAAAGTAGACGAGCTGCTGGAACTGCACATCCATAGCCTATCGCTATTGAGACCAGCGCTACCATATCTTGGACCTGTGCGACGGATCGGCTTACTGTCGGCTAACCCTGCGCGAAGGCGCTGACCTGCGGCGACGGTCATGGCCACTGCACGCGGAACCGACCTCCTCAACCACCGCCCCCGACTTGAATCGACGCCATGACCACAACCTCATCGTCCCCGCCCTCCGGGGTCGCCCCGCCGGATCGGATCCGGTCCGCTCGGGCGGTGATTTCCGCGCGAACCTTGCGCACCGATCGCTGGTGGGTGTCACCGTTGGTGACTGCCATCGTGCTGAGTGCTTTTGTCATCTACACCACAGTCAGACTGTTCATGCGGGATCATTACTGGGTCGATGAATATCACTATCTCACACCCTTATACTCGCCTTGTTTGAGCGAGTCGTGCGCGCCAGGTTCGTCACACTTCGGCACCCCGTTGCCGGCCTTTCCGCTGGCGCTGCCGCTGCCGATCCTGATTTTCCCGATTCTCGCCGGATTCCGGGCGAGCTGTTACTATTACCGTAAGGCCGGCTACCGGGCATTCCTGCTGTCGCCCCCCGGATGCGCAGTAACCGAGCCAGCGAAGAAATACACCGGCGAGACCAGATTTCCGCTGATTATCCAGAACCTGCATCGATACTTCTTCTATCTCGCGTCCGCGTTACTGCTGATCAATACGTTTGATGCGGTGCTGGCGTTCTTCCCCGCCGTCGGCGGCTTGGGGGTCGGTCTGGGTTCGTTGATCCTGCTGGTCAACGTGACGATGCTGTGGCTGTATTCCCTGTCGTGCCACGCCTGCCGGCATATCGTCGGCGGCCGGCTCAAGCACTTCTCCAAGCATCCCATCCAGTATTGGTGCTGGACGCAGTTGTCCAAGCTCAACGGGCGCCACATGCAGTTCGCCTGGACGTCGCTGATCACGGTGATGCTCACGGACTTCTACATCATGTCCGTTTCCGCAGGCTGGATCTCCGACTTACGTCTGTTCAACTGACTGTGTTCGTTTAGGTTCGTTTAACCCGACAAGGATGCCCTGATGACCGAGACCGAGCGGTACGATTACGACGTCGTGGTGATCGGTGCGGGAGGCGCCGGGCTGCGTGCCGCAATCGAGGCCCGCGAGCTGGGCAAGCGCACCGCCGTTGTCTGCAAGTCCTTGTTCGGCAAAGCCCATACCGTGATGGCTGAGGGAGGCATCGCGGCGTCGATGGGCAACGTGAACTCGCGGGATGGCTGGCAGGTGCATTTTCGCGACACCATGCGCGGGGGCAAGTTCCTCAACAACTGGCGGATGGCCGAGCTGCACGCGAAGGAAGCGCCGCAGCGAGTCTGGGAACTGGAGACCTACGGGGCACTGTTCGACCGCACTGCCGACGGCAAGATCAGCCAGCGGAACTTCGGGGGGCACGAGTACCCCCGGCTGGCGCATGTCGGTGATCGCACCGGTCTGGAGCTGATCCGCACCCTGCAACAGAAGATCGTCTCGTTACAGCAGGAGGACTTCGCTCAACACGGCGACTACGAGGCCAAGCTCAAGGTCTTCGCCGAGTGCACGATCACCGACCTGCTCAAAGACGGTGACGCGATCGCCGGTGCGTTCGGTTACTGGCGGGAGACCGGTCGCTTCGTCCGGTTCGATGCACCTGCCGTGGTGCTGGCCACCGGCGGGATCGGTAAGGCTTTCAAGGTCACCAGCAATTCCTGGGAGTACACCGGGGACGGGCACGCGCTCGCGTTGCGGTGCGGCGCTGCACTGATCAACATGGAGTTCGTCCAGTTCCACCCCACCGGCATGGTGTGGCCGCCCAGCGTCAAGGGAATCTTGGTCACCGAGTCGGTCCGCGGTGATGGAGGTGTGCTGCGCAACTCGGAGAACAAGCGTTTCATGTTCGACTACATCCCCGAGGTCTTCAAAGACAAATATGCGACCTCGGAGCAGGAAGCGGATCGCTGGTACGACGATCCGGACCGTAATCGCCGGCCACCGGAGCTGCTGCCGCGTGACGAGGTCGCGCGGGCGATCAACTCCGAGGTCAAAGCGGGCCGTGGGTCACCGCGTGGCGGGGTCTTCCTCGACGTCTCCACCCGGTTACCCGCTGAGGTCATCAGGAGGCGACTCCCCTCGATGTACCACCAGTTCAAGGAACTGGCTGACGTCGACATCACGGCCGAGCCCATGGAGGTCGGACCCACCTGCCACTACGTGATGGGTGGTGTCGAGGTCGACCCGGACACCGCGGCAGCCTCGGTAGGGGGACTCTTCGCCACCGGTGAGGTCGCCGGTGGGATGCACGGCTCCAACCGGCTCGGCGGCAACTCGCTGTCCGACCTGCTTGTGTTCGGTCGCCGGGCGGGCCTCGGAGCAGCAACCTATGTGGACTCCCTGAGCGGGACCCGGCCAGCAGTCCACGAAGCCGACGTCGAGCAGGCAGCACAGCGGGCGATCGGCCCCTTCCAGGCGGAGACGCACGGCGAGAGTGCCGAGAATCCCTACCTGCTGCACCAGGAACTCCAGCAGACCATGAACGACCTGGTCGGCATCATCCGTCGCGCAGACGAGATGGAACTCGCACTGAAGAAACTTCGCGAGTTGCGCCAGCGGGCTGAACACGTCGTAGTGGAAGGCCACCGTCAGTTCAATCCCGGCTGGCATCTTGCGCTGGATTTGCGGAACATGCTCGCGGTGAGTGAGTGCGTGGCACGGGCAGGGTTGGAGCGCACCGAGAGCCGGGGCGGGCACACCCGAGACGACCACCCGCTGATGGATCCCGAATGGCGAGGAGCCCTGCTGGTGTGTACGCAGCACGCCGACGGTCCCGAGGAAGCCGTTCGCGTCGAACGCAAGGAGCAGCTCCCGATGCGCGCGGACCTGGTCGAATTATTCGAGCTGGACGAGCTGAAAAAGTACTTCACCGCCGACGAACTCCCCGGAGGGACGGACTGACATGGGCACCCAGCGACGGTTCCGGGTCTGGCGGGGTGACACCGACGGCGGGGACCTTATCGACTTCGACGTCGAGGTCAACGACGGCGAGGTGGTCCTCGATGTGCTTCATCGCCTACAAGCCACCCAGGCGCCCGACCTCGCGGTGCGGTGGAACTGCAAAGCGGGTAAGTGCGGATCGTGCAGTGCGGAGATCAATGGCCGGCCTCGCCTGCTGTGCATGACACGGATGTCTACCCTGCCGCCACAGCAGCCGGTGACCATCACGCCCATGCGTACTTTCCCGGTTATCCGCGATCTTGTCACCGACGTGTCGTACAACTATCACAAGGCTCGCGAAATTCGCGCATTCATGCCGCCCAAGGGTGTGCAGCCGGGCGATTACCGGATGCAGCAAGTAGACGTGGAACGCTCGCAGGAGTTCCGCAAGTGCATTGAGTGCTTCCTGTGCCAGAACACCTGTCACGTGATCCGCGACCATGAAGAGAACAAGGCGAGCTTCTCCGGAC
>JBOHFW010000358.1:0-4543 GCA_050699835.1 Pseudonocardiaceae bacterium | reverse complement strand
CGACCGAGAGCCCTGGGTCGGGCCCGACGCGTTCCAACTGCGTTGCCAGGACTCCCACCACGAAGCCGGCTCGCTCTAAGTTAGGCTACCCTCGCCTAACTGTCAACTATCCCTCCTCACCACCCGTGACCATCCTCCCCTTCCCCGATGACCGCATTGAGCGGGCTGAGCGGTAGCGTGGGGTGTGATTCCAGGATTGCCTCGGGGCTTGACCGATCCGCGGCGAGCGGTCGGGGTGGGGACCGTTGCGTGGTTCGCGACAGCATTGGTGCTGCTGATTTCCGGTGGGCCGGCAGCATGGATGTGGGCTTGCCTGACCGGTGGATCACTCGGTCTCCTCGGTCTTGCGATGATCTACTGGCAGCGGCACGCCGCCCAGCGGGGATCCCGGGGTGTCTCGCAGGATCTACTCTGAGGCTCACCCGGGGCTAGCTGATTCCCAACAGGGACGCCAGCGGCCCCTGCCCGAAATAGAGCACGAACAGAACCGCGACAACCCACATCAGCGGGTGGATTCCGCGTCCGCGGCCGGTCACCACGTGCAGCAGCACCCAGCTGATGAAGCCCGCGCCGAGGCCGTTGGCGATGGAGTAGGTGAAGGGCATCACCACGATGGTGAGAAAAGCGGGCAACGCGACCGTGAGGTCACCGAAGTCGATCTCACGGATCTGCCCCACCATCAGCGCACCGACGACCACCAGCGCGGGTGCCGCGGCTTCGATGGGGATCACCGAGTACAGCGGGGTGAGGAACATGGCGGCCAGGAACAGCAGACCGGTGACCACGCTGGCCAGGCCGGTACGGGCGCCGTCCGCAATCCCGGCCGCTGACTCGATGTAGACCGTGTTCGAGGAGGACGAGGCAGCGCCGCCAGCCACCGCTCCCAGCGCATCGACGGCCAACGCCTTGCCCACACCGGGCAACACGCCATCGGGGCGGACGAAGCCGGCCTCCTTGCCCAGCCCGGTGATGGTGCCGATCGAGTCGAAGAAATCGGTGAGCACCAGGGTGAATACCAGCAGCACGACGGTGAGAATCGGCACGCTGAGCACGGCGCCGAAACAGACCTGTCCGAGCAGTGCGAGATCCGGCACCGCGAACACCCGCTCCGGCACTGCCGGATAGCCCAGGTTCCAGCCCCGGAGGTCGGTGCCCGTCGACGGTCCGACCTGCACGATGGCCTCGACGATGATCGCCAACAGGGTGGTGGCCAGTACCCCGAGCAGGATGGCGCCGCGGATCCGCCGCGCCACCAGCGCGCCGGTGATCAGCAGCCCCACCACGAACACCGCGGTCGGCCAGGTCGCGATGCGGCCGCCGATGCCGAGCCCGACCGGGACGGTGGTGCCCGCGGAGTCGGGCAGCCTACGCACCAGACCGGCGTCGACGAACCCGATGAAGCAGATGAACAGCCCGATGCCCGCTGCGATGGCCGCCTTGAGTTCAGCCGGCACGGCGTTGAAGACCGCTTGGCGGGCCCCCACCGCGACCAGGGCGAGCACCACCAACCCGTTGATCATCACCAAGCCCATGGCTTGCGGCCAGCTCATCAGCGGCGCGATGGTCAGCGCGACGAAGGCGTTGATCCCCAATCCGGTGGCCATCGCGAAGGGGTAGTTCACCACCAGACCCATGGCCAGCGTCAGCACCCCGGCGACCAGCGCGGTGACCGCCGCGACCTGCGGTACCGGCAGGATGGCGCCCAGCACGTCACGCTTGGCGCCGGGGGCATCCGCGGTGAAACTACCGATGATCAGCGGGTTCAGCACCACGATGTACGCCATGGTCACGAAGGTGACCAGCCCACCGCGGATCTCGCGGGCCATCGTGGACCCGCGCTCCGAGATCATGAAGTACTGCTCCAGCACTGCGCGCAGCGTAGCGGCGGACGCTGGATGGCCGCCTGACGATACGATCATGGCTCTGCTGGCGAGTCGCTACCTTGCTCGCAGCCACTCGTATGAACGGAAGCGGTGATCGCGTGGGGCACAGACCTGCCAGCCAGCCGGGCAACCGTCCGCCGATTGATCCCGTGCTGCTGACTCGCCCGAAGGTTCACGCAGCGCTGGCCAGCCATGACATCGGTGCGCTGTTCCAGCTGCTGAGTGAGCACGGATGGACCCAGCGGGAAATCGCGAGGGCGACCGGGATGCAGCAGTCCACTGTCTGCGAGATCGTCAAGGGCCGGCGGGTGATCGGTTTCCAGCTGTTGGTGCGGATCGCGGATGGTCTGGGTATCCCGCGTGAGCTGATGAGGCTCGGTCCCGACGAGGGCAGCGCCTATGCTGGCGGGGGCACGGCCACCGAGCTCGCTGAGGAGGTGATCGCGGAGATGCGTCGCCGCGCGCTGCTCGCCACCGCCGGGATCGGCATCGCGAGCCGGCCGTTGCAGGGTATCGGTGAGCCGGCCAAGCTGCCCACCCCGGCACCGGTGCCGCTGCCGTCGCGGATCCTGCCGGTGCACGTGGCGCAGGTGCGCGACCGCACCCAGCGCCTGCGTGAAGCCTCGCGTATGTACGGCTCGGATCCAGCGGTGAGCAGTGCGGCAGCCGAGGGGGCGAACCGGCTGCTGCGCGTCCCGGGCACCGAGTCGATCACTCGGGCACTGCGGACGGCGGTGGCGGAACTGCACCTCCAGGCTGGCTGGGCGGCATTTGACGCCGGTCTCTACGACCGCACCGTGTACCACTACAACCGCGCACTCGAGCTGGCCATCGAGATCGGGGATGCCTACCTGCAGGCCATCGCGCTGAGTTATGCCGGGCTGGCGACCGAGGAGCACGGCCACCCCAACGATGGGCTCAAGATGCTCCAGCTCGCACAGTTCAAAGCAGCGGAGATCCCCTCGGACGACCAGCGCAAGAGCGTGATCGGAGTGAGCACCCGGGTAGCGGTGGAGGCCTGCGCGCGGGCGGATTCCGCGACCGCCTTGGCGCGCCTGGGACACCCACACGCCGCCGATACCCAGCTGGCCGAGGCACGGGTGCTGTGGCTGCCGGGTCCCGCCGATCAGAATGGCGATCTCGACCAGGTCGCCGCGCGGCTCCAGCTGGCCCGCGGGCGATGGGACGCGGCGGAACCCTTCGCCGCGGCGTCCCTGCGGCGCTGGGAGGGCGGCACCAGCCAGCGCGCCCGTGCCGGTGCAGGGCTCCTCCTCGCCACCATTCACATCCGGGCCGGCGAACCCAGTGGCTTGCGGCTGGCCCATAGCGCAATCATCGACGTCGCAAAGCTCAGCTCGATCCGCATCCGCCGCCGCCTCGACCCACTGGTGACCGCCCTGGCGGCCCAACGCAGCAGCGATCATCGCCAGCTCGCCCGAATGGCCCACCAGGTTGCCACCAGCCAAGCCTGAACCACTTCTTGAATGCGCTGGGTAGTCGGCGATGGTTCAGTCCGAGTCGGTAGGCTGGTTTGGTCGTCACATGGTTGGCGATCCGCTCACCTGGCCCGCGTGGCGAGATGTTCGCGAACGCCGCCCTCGTGGTCTGGTGCCGTCTGGTTCAAGAGGGTGTGTGTTGATGTCAACGGAGGAGTCCGGGAGGGCTGGTCCGCGGTCGGGTTATCGCACCGACGCAGTTGCGTCCAGCGTTCAGACCGCGCCCGAGGGGACGGTGGTGCGTCTTGCTGGCCGGGTCGTGCTCTGGCGCCGGATGGGTGGGCTGATCTTCGGGCATGTGCAGGATCGCAGCGGTCGTGCTCAGATCTCGCTGGCTGCGGAGGAACTGGGCGCGGATGTCGTGAAGGAGTGGTCCCGGGCGGTCAAGATCGGTGACTTCATCGGGGTCGCTGGCCGCATCTACACCACCCGCCGGGGTGAACGGACCGTGGCCGTGTCCGAGCTTGTGGTGCTGAATCGGACGGTCCGCGCGTTGCCCGACAAGTGGCAGGGTCTGTCTAATGTTGAGGCCCGTTACCGCCGCCGCTACCTTGACCTGTTGGTCAATGCTGAATCACGGGAACGTTTCCGGGTCAGAGCGAAGGTCATTCACACTATTCGCCGGTTCCTTGATGACCACGACTTCCTCGAAGTCGAGACCCCGATTCTCCAGGAGGCTGCCTCCGGAGCTGCCGCGCGACCGTTCGTGACTCGGCACAACGCCCTGGGAGAGGACTTCTACCTGCGCATCTCGCCAGAAACCCAGCTCAAGCGCGTCGTGGCCGGCTCCCTTGATCGGGTCTATGAGTTGGGTCGTAACTTCCGCAACGAAGGCATGGACTCCTCCCATCTCCAGGAGTTCACGATGCTGGAATGGTACGCGGCCTACTGGGACTACCGCGACAACATGACTTTCGTCCGCGAGCTGATCCTCACGGTGCTCGACGAAGTTTTCGGCACCCGGACCGTCACTTATGACGGCGTTAAACTGGACTTCGGTGCTGACTGGCCAGAACTGGACTACCGGGCCGAGATCGCCCGGCGGACCGGTATCGACCTCACTGTCGTGCGCGACCTGCCGACGCTGCGGGCGCGGGTCGCTGGGCTCGGTCTGGATGTCGAGGATGCGCTGTCCTACGCCGGGCTCGTTGACCTGCTGTACAA
>JBOHFW010000357.1:0-12209 GCA_050699835.1 Pseudonocardiaceae bacterium | reverse complement strand
GGGTACAGACCCTGGACGATGGCGCCGCTGTGCTAGCGGGGCTGACCGGACGACCGCGCCGCGCCGTCGTGGTCGGTGGCGGCTACATCGGCATCGAAATGGCCGAGGCGATGATCCGCCGTGGCCTGGCGGTCACGGTGGTGGATCGGGCTCCGGAGCCGATGACCACCCTCGACCCGGACATGGGTGCTCTGGTGCGCGAGGCGATGCGAGGCATGGGGATCACCGTGCTCACCCGCACTCAGGTCGCCGGATTCGAAACTGGTCCCGGCGGCCGGGTATCCGGTGTGGTCACCGAGGGCGGGACGCTACCCGCGGACATCGTCGTGCTGGGCCTAGGTGTACGGCCAGCCACTGAGTTGGCACGGGCGGCCAGGTTACCCCTGGGCGAGTACGGTGGCGTGCTCACCGATCTACGGATGAGGGTGTCCGGCCACAACGGGATCTGGGCCGGCGGTGACTGCGTCGAGGTGCTGCACCGCGTTTCGCAGCGGCGAGTGCACGTCGCGTTGGGCACCCACGCCAACAAGCACGGCCGGGTGATCGGTACGAACCTCGGTGGTGGCTACGCGACCTTCCCCGGGGTGGTCGGTACCGCGGTCAGCAAAGTCTGTGATCTTGAGGTTGGCCGGACCGGACTGCTGGAGACCGAGGCATGGGCCGCGGGGTTCCAGCCGGTCAGCGTGACGGTGCAGTCGACCACCCGGGCTGGCTACTTCCCGGGCGCGACCCCGATCACCGTCAAGGTGATCGCTGAGCGCGGCACTGGGCGGCTGCTCGGCGCGCAGCTGGTCGGTCGGGAGGGTTCGGGCAAGCGAGTCGACGTGTGCGCCGTCGCGCTGTGGAACGAGATGACCGTCGAGGAGATGACCGCTCTAGACCTCGGCTATGCGCCACCATTCTCCCCAGTTTGGGATCCCGTGCTGGTAGCTGCGCGGAAAGCGGCAGCGGCGGTCTGAAGAGTTCAGCCGGGTGGAAGGCCGTATCTGCTTACCGCGAGGGGAATCACCGGGTACCGCCCTTCGTAGATCCGCTGGTGCAGCTCCGCTTCGACGATGGCGCGCACGATCGGTGCCTGCCGCATGGCGTCGTCGGTGCTGGTTACCTGCAGCGGCCAGTCCCCGGCGGTCGAACCGCGTAGATGGGCGTGGTTGAAGCTGCGTTGGAACCAGGCGATGACCTGGACCGGCGCAACCGGACCGCCGTCTCGTGAAACGGCGTCCCGTTGCCGGGGCCAGGACAACTCCCAACGCTCGCCCACGCTGCCGTCCTCCTGCTCGACGCGGTAGCGGGTGATCTCGCCGGTGTTCTCCAGGAACATCTTGTCGGCCTCGGCGAGAACGCCTCGGACCACCGGATCGAGCAACTGGACTGCCCGGTGGAACACAGTCAACCGGTCCGGCCACGACGTGGCGCCCTCGTAGCTGCGCGCGACGAGATCCGCCAGATGCCGCATCAAGTCTTCGTCACGTAGTGCCGGTTCTCCGTGCATCGTCACACCCTCCCGACCTGGAACGCGACGTCTGCAAAGCTGGCTGGGTGACCGACATTGTTGTGCTGGATTATGGGTCGGGCAATTTGCGGTCTGCCGAGCGGGCGCTGCGTCGAGCCGGTGCGGAGGTGACCGTGACCGCCGACATCGACGCTGCGCTGGCTGCCGACGGGCTGGTGGTGCCCGGTGTGGGGGCCTTCGCCGCGTGCATGACCGGGCTGCGCTCAGTACGCGGTGACTGGATCATCGGTCGTAGGCTGGCTGGTGGTCGCCCCGTGCTTGGCATCTGTGTGGGGATGCAGGTGCTGTTCAGCCGGGGTGTCGAACACGGGGTGCAGACCGACGGATGTGGTGAATGGCCCGGGACTGTGGAGCGGTTGAAGGCCGACGTGCTACCGCACATGGGGTGGAACACCGTGGCTCCGCCAGCAGGCTCGCGATTGTTCGCGGGCCTCGACCTGGAGGCTCGTTTCTACTTCGTGCATTCATATGCCACCCGGCGCTGGGAGTTGGAGAGCTCCGGGCCGCTGGCGCCACCGCTAGTGACCTGGGCCGAGCACGGCGAGCCGTTCGTCGCCGCAGTGGAGAACGGGCCGCTGTGGGCGACCCAATTCCATCCCGAGAAATCTGGCGACGCTGGCGCGCACCTGCTGCGTAACTGGATCGCGACGCTGTAACCGGTGTCGGCCGCTGAGGATCGAGACTCAACCAGCACCAGGTGCCATTTCTCGGGCGTAGCGTGCAGTCTTGCTGTCCCCGCAAGGTCGACTTTGGGGTCGCTGCTCTGCCACGATCCGGGAGTGGAGCCGGGGTCGCCGGACGTCAGGTGGCCGCTCGTCGGGCGAGCGGCCGAGCTGAAGCAAGTGGGCACGCTCCTCCATGCCGGCCTCCGCGCGATCGTGCTGGCCGGAGCGGCAGGGGTGGGGAAAACCCGGCTGGCAACCGAGTGCCTTGGACTCGCCGCGACCCAGGGTTTCGTCCCGCTCAGGGTCGCGGCCACGCAAAGCGCGGTGGGGTTTCCCTTCGGGACTAGCGGCGGCTTATCTGGATCAAGAGCCACCATGGCCTCTTGGCATGATCCACGTGAAGGACCGGGCTAGGGTGGGGCGGTGAGTTTCGTGCTACTGCCCGCGGTGGACGTCGCTAGCGGCCGGACTGTCCGTCTCACTCAGGGCGAGGCCGGCACGGAGACCTGTTACGGCGACCCGGTTGAGTCCGCGCTGGCCTGGCAGGCCGACGGCGCTGAGTGGATCCATTTGGTCGATCTGGACGCGGCGTTCGGTCGGGGCTCCAACACTGAGTTGCTGGCTGAGGTCGTCGGCAGGCTGGACATCGCCGTTGAGCTCTCTGGTGGGATACGGGACGACGCGTCACTCCAGCGTGCCCTGGCCACCGGATGCGCCCGGGTCAACCTGGGAACCGCCGCGGTGGAGGACCCGACCTGGTGCCGGGCAATGATCGTTGAGCACGGTGAACGGATTGCGGTGGGGCTGGACGTGCGGATCACCGACGGGCGCCACATTCTCGCCGCGCGGGGCTGGACAGCGTCCGGTGGTGACCTTTGGGAGGTGCTCGAGCGCCTGGACGCCGACGGTTGCCCTCGCTACGTGGTCACCGACGTCACCAAGGACGGCACGCTGCGCGGGCCGAATCTGGAGCTGCTCAGCGCGGTGTGCGCCCGAACGGACGCCCCGGTGATCGCCTCCGGCGGGGTCTCCGGCGTTGCCGACGTGGCAGCCCTGGCAGCCCTGGCCCCCCAGGGCGTGGAAGGCGCGATCATCGGCAAGGCGCTCTATACCGGCGCCCTCACCCTCCCCGGCGCCCTAGCTGCCGCCCGCTAACCCGGCATGTCGGGCTCTTGTGCCCGGTGTGTCGTGCCACCCTGCCCGCGTGTCGCCCTCGCCTGCCCGGTGTGTCGGCAGTCCATGCTTGCCCGCATAGGCTGAGTGGATGGCTGTTGCCGTGCGCGTGATCCCATGCCTGGACGTAGACGCTGGCCGGGTGGTCAAAGGGGTGAACTTCACTGCCCTGCGGGATGCCGGCGATCCCGTCGAGCTGGCCACCGCCTATGACGCGCAGGGCGCCGACGAGCTGACCTTCCTGGACGTCACGGCCTCCGCCACGAACCGGGAGACAACCTATGAGGTGGTCCGTCGCACCGCTGAATGTGTCTTCATCCCGCTGACCGTCGGTGGAGGGATCCGCGAGGTGTCCGATGTGGATCGCCTGCTGCGGGCCGGAGCGGACAAGGTGAGCATCAACACTGCGGCGGTGGCCCGCCCCGAGCTGCTGCGCGAGGCCAGTCGCCGCTTCGGAGCGCAGTGCATCGTGCTCTCGGTGGATGCCCGGCGGGTACCGCTTGGAGAGCCACCAACCCCGTCCGGCTTCGAGGTGACCACCCACGGCGGGCGGCGCGGCACCGGGATCGACGCGGTGGCGTGGGCAGCCCACGGTCAAGAGCTGGGCGTGGGCGAGATCCTGCTCAACTCCATGGACGCCGATGGCACCAAGACCGGCTTCGACATCGAGATGATCTCTGCTGTACGGGCCGTCGTCACGGTGCCGGTGATCGCCAGCGGTGGAGCCGGCGGCGTGGCGCACTTCCCGCCCGCGGTAGCCGCCGGCGCCGACGCAGTGCTCGCCGCCAGCGTCTTCCACTACGGGCAGCTCCGGATCAGCGAGGTCAAAGAAGGTCTGCGCCGCGCGGGGGTGACTATCCGATGAGCGGGTTGGACCCGGAGATTGCCAGCAAACTCAAGCGCAATGCCGATGGGCTGGTCTGCGCCGTGGCGCAACAGCGCGGCACCGGGCAGGTGCTGATGGTGGCCTGGATGGACGACGAGGCGCTGCACCGCACGCTCACCACCGGCAAGGCCACCTACTGGTCGCGCAGCAGGCAGGTCTACTGGGTCAAGGGGGAGACCTCCGGTCACACCCAGCACGTGCAGGAGGTGCGGCTGGACTGCGACGGTGACGCGGTGCTGCTCATCGTCGATCAGATCGGCCCAGCCTGCCACACCGGCTCAGTGACATGTTTCAGCAGCCCGCTGGGCCACTCGCGCCCGGTTGGTAGCGGTTAATGACCTCCCGAAGCGGGGTTGGCTGTCCTTGAAGAGCCCCCAACTACAGGGCGCCGGTGAGGTAGCGCTGCAGGTTGGGGGCGATCGCCGCAACCACGGTGTCGGGGTCGGCGGAGGCCAGTGGCTCGAGGCGGATCACATAACGCACCATCGCGAGACCCGTCATCTGGGTGCCGCACAGCGCCGTACGTAGCTCGAGCTGATCCGGCGCAACCGCGGAGACGATCCGGCCCAAGACCACCCGGCTGACGAACTCGCGCATCATCCGGGCGGCTGCCTCGTGACTGGCTATGCTGCGCACCAACGCAGTCAGCGCCCCACCGCCCTCAGTGTCCCAGACCGACAGGAAGGTACGCAGGACGCGTTCGGCAGCCTGACCGGGCTCCCCGTCGAGGACCTGGCGGACGATCTGCTCAGGGTTCACCGGCAGCTGCAAGGCAGCGACGAACAGACCGTCCTTGCCGCCAAACCAGTGGTTGACCATCGCGGGATCCATCCCAGCGCGCGCCGCGATGGTGCGTACAGTGGCAGCGTCGAAGCCACGCTCGGTGAATTCCACCCTGGCCGCGTCGAGCAGTGCCGCCCGGGTGTTCTCTCCGGCTGGACGGCGCCCGCGGGGACGGGCTTGCCGTGCGGCCTCGTCCTCCGTCACCGGCACACTCCTTTTCAACGAAAGAAGAATAACGTAGGCCCGAGCGCACTCCGGAGTCAACGGCGGGCACAATGTCTCCATGGTCACTATCGGCGCTACCGGAATCGGGCAAATACAGCTGGATCGATACCGGTTTCGTGCGTTGGCGACCGATCGCCGGGTGATCCCGGTGACCCGGACGCTGCTTGCCGACGGCGAGACCCCCCTGGGGGTATATCGAAAACTGGCTCAAGGCCGACCCGGCACCTTCCTCCTTGAGTCCGCGGAAAACGGCTCATCCTGGTCGCGCTGGTCCTTCGTGGGGGTACGCAGCGCCGCCGCGCTCACTGAGGTCGGTGGTCGTACAGTTTGGCGCGGCACACCCCCGGTCGGGCTTCCCGGGGTGGCGCAGGAGTGGGCGGGCACCCCGCTGGAGGCATTGCGGGCGACTGTCGCGGCGCTGCAGACCGAACCGCTACCCGGTCTGCCGCCACTCACCGGAGGAATGGTCGGCTATCTCGGCTATGACGCGGTCCGGCGCCTGGAGCGATTGCCTGAGCTTGCGGTGGACGACCTCAAGGTGCCCGAGCTGGTGATGCTGTTAGCCAGCGACCTCGCCGCGCTGGACCACCATGAGGGCACCATCACGTTGATCGCCAATGCAATCAACTGGGACGACTCCCCGCACCGTGTCGATGAGGCCTACGACGATGCCCTCGCCCGGCTGGACGTGATGGTCGAGAAGCTGTGCACGCCGGCGCCCGCCAGCGCGGCGGTGTTCAACCGGCCGGCCCCGGAGTTCCTGCGTCGCCGCAGCCCCGAGCAGCACTATGCGGCGGTCGAGACGGCCAAGGAGGCGATCCGCGCTGGCGAGGCCTTTCAGGTGGTGGTCTCCCAGCGCTTCGAGATCACCACCGACGCCGACCCGCTGGACATCTACCGGGTGCTGCGCACCACCAACCCCAGCCCGTACATGTACCTGCTCACGCTCGAGGAGTTCAGCATCGTCGGCTGCAGCCCGGAATCCCTGGTGACCGTGCGGGACGGGAAGGTCACCACGCACCCGATCGCAGGCACCCGACCCCGCGGCGCCGATCCGGACGAGGACAGCTGGCTGGAGAAGGACCTGATCGTCGATGAGAAGGAGCGTGCTGAGCACCTCATGCTGGTCGATCTCGGACGAAACGACGTCGGGCGGGTATGCTGCGCTGGCTCGGTGCATGTCACCGACTTCTTCCGGGTCGAGCGCTACAGCCACGTCATGCACCTGGTCTCCACAGTCACCGGTGAGCTGGCCCCCGGGTACACCGCGTTTGACGCGGTGACCGCCTGTTTCCCGGCGGGAACGCTGTCCGGGGCACCCAAGCCGCGGGCGATGGAGCTCATCGAAGAGCTCGAGCCCACCCGGCGGGGGGTGTACGGGGGAGTGGTCGGCTACCTCGATTTCGCCGGGGACGCCGACACCGCGATCGCGATCCGCACCGCGATGGTCCGCAACGGGGTCGCCTACGTGCAGGCCGGTGGAGGCATCGTTGCCGACTCCGATCCGGTGGCCGAGGACACCGAGTGCTTGAACAAGGCGGGTGCGGTGCTGGCCGCGATTGCCGCCGCGGGCACCTTGCGATTGGCCACTGGCGAGCCCGCCGGATCGATGCGTGCCTGAGCTCGCCGTATCGCGCTGGGCGCTGGCGGTCACCATCGCGGCGCTGGTCGTGGCATCGGCGGTGCTCGGCGGCGCGGCGGCGCTCGGCTGGGCCCAGATCGATGTCCAGGCACCGCTGCTCGGGACCGTCCAGCAGCGGCTCACCGGCTCGGCGGTGCTGCCCGCCCTGGGTCCGCTGGCAGTGCTCGCACTCGCGGCGGTGGCCGCGGTGCTGGCGAGTAGCGGGCGGGTGCGCTGGCTGCTCGGTGCGGTGCTGCTCGGCGCTGCGGTGCTGCCGACTATTGCGGTGCTGCGAGTCCTCGACGGCCGCTGGCTCACCGGTGCCGCGATGGCCGCGACAGACCGGCCCGCCCGGTCAGTTCCGGTCGGCACGGCCACCGTGCTCGTCGCGGGTCCCGCGTTGACCGTGGCTGGAGGGGTGCTGCTCGCGGTGGCCGGTGTCGCGCTAGTAGTGCGCGGTCACCGGATGCCGCGTCTGGGGCGTCGTTACGAAGCGCCGGCGGCACGTCGTGACGGGCAGTTGCCTCCGGACGGGAGGTTCTGGGAACGGCTGGATGCCGGCGAGGACCCCACCGCGTCGGGACACCCCCGGTGACGTGGCGACGACCAGGGCGGAGTTAGCATCGATACCCGGCTTGCGCACGGGGGCGGAAGGGGAGAGGCTTGAGCATCCTGGAGGCGATCCTCGAAGGGGTCAGAGTCGACCTCGCGGCCCGCCAAGCCGCTGTCGAATTCACCGAGATCAAGCGGCGAGCCAGCCGGGTGTCCGCACCGCGGGATGCGTTGACGGCGTTGCGGGGTCCGGGGATCGGCGTTATCGCGGAGGTCAAGCGCCGCAGCCCGTCCCGTGGAATCCTGGCTGACATCCCGGATCCGGCCGCGCTTGCCGCGGACTACGCGGAGGCCGGCGCTCGCATGATCAGTGTGCTCACTGAGGGCCGGCGCTTCGGTGGCTCGCTGGCCGACCTGGACGCCGTCCGTGCCGTGGTGGACGTCCCGGTGCTGCGTAAGGACTTCATCGTCAGCCCCTACCAGGTGCACGAAGCGCGAGCGCACGGTGCGGACGTGGTGCTGCTGATCGTCGCCGCGCTGGAGCAGAACGCGCTGCTCGCGCTGGTCGACCGGGTCGAGTCACTGGGCATGGCCGCGTTGGTCGAGGTACACACCGCCGAGGAAGCCGACCGCGCCCTGGAGGCCGGGGCAACCCTGATCGGGGTCAATGCCCGCGACCTGCACACCCTGGACGTCGATCCCGCGGTCTTCAGCAAGATCGCGCCTGGGCTGCCGCCCGACGTGCTGCGCGTCGCCGAGTCCGGGGTGCGCGGACCCGCGGACCTGATGGCCTACGCCGGAGCGGGCGCCGACGCGGTGCTTGTCGGTGAGGGGCTGGTGACCAGCGGCGACCCGAAAGCCGCCGTCACCCAACTAGTCACCGCGGGATCTCACCCAGCCTGCCCCAAGCCGGCCCGGTGAGCGGCATGGTCAGCATCCAACCTGCACCGATCACCACTCTGCCGGATGCTCTCGGGCACTTCGGGCGCTACGGCGGCCGGTTCGTACCCGAGGCACTGATAGCGGCCCTCGACGAGCTCGCCGTCGCCTACACCGCGGCCCGATCGGATCCGGAGTTCATCGCCCGGCTGAACGGCCTGCTCGCCGACTACACCGGTCGGCCCTCGCCGATCACCGAGGTGCCCCGGCTCTCTGAGTACGCCGGTGGGGCCCGGCTCGTGCTCAAGCGCGAGGACCTCAACCACACCGGATCCCACAAGATCAACAATGTGCTGGGCCAGGCGCTGCTCACCCAGCGGATGGGCAAACCACGGGTGATCGCGGAGACCGGCGCGGGCCAGCACGGCGTCGCCACCGCCACCGCGTGCGCGCTCCTCGGGCTGGAGTGCGTGGTCTACATGGGCGAGGTGGACATCGAGCGCCAAGCGCTCAACGTCGCTCGGATGCGGTTGCTCGGCACCGAGGTGGTCCCGGTGAAGACGGGATCGCGCACCCTGAAGGACGCCATCAACGAGGCGCTGCGGGACTGGGTCACCAATGTGGATCACACGCACTACCTGCTCGGCACCGTTGCCGGGCCGCACCCGTTCCCGGTGATGGTGCGCGATTTCCACCGGGTCATCGGCTTGGAGGCCCGCGAGCAGATGCTGGCCCGCTTCGGCCGGCTGCCCGATGCGGTGGCCGCGTGCGTCGGGGGTGGTTCCAACGCGATCGGCATCTTCCACCCGTTCATCGACGACCCGGGGGTGCGCCTGATCGGCTTCGAGGCTGCCGGTGACGGGGTGGACACCGGCCGGCACGCCGCGACGCTGTCCGCCGGCGAGCCCGGGATGCTGCACGGCGCGCTGTCTTACCTGCTGCAGGACTCCGACGGGCAGACCATCGAGACGCACTCGATTTCGGCCGGCCTGGACTACCCCGGAGTGGGGCCCGAGCACTCCTGGCTCAAAGACACCGGGCGCGCGGAGTACCGGCCGATCACCGATGCGCAGGCGATGGAGGCCTTCCAGCTACTCTCCCGCACCGAGGGGATCATCCCCGCGATCGAGTCGGCGCACGCCGTGGCCGGCGCGCTGCACCTCGGTGCCGAACTGGGTGAGGGGGCGTTGGTGCTGATCAACCTGTCCGGCCGGGGTGACAAGGACGTGGACACCGCGGTGAGGTGGTTCAACCTGCTGGAAGGACAGTCATGACCGCCCGGCTGGCGCCGCTATTCGAGGCCTGCGGCGCCGATCATCGGGCCGCATTGGTCGGCTACCTGCCTGCCGGCTACCCGACGGTGGAGGGCTCGCGGGTGCTGTTGCACGCCATGCTGGAGGGCGGTTGCGACCTGGTCGAAGTCGGGATCCCGTACTCCGATCCGGTGCTGGACGGACCGACTATCCAGGCCGCCGCGGACACCGCCCTGCGCGGCGGGGTACGGCTGCGGGACGTCCTTGCTGTCGTGGAGTCGATCGCCGGCGCCGGTGGGCGAACCGTGGTGATGACCGACTGGAATCCGGTGCACCGCTAGGGCGTGGATGCCTTCGCCCGGGACCTCGCCGGGGCTGGCGGGCTCGGTGTCATCACCCCGGATCTGATTCCCGATGAGGCGCACGACTGGCTGGCCGCGGCGGCGGCGCACGACCTGGACCGGATCTTCCTGGTGGCCCCCTCCTCGACCGAACAGCGCCTGGCCTCGACCGCGGCGGCGAGCCGTGGCTTCCTGTACGCGAGCTCGCTCATGGGTGTCACCGGCGCCCGGGACGTGGTGAGCAGCGCCGCTGGAACGCTGGTGAGCCGGGTGCGCGAGCTCGCGCCGGGCTTGCCGGTCGGCGTCGGACTCGGCGTGCGCAATGGCGCACAGGCCGCCGAGGTGGCGGCGTTCGCCGACGCCGTGATCGTTGGTTCCGCCTTCGTCACCGCCGCCGATGACGGCGAACCCGGCGTCATCGCCCTGGCCGCCGAGCTCGCCACCGGCGTCCGCCGTCCCGCTCCCCAACCCGCCTGAAGTCACCTCCAGCTCATGGAGGCACGGCGGAGGAGGTCCGAGTCCGGGCGATTCGGGTTAGAGATACCGTGTCGCCCGTGTCTATCGCGATGTTCCTCGGATCGATACCCAGTCCGGACCGGGGCGTCTGGTACGTGGGGCCGGTGCCGATCCGCGCCTACGCCCTGTGCATCATCGCCGCGATCGTCGTGGCCATCCTGTGGGGGGAACGTCGCTGGCGAGCCAGAGGCGGTCAGGCCGGGGCAGTGATCGACATTGCGGTGTTCGCGGTGCCGTTCGGTCTGGTGGGCGGACGTCTCTACCACGTAGCTACGGACTGGCAGAAGTACTTCGGGCCGGATGGAGACCCGATCGCCGCGCTGGAGATCTGGAAGGGCGGACTCGGCATCTGGGGAGCGATCGCACTCGGAGCCCTCGGAGCCTGGATCGGCTGCCGGCGCCAGGGTATCCCGCTGCCTGCGCTGGCGGACGCCGTCGCGCCGGCCATCATCGCTGCGCAGGCGATCGGCCGGCTCGGCAATTACTTCAACCAGGAGCTCTACGGTGGCCCGACCTCGCTGCCCTGGGGATTAGAGATTCGCAACCGGATGGATCCGGACACCGGCGTGCTCGATCCGGGCGTCGTCAACGGGGTCGCGCAGGGCCCACCGGTGGACATCGTTCACCCGACCTTCCTTTATGAGATGCTGTGGAATCTGGGCATCGTGGCGCTCGTCGTATGGGCGGACCGGCGTTTCCAGCTCGGCCACGGCCGGGCCTTCGCTCTCTACGTCGCGGGTTACACCGCGGGTCGGTTCTGGATCGAGCTGATGCGCGTTGATGAGGCCACGATGATCTTCGGGATGCGTATCAATGTGATCACCTCAGCCGTGGTCTTCCTCGGTGCGGTGCTCTACATGTCGATTGCCCGCCGGGGCCGTGAGAATCCGGAAACGCTGAGCACTCAGAAGGAGCCAGCGCTCGCCTCCTAGCGGCGACGGGTCGGGCCTCACCGCGTAGCATTCGGCGGTGGGTTTTGACGGGTTCGGCGAGCACGCGGTCGACTTCTACGAGGGGTTGGCAGCGGATAACTCGAAGGCCTACTGGAGCGACCACAAGACCGTCTACGACGATCAGATCCGTACCCCGATGCTGGCGCTGCTCGCCGAACTAGAGCCGGAGTTCGGCACTGGAAAGATCTTCCGTCCGCACCGCGATGTCCGATTCAGCAACGACAAGAGTCCCTACAAGACGCACTGCGGCGCGGTGATCGAGACGCCCAGCGCGGCGTTCTATGCCCAGCTGGGGGCCGACGGGCTGCTCGTCGCAGGCGGCGCTTACCGGTGGTCCACCGACCAGCTTGCCCGCTACCGGATGGCAGTGGACGACGAGCGCAGCGGCGAAGATCTGCGGAGTCTGTTGATGGCTGTGCTGGGAGACAGGGACGGGATGCAGCGCGGTGGAGATACCCTGCGCTCGCGTCCCCGAGGTGTTGCCGTCGATCACCCGCGGATAGACCTGTTGCGGCACCGTTCGCTGTACCTGTGGCAGTCCTGGCCGCCCGACGAGGTGTTACACGAGCGCGCCTGCCTGGGTCGCGTCCAGGAGAGCTGGCAGGCCACCCGGCCCTTGGCTGAGTGGTTGGCCCGGCACGTCGGAGCAGCCGAGGTCTAGTCATTCGCTCGTCACCCGGCGGCCATGTGAGTGATCCAGACGCACCGCTAGGGTGTCCGACATGAGTCGACGCGCGAAGATCGTTTGTACGATCGGTCCGGTTACGGCGAGTCCGGAGCGGATCCGGGAGTTGGTGTGGGCGGGGATGGATGTTGCTCGGTTGAACTTCAGTCACGGCACTCATGCTG
>JBOHFW010000356.1:0-5598 GCA_050699835.1 Pseudonocardiaceae bacterium | reverse complement strand
GGTGAGGGAGCTGTGGTGAGGAGAGGTCCTGAATGAATGGACGCTGAGGAAGCGCGCACGATCGGATGGGCGCTGTGGCGTGTCCGCAACGATCGGCGCAAGTCGCTGCGGGTGGTCGCTGGGCTGGCCGGGATGAGCAAGGACACCCTGAATCGGATCGAGCGCGGTCTACTGTCCCCGACCCTCAACCAGATCCATGCCCTGGCTGAGGTGCTCCAGATCTCCGTGTCGGAGCTGACCAGGCTTCCCGTGCCCGCACCGGCCAACGGGCATACCGACAGCACCACAGAGGCGATAGGACTCGCGCTGGACGCGATCGAGGCCGGTCATCCCGGCGGGCTGGTGCTGCCCGTTGCGGTGCTGCGGGACCGGGTGGCCCAGATCCACGCACAGCGCCGGGCGTGCCGATTCGCCGAGGTGGCCACCGAGCTTCCCGGTCTGATCCGGGACCTACACACCACGCTGGCCACCGGCGCCGACCACGGCGAGTTGCTCGACCTGGCCGTGTATCTCCATGTGCATGTCACTCGTCTATGGCTGCTGCACGCGGGTGCGCCAGCCCACTTGACCCGGCGGGTTGTGTTCCTGGCCCTGCGCTTGGCCCAGGAACGCGATGAGGTCGGCACACTGGCCGTGGCCGGGGTCAGCGTTGCCGACGTGTTGCTGGCCGGCGGTGCGCTCGAGCCGAGCCGCGCAATGCTCGGCTCGCTCACCCTGCCGCCGGTGACTGCCGACACCGCCGGGTTCGTCGCCGTGGTCACCACGTGCCACGCCATAGACGCCGTGCTGGATGGCCGCACGGGCGACGCGGCCGCTCCGATGGACGCCGCAGCCGAGATAGCCGGGCGATTCGATGTGGACTCTCTGGGGCCAGTGCCCGGGCCGACCGACGCGGGGATGGATCGGTTCGTGTTCGGGTCGGTCGACGCGGGGATTTGGCAGATGTGGCTCGCGCTCGAAGCGAATGAGCCCGACCGGGCGGTGAGCATCGGCCAGAACGTTAATCCCGACCGGCACCCCCTCCCGGTGGGCCGGACCCAGTACTGGGTCCACTACGGCCGCGCGCTGGCCCGGCTGCGGGGACGCCGTGACGACGCCGTGAGGGCACTGCGCACGGCAGAGGAAATCTTCCCCACCATGGTGCTCCGGGAGCCGAGGGTCCGCGACACCCTCGCCGTGTTGCTCAGGCACTCGCGGCGGGATGCTGCCGGCCAGGAGCTACGGGGCATGGCCCGCCGGGGCGGTCTGACCGTGTAGCCCACAGCCCAACGGGGTGTCTCTCCTGAGAGACAGATGCGGCCCCGTTTCCCCCGAGGTGTCTCTTCTAAGCGACAACCCGCTGTCATCGTCGGGCCATGATCGTCAATCGTGATCGACACAACCGAGACGCAGGATTCGCAGCGCGAGCGCGGCCCGGTGGCTGCCGGTGCCCTGCTGAAGCGGCGGTCGTTGCGCCCGATGCCGAGCTGCCATTCGCGTGGTATACCGCCGGTCAACTCGACGCGGTGGACATGTTCGCAGACACCCGTGCCCGCGCCGCATACCTGCTCGACCGGATCGATGTGCTCGCGGAGCTGCGCGTGGCACGGTGATTCCTGATGGACGGCACGGTGGACTACTGGACCGATCATGACCCGTGCTGGTGAGTCGTTACCCTGCTTGCGAGCAGCCGTACGACGAGAAGTGGTGAGCGCGATGGTCCAGGGACCCAACGGTGAGACTCCTCCCGTTGATCCGGCGTTGCTTGCTCTGCCGGAGGTGCGGGCTGCGCTGGCTGCTCATGACATCGGCATGGTGTTTCGGGTGCTGGGTGCGAATGGGTGGACTCAGCGCGTGATCGCGAAGGCCACCGGCATGCCGCAATCTAGTGTCTCAGAGATCGTCCAGGGCCGACGGGTGATCAACTACCGGGTACTGGCCCGAATCGCCGGCGGGCTGGGTATTCCGCGTGCGCTGATAGGACTCAGTGCCGACGACGGCGCCTACGCTGGCGGGACACGGTCACCGGTCTTGCTGGGGAGGTGAGTGCCGAGATGCGCCACCGTCCGTTGCTCGCCAGCGGGATCGCCATCGCGGGCCAACCATTGCAGGACATCGGCGAACTGGTCACGCTGCCCGGCCCGCCCCCGGTGCCACTACCGTGATATTGCCCTCCGATTACAGGCGGCGAGGGCATAGGGTGCGTGGCCATGACGGCCGCGCCGAGCCCAGCGAGCGGTCTCAGGCCGCACCCGCAACGGGTGCTGGCGGTACTGGGGCTGGTCGCGTTGGTTGTCCCGGTGGTCGTTGTGCTCGGTCTGATCAGTGTCAGCTTCGGTGCTGCTGCGGTGCTGGTCGGCGCGATGGCGGCGGTGTTGCCGGTATTGCCGGTAGTGGCGGCGTTCCTATGGGTGGACCGCTGGGAACCCGAGCCATCGCGGCTGCTGCTCGCCGCGTTCCTGTGGGGCGCGGGAATCTCGGTGCTCGGTGCGGCAATCGTCAACGACGAGGCCGCTGTGCTCGGGGAGCAGCTGCTGGGCGTCGGTGGTGGGGATCTGGTCGCCGCGGTGATTTCTGCCCCGGTCGCCGAGGAGGCCTTCAAGGGCGCGTTCCTAGTTGGCCTGCTGTGGTTGCGGCGCCGCGAGTTCGACGGGGTCGTGGACGGGATCGTCTACGCGGGTCTGGTCGCCGCGGGCTTCGCATTCACCGAGAACGTCCTCTACTTCGGGCGTGCCTTCGCCATCGACGACGGTAGCGTGGCCATCGTTTTCCTGCTGCGTGGCGTTCTCGCACCATTCGCGCACCCGGTGTTCACTGCGATCATCGGGATCACCGTGGGGCTGGTAGCCCGCCGCCGCAATCCGGTCGGCGAGGTGATGCGCCACCCTGCTGGTTATCTCACGGCTGGTTATCTCGGGGCGGTCGGGTTGCACGCGTTGTGGAACGCCTCCGCTGGGCTCGGTTACCTGCCGACGGTCTACGGGGTGATCATGGTGCCGCTGTTCGGCGCGCTGATCGCGCTGGTGGTGTGGCTGCGCCGCCGGGAGCAGCGGGTGATTTCCGCCGCGTTACCGGGATTTGCCAGCGCGGGATGGATCGCTCCCAGCGAGGTCCCGCTGCTGGCCAGCCAGATCGGCCGGCGTGGCTGGCGCTCCGAGGTGCGCCGGCGCGCAGGCGAGGGTGCTGCCGGCGCGGTGCGCGACTATCAGAACGCGGTCACCGAGCTCGCGTTCCTCTCCGACCGGGTGCAGCGCGGCACCGCCAGCCCGGACACCAGACGGTGGCATCATGAGGCGCTGGCCGAACTGATCGCCGCCCGGGACCGGGCGGTCAGCGCCCCACAGAAGCGGCGGCAGGGGTGAATGGGCCAGTGAAGCTGCTCACCTGAAACAGCGCGGGTGGCACCGGCGGGGTTAACCTGCGGCAGTCCGGTACCCGCGGCCAGCGTGGGACTGGAACATCTGGAGGACGGCGATGGCAACGACGCCGCGGTCAGGTGCGGCTGCGTCGGGTGGCGTGGCTGATCGCCCAGCCCGGCTGGGGGTGGGTGTGGTCTCCGCCGGCCGGGTGGGTTCGGTGCTCGGCGCCGCTCTCTCCGGTGCTGGGCACGTGGTGGTCGGCGTCAGCGCGGTGTCCCGATCATCGCTGCGCCGCGCTGCGGACCTGCTTCCCGACGCACCGGTGCTGCCGCCGGATGAGGTGGTGCGGCGATCAGACTTGGTATTGCTCGCGGTCCCCGACGACGTCCTGCCGGACCTGGTCGCTGGACTCACCGCGACCGGGGCGTTCCGGGCCGGGCAGATCGTGGTGCACACCAGCGGCGCGCGGGGGGTGGAGGTGCTGGCGCCGGCGATCGCCGTTGGGGTGCTGCCACTCGCGTTGCACCCCGCGATGACCTTCACCGGGCGTGCCGAGGATACCGCCCGGCTAGCGAGCGCCTGCGTCGGCATCACCGTTGCTGACGAGACCGGCTGGAGTGTCGGGGAAGCGCTGGTGCTGGAGATGGGCGCCGAACCGGTACGGGTCCCACCGGAGGCCCGACCGCTGTATCACGCGGCGCTGGCGCACGGCGCCAACCACCTGGCCACCCTGGTGCGCGATGCGGTGGACACCCTGGAGCACGCCGGTGTGGTGCCCGCTGAACGGCTGCTCGCGCCACTGCTGGAGGCGGCGCTGGACAACACGCTGCGCCACGGTGACCGCGCCCTGACCGGACCCGTGGCCCGCGGCGATCTGGACACCGTCCGGCTGCACCTGCGGGTGCTCGCGGAGTCCGCTCCGGAGCTGCTCGATCCCTACCGCACGCAAGCCAGCCGTACCGCCGACCGGGCTGAGGCGGCCGGGCTGCTGGCACCGGCGGCCGCCACCCAGATCCGGGAAACTCTGCAGGGGCCACCGTGAGCACCCCGACCGTCTACGACGACCCCGCTGCGCTGACCGCGGTGACCCGCGCGCTGTGCCAGGCTGGTCGCCCGGTGGTGCTGGTCCCGACGATGGGAGCGTTGCACGCCGGCCACCGGGCGTTGGTGCATGCCGCCCGAGCCGTCCCGCAGTCGCATACCGTCGTGTCGATCTTCGTCAATCCCCTGCAGTTCGATTCGCGTGTCGATCTCGACCGCTATCCCCGCCAGCTTGCGGCTGATCTCGTGGTGTGCCGGGAGGAGGGCGTGGAACTGGTGTTCGTGCCGAGTGCCGAGGCGATGTATCCACCCGGCTCCCAGACGACCGTTACCCCCGGGGCGCTGGGTGCCGAGCTGGAGGGTGCCAGCCGGCAGGGTCACTTCGCCGGGGTGCTCACCGCGGTGGCCAAGCTCTTCGGGATCGTCGCTCCGGACCGGGCGTTCTTCGGTGAGAAGGACTACCAGCAGCTCGTGCTCATCCAGCGGATGGTGGCCGACTTGCGGATGGGTGTGCAGGTGGTCGGGGTGCCCACGGTGCGAGAGGCTGACGGGCTCGCGCTGTCCTCCCGCAACGTCCACCTGGATGTCGCAGCCCGCGCCGCCGCGGTCACGTTGTCGAGGGCCTTGGCGGCCGGCGCGCAGGCCGGAGTTCATGGTCGCGACGCGGTGCTCGCAGCGGCTCATGACGTGCTGGCTGGGCAACCCGCCGTCGTGGTGGACTACCTGGCGTTGCGCGGTCCCCAGCTCGGGCCCGCCCCCAGCCGGGGACCGGCCCGGCTGCTGCTCGCCGCCACCGTCGGCACCACCCGGTTGATCGACAACGTCTGCCTGCATCTGGGAGGCCTGTGATGTTCCGGACGATGCTGAAGTCCAAGATCCACCGGGCCACGGTCACGCAGTCGGATCTGCATTACGTGGGGTCGGTGACCGTGGATGAGGACCTCATGGACGCCGCCGATCTGCTGGCCGGCGAGCGGGTCGCGATCGTGGACATCACCAACGGCGCCCGGCTGGAGACCTATGTCATCCCCGGTGCCCGATCCAGCGGCGTGATCGGGATCAACGGTGCCGCCGCACATCTGGTGGCGCCCGGGGATCTGGTGATCCTCATCGCCTACGGCACGATGGATGACGCCGAATCCCGCCATTACCAGCCCCGGGTGGTGTTCGTCGACGTCAACAATCGGATCGTGCACCAGAGCAGCGACCCGGCATACGC
>JBOHFW010000355.1:0-15027 GCA_050699835.1 Pseudonocardiaceae bacterium | reverse complement strand
CCTGCAGGATGCTCAGAACGCGGTGCAGAAACTCACCGGATTTGCGATTCCGGTGACCAGATCACACGACGCGACCGGCGCCGGCCGCCGTCAGGTGCTAGACCGGAACTGGAAGGTCTGCTCGCAGAATGTGCCGGTCGGTCGCACCATCGACGCCAACACCCACGTCGACTTTGGCGCGGTCAAGCTCGACGAGCGTTGCCCGTAACACCGCAACACCCCGGCCGGTATGAAGTCATCCTGGTTGTGCGGTGGATGATCGGCGCCGGGTGGGCGCGCATCCTGGCAGGATCGACAGTGTGCGGACGTTGCTCAACATCATCTGGTTGGTGCTGTGTGGTCTCTGGATGGCGCTCGCATACGTGCTCGCCGGGATCGTGTGCTGCCTGTTGATCATCACGATTCCCTTCGGGCTGGCCTCCTTCCGGATCGCGAACTTCGCGTTGTGGCCCTTCGGTCGGACGCTCGTGCGACGCGCCGACGCTGGCGCGCCCTCGACGATCGGCAATGTGATCTGGGTCATCGTCGCCGGCATCTGGCTGGCCATCGGCCATGTGATCACCGCCATCCCGCTGGCCCTGACGATCATCGGCCTCCCGCTCGCCGTGGCGAACCTCAAGCTGATCCCGGTGTCCCTCACACCGCTCGGCCGCGTCATCGTCCCGATCAACGCCTGACCTCACCACGCCCGCGACGATCCACATCTCGCTGGCCGGGGTTCGCGCAACCCCGGATTAGACCCGTCATTGCTTCGGCAGCAGTACCTCGCCCTCGAGACCGTCCGGGTCGCGGAAGAAGATGCTCAACGCCGTGCCGAAGTCGTTGATCGTGCCGTCACTGGCTCCGGCGTCGATGAGCCGGCCCCGAATCGTCTCGAAGGCCTCCGGGGACGCGGCGGCCAGCCCGACGTGGTCAATGCGGCCGCGGCCCCACATCGGGGTCTGGCGATCGGCCTCAGTGTTGCCATCGATCACGAAGATGTTCAGCTGCGTGGCCGGGCCGATATCGATAACGGTCATCGTCTCGCCGGGTCCATGGTCGCGGGTAACCCCGACGACAGCGTCGAATACCTCCTCGTAGAACCGGCCGAGCCGGTCGACGTCCTTGGAGATCCAGGCGATGTGGTTCACACCGTCCAACAGCATCTGTCGACTCCTTCGACTATCCGTTCACTCCTGACCGAGATTGGACGCGTTCGCGCGGCGTTGCGGAAGGTGTTTGATCAGTTCCTCGACGAACACCGGACCATATGACCGGATGAGGTATTCCATGATCGCGGCGCGGGTAGTCCCGTAGGTGAGGAACTCCTCCACTCCATCGAGGGTCAATCCGACGTCGGGACTGACCAGCAGGCGGCTAGGCCAATGACCGCTGGTGTCTGCGACGGTGGCCGGCCAGTACAGGCCCCAGCCGCTGGCGTGGGGGGCCCAGTGCTGGGCCTTCATCAATACGAGGCCCTGCCGCTCGGCCATCTGGCGCAGCCGGATCTCCCGGATCTTGTCATCCGCCCACAGTTCTGGCGCAGCGGCGGCGAACAGCACGCCGGTCGCCGGCTGTTCCGTGCTGACCGCGCATGCGGGACAGCGGACCGCGTCATCCGGCACGGCTGGTTCTTCCTCGAAGAACTCGCCGGACTCTGCTGCCAGGATTTCACGCCCACAGCGTGCACAACGCATGATTGGCAAACTCCTGCTGAATAACACGCTCGAAAGCGATGTCGTCACGTTTGGACCACCGTTGCTCATGTTCCTGCTGCTTGTGTTGTGCGCCTTGTTCACTCGCACGCTAAGTTCTCAGCTGACGTTTTTCGTCGGTGGGCGGTCGGCCCGGCGGGACCGTTCACTCATTGTTTGCCTGCGGTTAGCGCCGGAAACCCTTCGATCAGCCGCCGTGGGCTGACATGCTGAGATCAGCTGGTCAAGGCCCGGTTGGCAACCTGAAGCCGGTGGTCCTGGAGGGTGGAGCGCTGGCGCTCGGCGCGCTTGGCGAGCCCAGCCAGGTCCGTCGCGGCGAGTTCGGCGTGTGCGTGACTCACCTCGATCAGGGTGCGCCACATCGAGAGCTTGCCTTCAATGCCCAACGACAGCGTCTCGAACTCCAGCAGGCGCTTCAGGTCGGCGTGCCCGGTCGCGGTCTCGCTGAGCTTCAGCCTGCTGAGCTTCTCGCCGATCCAGCTAACGGCCTCCTTCATCGGGCTCCGCTGGATGCCGAGTCGTTCCATCAGCCCTTCCAACGTCGCCTTGTCCTGCTCGATGTCTCGGGCCAGCTCGGCAAGGAACGGACCGAACCGAGTGCCCGCATACTCAGAGCTGATCTTGTTCGCGAGCTCTACGCCGCCGGTAGCACCGGCGAGATGATCGGTGAGGTAGGTCTCCAATCCTGTGATTGGGGTCATGACGGTTCTCCTTCGAGGGAGGCAGGGGCTCCAGTCCAGCTCTGCGACCTAGAGCGGTTCACCCCGGGGTTCCCCGCTGGCATCCCAGGTAATCGTCGAGTTCAATACCTAGACCGCGGCGCCGCGCCGACGAACGGGTGACATCGCAGCCGCCTGAGTTTCAATCAGTTTGCCAGTGGGGTATTCCTTCACCGGTTGACATCATTCATCTCAGGTGAGGAGTCCTCATGCAGATCGACAGCATCCTTCCGAATCGGGTATCGCCCGGCCAATCTGTGATCATCCAGGGTGACGGTTTGGGAGCCTCGGAGAAAGTCTTCCTGGGCGATGAGGAAGTCCCGTTCGAGATCGACGGTGAGACCCTGGTGGTGCAGGTCCCCGACTTCTCTGGCCAAGTCGAGGTGACCGTCCAGGGAGGCTCCGGCGAGAACGACACCTCCAGCATCATCGTCGAGTAGGGTCTCGTCGAGGGGGCCGTGCTCGCTGTAGGACAATCCTCAGGACTCCGAGGGACGGGCTTCCATCGGGAGCTCGTCGGTGTGGACGTGCGCGGAAGGGGAAGGTCACTCATGGCCTCAGTTCCTGAGGAACTCACGTACACCAAGGACCACGAATGGGCGCGGCAGCGCGACGACGTCCTCGTGATCGGCCTCACCGATCACGCCCAACGCCAGCTCGGAAACGTCGTCTTCGTCGAGCTGCCGAAGGTCGGCGACAGTTTCGAGGCGGGCGAGCCGTTCGGGACGGTGGAGTCGGTCAAGGCGGTCAGCGAGGTGTACGCCCCGGTCACCGGTCGTGTCATCAAGGTCAACGAGGGACTCTCCGACTCTCCGGAGTACATCAACGATGACGTTTACGGCGAAGGGTGGCTAATCGAGATCCGGATGGCCAACGCTGCCCAGGCAGAGGAGCTACTCACTGCGGCTGAGTATTCAGCCTACATAGAAGGAAATTAGCCCATCGGCCGGTCAGCGGTAGGGTACGGATGGCATACGCTTCACCGAGGTCGATGGTGGTCATCGCCATATCTCAGGCGTATGGCCGGTCCAGGCTCTTAAGGGACTGCGGACTGGCCGTCCCAGTGGTGGGTCGTCCCGGCAGGGCCCGAGAGCGCGGCAAAGTCGACGGTATCCTCACTCATCGCTGGCGAGCCTGGTCAGGAGCGCGGTGATCCCGGCCATTCCGACGCTCATCGAGTCGAATCCCTCGCGCATACGTGTGTCGAGAGCCTCGATCTGCGCGCCCTGCTCCAGCTGCGTCTCACGCAGCTCCAGTTGCGTCTCACGCAGCTCCAGTTGCGTCTCACGCAGCGCGTTGAGTGCGCTGGTATGCGCGCGGAGCTCGGCGCGGACCTCCGACACGTCGTGATCGGCGCCTGCGGCCAGCACCCGCGCCGCGGCCGCGTCGCTGCCCGAGAGCGCTATCCGATTCCGGATCTCGGCCATCTCACTCTCGAGCGCGGTCACCCGAACCTCGAGATCGTCCTTCTTCTCCGGCGACATGGACGGATCCTATGTCAGGCCTCCGACATCCCTGGGCGGAACGCGAACGCCGGCCACTCGATGACGGGGTTGTCGAGTGCCGCTACCCGTCCACAGCTCCTCACCGATGTCCCGAGACGCGGACCGTTGAGAACGCGCACAGGCCGGTGTCGCGCGGCGGTGCGCCGGGTGAGCCGCACCTACCGCTTCCAGCTGATCACCGAATCCAATGCCCCGATGCCCCTGGTTGCGGCCCTGAATGCGATCAGCGCCCGGGGTTCCTGGCGGAGCCCGGAATCGGTGAGCTGCTGGTGCCGAAGTCGGTCGGCTGTGTCGCGTCGCCGTCCACGCCGGACCCTGGAACCGGCACACCGCCGTCCCCGCCGCCGGGCGAGCGCGCGGCATGAGCACCGGCGGCATCCAGGCGGGCCCCGCCGCCCTGTCCGCCCCACGCTCGCTGTCGCTGTCGCTGTCGCCGTCGCCGTTCGTGTTCGCGCTGATCGTCCACTGCCGCGGCTGGGGGCAGCCCGTGGATCGGACGCCGCATCCGACGCCGGATCAGCGAGTCGGGACCCGATCGGGCTCGATCCCGGCTGACCGCGTCGACGAGCGAGCCAGCGCCACGGTGGCCAGCTGGAGGGCGTGCTTGATCGGGGTAAGTTACTACCGGTACTGCTATCGGTTCAGCTGGCTAGTGTTGTCGCGGATAGCGGGGGTGAAGTCGACAGGTAGCCAAGGGTGACGTTCGTCCGCGCCGCTGTGTCATCCCGCACTTGCTGACGCACCCGGTCACGGATCACGCTCGCCGCGTCCTTAATATCGGCCGAGCCACTGCCGTACAGAACGCGTCTACCAGGGGAAATAGTGGGCCGCCTGGGGCTCGAACCCAGAACCTACAGATTAAAAGTCTGCAGCTCTACCCATTGAGCTAACGGCCCCGCGCTGATCGTAGCCGAGGCGGCATCACGACTCGTCGGTGCGCTGGATGGAGGTGGTCGGTGCAAAATCGAGGCTAGGGTCATGTGGTCCCGCGGGGAGCGGGTTCTTCGGCGCAGGACCGCGTCAGCTCCCGCCCCGACGCCGGCTGGCGCGCTGAGGTACCGGCGCACCGTCCTCCGCTCCGCCAGCGGTTCGCGATACAGGTGCGTCTGCCCCGTGTGGTTCCGCAGCCAGGGGTCGCAGAGATACCCGGCCAACCCCATAGGGCTCGCCACGCTCAGCAACCAGATGTGGCTGTGCGGGCAATGATCTGGAGGGCATGGTCGGCGGAGTCGACCATCCGTATGCCCGGAAGCTTGCGGAACCAGGACCGCTGGCGTCGCGTATAACCCTGGATGTGCTTGACGACGCGGCTTCGCACGGTAGACATGTCCCGCTCGGTCAAGCCGTCGACCGCAATCCCACGCTGGCCTGCGACCTCGAAATACTCCCGGTAGCCGTGGGTGTGTAGGACCTGGTTCGAGCTGCCACGGCCTCGGTCCCGGAACTGCCGCTCAAGGTCGTATCGGGCGTTCAAAGACCGGATCTCATCGAGTAGTCCGCGTCGGACCTGATCGTCATAGGTTGCTGCGACGCGGTGGTCGAGGGCTCGCTGGCCAGGATCAACACCGAGCAGCAACGGCCTGATCAGGGGTCTGTCAGGCTCTGCAGAGGAGTTGTTTCGCGCGACGACGCGGGACAACGCGTTGATCACGCCCTCATAGTTGTTGGGGTGCACGCGGGAGGCGGCAGCGCGGTCGAGGCGGCGGAGCGTGGAATACGCATCGGCGATCATCGCGGGCGGAAAGTCCCGGCGAAGGGACTCCCTGGCCCTACCCACCTTTTCGACGTTCCAGGCCTCCACCAGCGCTTTGACGTACACGCCGGTACCGCCGACCACGAAGGGCACCCGACCGGCGGCTATGCACGCCTGGATCTGCCCGCGCGCGAGTCGCGCATACTCCTCTAGCTCAAGCTTGCGCACCGGCTCGATCACGTCGAGCATTTCGTGCGGGATGCCCCTCATCTCGTCGGGGCGGGTCTTGCTGGTACCGATATCCATGTACCGGTAGACCTGGCGAGAGTCGGCTGAGATGATTGTCACGTCTTGGCCGTGGTCTCGATGGATCCGCAGGGCGATTTCGACGGATAGCTTGGTCTTGCCGGAAGACGTGGGGCCGCAGAGGGTGATGAGCGTCCGCGGTATGAGCGGTGTCGCCACGATCTGTGACCTCCAGGGTGGAGTGTCAGGATAACTCGACGGTCGGCGGCTCCCGATGCCAACCGAAGGCCGTTACTGGTCCCACGGCGCTGTCTTCTCCCGGTCACGCCGGGTAGGCCACCTGCGGCTGCGCAGGCCGCGGCTCGACTGGAGCTTTCGTGCTGGCAGCCG
Organism: Pseudonocardiaceae bacterium; assembly: GCA_050699835.1. Lineage (GTDB taxonomy): Bacteria > Actinomycetota > Actinomycetes > Mycobacteriales > Pseudonocardiaceae. The sequence continues at coordinate 8,780 of JBOHFW010000355.1, read as the reverse complement.
GTGGTTCGGCCATCACCACCGTAATGAACGCCACCAGCGACCCCAGCGCGGCAACCACCGTGGCCCACCCGTCGAAGCCCGTTCCCACGACCGAGTTGGGGAGGTAAAGAAGGGTGTTCGGCACCCCGTAGATGGTGGGCGTGAGCACGAAGAACCCGATTCGCAGGATCGATCCGACGGTAATAGCCGCCACTGCGGCAGCAGTATTCGCGCGATTCCAGTAATGGCCGAAGATGAACGGGAACGCCAGCGCGGCGAGCATCACGTCGAAGGCCAATGTGAGCAGGATCCCGGTCTGGGGCACCCGCAGTGCAAAGAACACGGCAATGGCCACCACCGGGATCAGCGTGATCCGGGTGGCTCGCAGGAGATTGTCTCGCCCGCGCGCGTCTGAGCCCACCTGCACCCCTATGACGTTGCGCGCCGCGACCGCCGAGGTGCCCAGGATGACGCCGTTGGCGGTGGAGCAGGAGGCCGCCACGATCCCGGAGAGCACCAGGATCGTCAGCCCGACCGGGGCGTACTCGACGAGCAAGGTGAACAGCACCGGTCCTGACCCGGCATTGTCGCCGAGGATGGCCCGGCTGGACAGCGCCACCAGGGAGAACGGGATACCCACGACGAGGACGCCGAACGCACCGACGAAACAGGCCCGCTGCGCGATCTCCGGTGAACGAGCCGCAAAGATCCGCTGCATGAAGTCGATCGCGACGATATCGCCGATGCCCAACGCGAGCAGGGTCGCCCAGTTGAACATCGCGCCCTGGTCGCTACTGGTGAGCTGCCCGAGATCGAAGGGCCCCATGCCATCCGGGATGGTGATACCGAAGCTCACCGCCACCCACACCAGCAACGCCCCGGTGGCGACCACGGTGATGACCATCTGGGCGAATGCGGTGTACGCGTCGCTGTACATGCCGCCGGTGGCGGTATAGAGCAGCACCACCCCGACGATGAGCAGGACGCCCAACGCGTAGCTAGTGCCCAGGAAGCGTTCGAACAGGAAACCACCCGCGACAAGATTGCCGGCCAGCAGGATGCAGAAGCTGAAGATCATCATGATCGAGGCGGCCAACTCCACGCCCCGGCCGTAGCGGCGACGGTAGAAATCACCGATGGTGAGCAGCTTCATGCTGTTCATCCGCTTGGCGAAGAACAGCCCGGTGAGTACCAGGCAGATCGCCAGTCCGATCGGCAGGCTCGCACCGGCCCAGAACCCACCGGCAGCCGAGAGATCGGTGTTACCGAGGGTCGCGTTGGTGTCCACCGCCTGTCCCATCAGACCCGCCGCAGTGAGCGGCAGCGCGAGTGTGCGACCCGCCACGAGGAAATTCGTGCTGTCGCCGGCCACCTTGCGGGCGACCGAGAGTCCGATGAGAACCACGGCGAGTACGCCGAGACCTACGCCGAAAATGTACATGATCCTCCGGGATCGGTGTTAGGCCGTCAGCCGGCCGGCGCTCTGGCGTCACTTCGCCGGATAAACGCCCGCGCTAACGTTCGCACCATGCAGCAATGGGGTGTCGCCGCAGACGAGTTTGATCGCGCAGTCCACGATCATGGCGGCCTGCTGCGAACTCCACCGGCCGGGGAAAGCCGCCATCAGCCGTTCCGCTTGCGCTGGCACGTCGGTGTCGCCTTGCCGGGCGCACACGCTGTCCGCGACGAGGAGCAGCGTTGGAATGTCCACGATGGGGATATTCTCCCGCTTCAGCGCGTCGAGGTATGCCGCGGCGCGGGGGCTGATCGGGGCAGCGACGCTCCTGGTGGGATCGGCCACCGCGGGCTTGGCGGGCGCAACCTGCAATGGGGTATCTGCCGCAATGGAGGGACGTTGGGTGGGGCCTTCAAAGGACGCGACTCCGGCCACGGTTGCCAACCCGACGACGATAAATGCCGCGGTAGCCCTGAGCGCCACTACCGCGGGGGATTCGGATGGCTTGCGGTGCCGGCCAGAGGTAACACTCCCCGGTGGTTCCACGTGACCACCGTAAGCCGGAAACGGAACCAATCTTTGGCTCAGGGGTCTCTTGTTTAGCGGCTATTTCCCCATCCGTCAGCTCGGTCCTGGGATTGGTGTCCCTGAGTGGTGCGTCCGACGCACGCCGCGAACCTCGACACGTTCGCGACCCAGCTGTCCCGGATGGTGGCCCCACCGCCGCTGAGGGGGTGGCGTGGGTATGGTATCGCGTCGTGACTGACTCACTGCCCGCGACGAGTCCACTCGTTGACGTGATTGCCGGGATGTTGGCCGAGAACGGGCCGATGACCGAGGACCAGCTTGCCGCCGCGTTGGCGGGTCGCGGTGTGGATCTCGGCGACGACCCCGGTGAGGCACTGGACGAGGCGCTGGACGACGGCGATGACCTGGTGACGGTGCTGGCCGATGGACGGTGGGCATCGTTGCCGGCCCTGCTGGCTGGCCGGGTGTTCACGCACCAGGTGACCGGACCGGAGGTCGAGCACGACATCCTCGAGATAAACCCGGACCTGGAACCGGTCGCCATGCTGACCCAGCGCGAGGAGTATCAGCGGCTGGCCGACGGTTCACCGCTGGCCGTGGTGCTGACGCCGTTCGACGACGACATCCTGACTGAGCGGGGCATCCCGCTGGACGTGATTGGTGATCACGGTGCGCTGTTACTCTCGCACGGCTACCTCAAAGAACAAGGGCTCGGCGAGGGTGGTGTCATCGCGCTGGGTCTCGCCGGGGACGGGCTGTCGCTGCAGGTCGTGCCGGAGCAAGCGGCAAGGCCTGAGGCACTGGTCAGGCTGGAGCGGCGGCTCACCGCGGTCCTCGAGAACGGGCCGGATGGGCCCGCGCAACTGGACGTCGCGGTGTGGACGGCGTGCGCGGATGATCCGACGCTGTTCATCGAGCCGCTGCCGCCGTTAGGGGCAGCGCTAGATGCCTGCGGGCTGGCTCATGACGGTGATTGGCTGGCTGCGCCGGGCTTCGACTTCCGGCGGTGGCGGGTGGAGCAGCGGTGCGCGGCAGTCACCTGGCGGCATGACATCGGCCACGACGAAGCCCTTGCTGTCCTGGCGCTTGTCATGCTGTATGAGCAGGTCGCCGCCCTGATGCACGCCGCTGCGCTGAGCGCTCAGGAGGGGGGTGAGGCAGAGCTGGCCACCTTCGCCGCCGAGCTCACCGGCCAACCGGAGCCCTCACCGGCCGACCCGGACCTTGATCATGGTAGCGGAACCACGGCCAGGACCGCCGCGGTCACAGCGGCCTTGGCGTTCTTGGCCGAGCCAGCCGTGGCTCAGGCGGTGCTGGCCGAGACGATCGGATCCGGCACGAAGGGCGCTGCGACGCTCGGCTTGTTCGCCGAGACACTCGAGCCGCAGGCGCCGCGGGCCGCTCGTCCGGCATTGCTGTGGCTGCTCGGCAAGGCCCATGAGCGGCTCGGTGGCACCATCCAAGCCGAGGTGGCCTACCATGCCGCGGAGTCGGCCGACCCGCAGTGGGCGCCGGCGTTGGTTGACCTTGCTCGATACGCCAGCGACCGCGGTGACGCGGCCCGCGGGCTGGCGCTGCTGCGCCGCGCGGGAACCCCGTCCGATCACGCCTTGGTCGAGCTGCTCGAGCGATTCCAGGTCATGCCCCGGCCCGATCTCGGCCGCAACCAGCCTTGTTGGTGCGGATCCGGCCGCAAGTACAAGAAATGCCACCTCCACCACGAACAGCTCCCGCTGGAGGAGCGCGCGGCGTGGCTGTATCAGAAGGCGGGCATGTTCCTGCTCGATGGCCTCTGGCGCGACGTGGTGATCGAGACCGCGTGTGTGCGGGCACGGTTCTCCGAGGCCCCCGATGCCCTGCTCTACGCGCTGGACGCCCCACTGGTCACCGACGCGGTCCTGTTCGAGGGCGGTGGGTTCGCCGAGTTCGTGGCCACCCGGGGCATGTTGCTGCCCGAGGACGAGCGGTTGCTGGCCGAGCAGTGGCTGCTTATCGAGCGGTCGGTGTATGAGATCGAGCGCGTCCGGCACGGTGCGGGCTTCGAGATGCGCGACGTGCGCACTGGGGACGTCCACCAGGTCCGGGAGCGGACGGCCAGCCGGATGGAAGGCGGGCGTGCTGGTGTGCGCCCGCGTCGTGCCCGCCGGGGACACCACACAGATCTTCGGCGGCATCGAACCGGTCGCCCTGCACGAGCGCGACGAGCTCATCGCACTGCTGGACTCCGAGCCAGACCCGCTCGATCTGGTTGCCTGCCTCACCCGCCGTCTCGCCCCACCCGCCCTGTCCAATACCGAAGGCGACCCGCTGGTGCTGTGCGAGACCACTCTGCGGACTAGTGACCCGGCGGCCTTGACCGCGACGCTGGACCAGACCTACCAGCGCGACGACACCCCCACCCCACAATGGCACGAGCACGTCACCATCGACGGCACGGAGTGGATCCGCGCCACCCTGCGCCTCGATGGGTCGGATCTGAGCATCCACACCAACAGCGAGGCCCGCATTGACCGCGTGCTGGACACTCTCCGCGCGCTCGACCCGACGCTCACCATCGTTGACCAGTCACGTCAGCCGGCCCGCGACACACGGGAAGCGGCCACCCTCGCCGCCCATATCGAACCCGCCGGTGAGGACTCCGGGCACTGGCTCGATCCCCACGCGGCCGCGGCCGCGCTCGACCAATTCATCCGCGACTACGAGCGGAAGTGGCTCGACGAGCCTATCCCCGTCCTGGCCGGGCACACACCCCGCCAGGCCGCCGCGGACCCCACCCGGCGTGGCGACCTGATCCGGCTCCTCGACTCCTTTCCCACCCACCACGACAATCCCGGGACGATGAGCCCCGACCGGCTCCGCACCGCACTCGACCTGCGGTAACCGAGAGCCCGGAGTTTCCAGGACCCGAGGGAGCCCGTCAGCTCACGAGCCGGGCCACCGCGGCGGCGAACTCGTCTAAGTCGGGCAGTCCGGCAGCGAGCGCCTTGTGCACGCGGGCGTCGTCGATCTCGTCGTAGACGAGTACCAGCCGGTTCCGTAACCCGGCGAGGCCACGAAGCCGGCCTGCCAGCGCGTCGTCGATGACGCCCTGCTCATGCAGGACGGTGAAGGTGTCACCGAAGTCACGCGGGGCTCGCCAGCCCTCGGAGGCGATGACGTGGCTGGCCAGATCGATGCAGGTCTGCGCCGCGACCTGGACGAGGTAACGGCCGGCGTACACCTCCTGCTGTAAGTATTCAGCGACCGGCAGCTCGCGCAGGCGCCGCAGCTCGCGCAGGTAGCCGGCGAGCAGCTCCAGTCGCTGGTGGATCCGGTCGAGATCAACCATCAAGCCCCTTCGCTGCTACCCGGCGCAGGAAGCAGTCGCGGTGTGCCCGCTGGGTGGGGAGGAAGTCGAAGTACTCGCTCCGGGTGCGGACCTCGAAGGCAACCCGGCCGGGCTCGTCTGCGCTGTAGAACAGCCGGCCCTCCGCGAGCACCCTTCCGCGCAGCGCCAGCGGCGCCCGCCGCAGGTCGACAAGGTCGACTGCAGGTACCTGCAGAGCCTGCGCCAGCTCCTCCGCCAAGCCCACCTCCGCAAGCAGGTCCAGCGCTCGTTCGGGCATGATCGCGATGTCAGCATCGCTGTCCGGGCGGTGCCGGCCGGTCGCGCGGGAGCCGAACAGATAGGCGAACCGGACACCCGCCGCGGCGAGCACCCGATCCACGGCGGACGTGCTCATGGGCACACAGCGTACGCGCCGCCGCCATCCGGCAGGTCGTCGTCCGGCTGGGGGACGTGCACCGGTTCCTTGCCGGTCGCGGGTGTATCAAAGTGTCGCTGGATCCCAGTAGTTTGGCGGCTCCCATCGAAGGAGCTGTTCAGGACCTGCTGATTGCCGGCTAGCGAGTCAAAGGGGAAACTGACCCGCCGGAACCGGAGTGGGGACGAGATAACGGAACAGCTCTGGCACCTCGATGTCATTGACCGCGGCGGAGAGTTAGGCCAGTGCGCCGAGGAGGCGTACGGTGTCTTCGACGTCGTTGTCTTTCTGCGCCAGCCACCAGATAGCGGCGCTGCCGGTGTGTCACCCCGGCTCCCTCACCCCGCTCTCAGTCTTGTTGCGAAGAGCCGGACAAGGATCTGCTCGGCAGGCACCTTCCCAGCGGCCTACCGGTGGACGCGCTTAGAGTAGGTTCGCGCGATCCAGCGACCTGCGTGACCGGGGTGCCGAACAGCCGGATCAGCGCTGGGAGATGCCGACACCGGCAAACCCAAAACCGACGACGAAACACGGCAGCGCGACGAGCACTAGCAACAGGAACGACCAGCTGCTCTTTCGCGCGATCCGCCAGAGCAGGAAGGCGCCCAGGATCGTCCCGATGAACACTTTCGAGTAGAACGTGGCCGGATCAGGAGGGTAGAGCGGCGGCGCGAACGCCACGATCACGCCTGGCCAGATGAGCGTCGCGGCGAGCGACCTGCCGAAGCCCGTCTGGTTCAGCGGCGGCGTGCTCGAGGTTCCACCTGGCTCACCCGAGCCCGCACCGTGCACGGGCTCAGACGGATCACCTGGTAGCGGCTGCTCCGGTTGGCTCATGTGCACTCCCTCGCTGCGCTCGATCGGCGCTTCGCGTAGGGCGCTGTGCCGATGATTCGCGCGCAAACTCGCTCGTCAAGTAACCATAGCGATCGACATATCGATCGACATATCAGGAATCGATCGCCGGTTCGTGGCGAACAACCGCGCCAGCCGTGCCTCGGACTTGTGCAGGGGCGCTGCGCATGAGGCCGCAGATCATCGCCATCGCCAATCGTAAGCTTAGATGACGTCCTCATGATTGTTTCGTACAGGACGCGCTCCGGGAAGGGTCCCGAACGGGTTTGGGTTGGAAGTCGGATATGACTACCGGACAGGGGTCGCCACGACGCCAATCGGCCTCCACTCGGATGGCGGTCGGGACAACCGCCCTGCCGTTGGCGGCCATGTTGGCTGTGACGACTGGCTCTCGATGTCCACAACGGCCACGATGTGCTGGAAATCGGTGCGAAGTCGACAAGCCATCCCCTGAGGGCCTGAGCCAGATCTGGGAAGCCGGACCCCACCAACTCTGGCGCACCATCGAAGATGCCCACACCACCTGGCGCACAATGGATCAACCAGGATGGGAACGTTTCGGGCTCACAGTGCGACCAGCACAGCAATGGGTGTGGCTGGACTGCCCAGACGGCGACACCCGCTGGACCCTCACCCACCGGGGTGACAAACCGAATCGAGGCTGCGGGAACAGCTCATACAGCCTGGTGAACCAGCGGATGTTCGTCGTGGGCCACACCGCTGGCGGTGTCCCGTTCGGCTGCTACGAAGACGAGTTCGAGGACTTGCCGTAGGCGACGGCGTGCCCGGCGTCACCCACGTTTTCCCCCGCTCGTTAGCACGGCGCCCGCGCACTACGAGAGTGGGGAACCCCAGTGCTGGTCCTGCACGGCTTCTGGTCCGTCTCGAACGGCTTGTGCCTGTGGTCGGAGGATTCCGATCTCACGGTGAAGAGTCCCAGCCAGGCGTTGCGCTCGGCCCGACCACATCCGTTCGCCGCGCTCGCCGACGTGATCATCGGGATCCACCCGGGCAAGTCCGGTACCGCGGTCCTGCTGCTGCCGTCGTTGCGGTCAGCGCCGCTGGACTCGCCGGAGCTGATCCGGATCACGCCGCGTCCGGCACCACGGACCGGCGCGGCGCTCCTGCCGTGGAGCGTTCCGGTGGTGTCTCTTGATGCCGCGTCGGCGCTGACCGCGCTCAACGAACCCGTCGCAGATGTCCGGTACGGCGCATCCCTCGCCTACCTCGCCGAGCTGGCGGGCTTCGCGCACGAGCTGGTCGAGCGCGGGCGGGTCCTGCCCGCCCTCGCGCGCGACGGGCACGGGGCGGTGGCGTTCTGGCGCCCGGTGGTGCAAGGGCCGGATGTCGTCGCGTTGAACTCGTTGATCGCCGCGATGCCGCCAGTGTGCCGGGCTGCGCAGGGTGCGCACGACGCGCATGAGCTAGTGATGTCGGCGCTGCACGCGATGCTGGATTCGACCATGCGGGCGGCGTTGCCACCAGGGATCGATCTCCTGCCGCCCCGGCGCGGCCGTCGCCCGAGACGTCTGCCGGTCGAGGAAGCCTGGTTGACCGCCCTGACCGCTCCGGATGGCCGGTTCGAGGCGGATCCGGACGAGCTCGACGCGCTGGCCACGGCGCTGCGGCCGTGGGAGGACGTTGGGGTCGGCAAGGCGGGCCCGGCCAGGGCGACCTTCCGGCTCACCGAGACCGCGACGAATACCGACACCGAGGAGACTCCGGCCGGCACGGGTTGGCGGTTGGAGTTCCTGCTGCAATCCATGGCGGACCCCAGCCTGCTGGTTCCCGCCGAGCAGACCTGGAACGACGACGGCAGCCTGCGCCGGTGGCTGGAACGCCCCGAGGAGCTCCTGCTGACCGAGCTCGGCCGGGCCAGCCGGATCTACCCCGAACTCGCGTCCGGCCTGCGCACGGCACGCCCGTCCCACCTGTGCCTGGACGCCGAAGGCGCCTACCACTTCCTGTCCACCGCCGCTCCGCTGCTCGACGAGGCCGGGTTCGGCGTTCTCTTGCCGTCCTGGTGGGACCGGCGCCGCAAGCTCGGGCTCGCCCTGTCGGCATACACCCCGGTCGACGGGGTGGTCACCAAGGCCAGCAAGTTCGGTCGCAACCAGCTGGTCGAGTTCCGCTGGGAGCTCGCGGTCGGCGACGACACCCTCACCGAGGACGAGATCGCCGCGCTCGCCGAGACCAAGGCGCCGCTGATCCGGCTGCGC
>JBOHFW010000354.1:0-4575 GCA_050699835.1 Pseudonocardiaceae bacterium | reverse complement strand
GTGAGGGGCTGGCCGAGCGGTTTGCCGGTGGCGGCATCCCACAGCCGCGCTGTACGGTCTCCGCTGGCGGAGGCGACGGTCTTGCCGTCGGGGCTGAACGCCACTCCCATAACCAGGTTGGTATGGCCGGTGAGGGGTTGGCCGAGCGGTTTGCCGGTGGCGGCATCCCACAGCCGCGCTGTCTGGTCGTTGCTGGCGGAGGCGATGGTCTTGCCGTCGGGGCTGAACGCCACAGCCCGGACAGTGTCAGTGTGGCCGGTGAGGGGCTGGCCGAGCGATTTGCCGGTGGCGGCATCCCACAGCCGCACTGTACGGTCGGTGCTGGCGGAGGCGATGGTCTTGCCGTCGGGGCTGAACGCCACTCCCTCGATCGCGCCGGCGTGGCCGGTGAGCACTAGGCGGCTTTGAGAGAACGCCAGCAGCACTTGTAACAAGCTGTCGCGCGTCTCATCGATCGTCGGAGCTAGACGCAGGCTCTCAAGACTCAATAGCAGCGACAGTGGCTGGTGGCTGAGGTTCGTGGTCGCCAGGACAGCCAAGCGCCGAGCGGTCGAGAGATCGCCTTGCTGCCGCGCGAACTGGCGTTGCCGCAGTGCCACCACGCTGACCAGCCCTGCGAGGATCAGCAGAGTGGTGAGGGCCCCGGCCAGCGCTCGCAGCCGGCGGTTGCGGCCTTGGGCCGCTTCCAGCTCATCCCGCTCCCGATCACTGCTCGCGGCGAGAAATTTCCACTCGAGGTCGTTCAGCCATTTCCCGTTGCCCCGAGCCCAGTCCCGCGCGGTGACCAGCCGACCACCCCGGTACAACGCTTCGGGATCACGCCCCAGTGTCTCCCACTCAGCCGCCGCCTCGGTGAGACGCCGGTGAATGCGGAGCCCCTCACGATCCTCCGCCAACCACCCGCGCAACGTCGGCCACTCGCGAATCAGCGCCTCATGCGCGACGTCGACCGTGGCCTCGCCCAGGGTGACAAGTCGGGCCGCGGCCAGCTGGTCGATCACCTCAGCGGTCGCGGTAGCTTCACCCTCGCTGCTGAGCTCATCTAGGCGGGCGCGCCGTCTGGTGTCGTCAGTGCGCTCACCAAGTGCGGTCAGCCGCATGAACACGCCTCTGGCGATGCGCTGCTGGCTCGCATCGAGCCCGGCATAGACTTGCTCGGCGGTCTGCGCGATCGCCTGCCGCACGCCACCCGCCTCCCGGTAGCCGGCCAGCGTGAGCATCCTGCCCCGGCGGCGCTGCCAAGTGGCGAACAGGGCGTGTGAGAGCAGCGGCAGCGATCCAGGCTCCTCCCCCAGGTCCGCCAGCACCGTCTCGGGCAGGCCCGGCTCGACGTCCAGGCCAGCCTGGATAGCCGGCCCGACGATTGCATCCCGCATCTCCGAGGGATTCATCGGGCCGACGATCACCTGGCGGCCCCGCATCATCGCCACCAGCTCCGGATACTCAGTACAGCGGCCATAGAAGTCCGCCCGAACACCGAGCACCACAGTGCCCGAGGACTGCGGGTCGGTGGCCACGTTGACCAGGCCCCGCACACAGGCTCGTCGCTCTGCCTCGTCCTTGCAGAGCGTGAAGATCTCTTCGAACTGGTCAACGAGCAGCAGCAGGCGAACTCCGGCAGGCGCGAGGCCCAGCACCTGACGGATCGCCAGCCTCATGCGCCCCGGATCTATCCGCCAATCATCGAGTAGTTGGCCTGCTGCCACCCCGGACTTCAAACCCACCCGGACGGCGAGCCCCTCCAAAGGGTGGACTCCCGGTGTCACCACGATCGTGGTCCAGGACTCCGCACCGGGCACCGTGCCGCTCCATACAGCCGGCAACAGACCTCCTCGGAGCACCGATGACTTCCCGCTGCCCGAGGGGCCGACGACGGCCAGGAACCGGCTCTCAGACACGTGGACTACGAGCTCAGCGACGAGCGCATCCCGGCCGAAGAACCACTCGGCATCCTCCGCCTGGAACGCCTCCAAGCCCTTGTAGGGGCACGGCCCGGGTGCCGGAGCTTCGTCGTCGACCGCGGGTTCAAGGGTCGGGTCTCCCCGAGCCGGAGTCCTGACCGAATCGAGGTGGCGCAGGGCCATACTCAGCTTGATGTTGACCTCTCGCAGCATCTCGGTCTGATGACGCTGCTCGGCGCCCTGGCGAACCTGCTCATGCAGAACCTGGGCCAGAGTGAGATGAGCCTCCTCGAGCATCCACCGGAATTCCCCAAACGAGCCGCCGAACTCCATGAACGCGCTGGTCAGAGCCAATTGGAGTTCGGCGGAAGCAGCTCCGAGCGACACCTCAACCGCCCGAACTCGCTCCAGCAGCGCTGCCGCGTCAGCCCTGAGCCCGGAAGCCCGTTCATTGCCAGCCTCGAGAAGGGGAAGTAGTTGACCCGCCAGCGTCTCCAGCAGATCGACCTTCGATGGAGGAAAACCTTCCTGTTTGCGCAGACGATCGACCACGCCCTTCAGGAAATCGCCGATGTATCCGCCGCCGACGCTTCCCAATAGCGTCACGGCGGCCTTGGCGGACTCCGGCACGCCACTAAAAAAGGGCCACGCGACCGGCATGCAAGCGGCGGCCACCAGCGCGGCAACCATCCCAGTCGGCGTCGCGGTCATCAGCATTGCTGTCGAGCGCTTCACCATTGCTCGGATCGAGCTGCACGCCTCGTCCACTATTTCTGTCTGCATCGGAGCAACATCCATGCTTGTCCTCGCGCCGCGATGGAGGATGTCCCGACCGTTGTGGGAATTGGGTGACGGCCCCACTTCGGTTCAGGCTGCAGGCTGATCGTACTCGGAGCCGGTGACATTCTCGCCACCGACCCGACTGGCCACCTCCTTTCTCACGGCTGCGACGAGCACCGGCATGTCCTTGCACCCCTTGATGCGCCGAAAGCTGCGCTCAGCCTCGAGCATCCCGGCACCGACCCAGCGGCGGACCATCCGGGCATCCTGCCAGCGCGTCACGCGGTCGGTCAGGGTGCGCACGACCGAGATCACGGACTCGATGAGGTTGGTGCACGAAAGCGACCTGGCCAGGCGGTCGGAGACCCCGAGGCGGCGGACGGTGAACATCTCGTCCAGGCCTTCCCTGAGGCTCGCTGCGGCCGAGGGGTGGTGGGCCTCGAGCTGGCGAGCGACGCCCCTCTAAGACAAGGCCGGCTTCACCGGGCCATGCAAGATATTCGAGGCCGGGGCAGCCTTCGTTGGCGACGTTTTTGAGGCGGTGAGCGGTGGTGTCGCGTCCCTCGCTCAGCTGCCCTCGCTGACGCCGTCCGCCCGGGTTCTGCTCGATGCCTTTCGGGCGGCCTGCCGGGACCGTGCGTGGGACTGCCAGGTTCGATCCTGGTGGCCGCAGCCGAAAACACGAGCCGGTTCGCGCGGGTCCCCGCTCGTGTCACACCCCTGGGTCATCCCCGTGGGCGGCCCGCCACACGACCGGTCCGCACTGAGCACCCGACGCTTCCCACGCCCTCAACGACCCGACCCCAACCACCGCGCTCATCGGGGGCGATCAGATCGGGTCGGCGTATGGGATGAAGCCGATCAGCAGGGTGTTGCGATATCCCCCGTGGGTGGGGTCGGCAACGCGGATCGGGCTGACGTAGTGGCTAACCTGGAAGTCGCGGACGCCGTAGGAGTCCAGCGGACGGTCGAGGGTGAACCTGGCCTTGATGACGTGGTCGGACAGGTCGGGTTCCTGTTGCCCGGCGCATTCGGGTGCGGCGATCACATTGGCGCCGCCAGCGACGTTGGCTCGGGCCAGCAGGTGCACGAAGTACATGCTGAGCTGGCCGCCGTCCTGATGGAGGCAGTTGGGTGAGGAGAAAGCCTGCTCGCCGGCGTGATCGACGCGGAGCTTGACGAAATGCACACCAACCTGGACCGGATTCTGGAGGATCGACTGCGGCCACGTTATCGCGTCGAGGTCGAACAGAATCAGGTCACGCAACAGAGGATCACCCAGAATGCCGGCTTCGATGTAGGGCAGTCGGCGTCGGGCAGACGGGTATTCGGGATTGTGCCCGCCCTGGGCGAACTCGGTGATCGCGCCGTATTCAGGGTCGGGGGTTCCGGGTACCCAGGTGACGCTCCTCGTCCAGGGCAGCAGTACCCCGCGGGCATATCGCCGGTACCTGTTGGTGTGCGGAGCATTGGGGTCCAATGGCAGGGTCTCGTAATACCTGCTGAGTGGAGCGAGCCGGGCGCGGACCTGAGCGGGAGTGCGGCCGGGCAGGATGTCTGTGCGGGTGAAGCGGGCGAAACCGTCGGTGTCCAGCACCGGCCGGTCGGCGGTGTCAGGCGTCATGGAACGCGTCTCCCGTAGAGAGCCTGTCGGCGTCCGGTTGCTCTGCAAGGCTGCGGATGAGCACAGCCTTGATCGTGTGCATCCGGTTCTCGGCCTGGTCGAAGACCAGCGACGCCGGCGAGACGAACACCTCGTGGCTCACCTCAGCTCCGCTGAGGCCGGTGTGGGCGTGGAACTGCTGCCCGACGTTGGTGCTGGTGTCATGGATGGCGGGCAGGCAGTGCAGGTATTTCACGCTGGCATTCTTGGTGTGGGCCAACAGGTCTGAGT
>JBOHFW010000353.1:0-4166 GCA_050699835.1 Pseudonocardiaceae bacterium | reverse complement strand
TTGAAAAGCCGTTTCCTCTTGTGTAGCAGCGAGCTGGGTGTCTCCGGGCGTACCCGCAGCTTGCGTCGCTCGAACCAGCGTTCCTTCACTGCCGCAATCCGCGCCTGGGACACCTCGGCGAGGAGCTGCGCCGCTTTGCGGAGCATGACGCAGATGACGATCGCACACATGACGATCACTACCGCGAGCTGATTACCCAGAATCAGGCCGCCAACCAGGCAGTTGACGATGGCCAGCGCAAGTCCGTTGTCGAGAGACCATGATCGCCAGGCGTGTCGGACGACCGGTACGAGGTCGAACCCGTATGACGGCGCGACCCGCCGCCGGGAGTCGTTATGGATCTTGCGGATGATCAGGTCGCGGAACGATCTGTCGAGGTAGACCCCGGCGCACAAGTGGCGCGTCGCGGAAGAGTCCGAGTCCTGGTATTGCTCGTGTTGCTTGCCACCTACCGCTTGCAGGACGGGCATGACCTGGGAGTTGCTCACCTTAGCCCCTTACCCTGGTAGCTTTAGGTCTTATTGACCTTAATACGATAGGCGAGTTTTAGTCAATACGACCTTTAGGGAGGATGTGATGGCACACAGCCTTGGCTGCGACAGAGAGATTGCCGTGATCTCCATGACGGTGGATCTGGTGATCTTCACCGTCCGCGACGATGAACTCCAGGTCTTGCTGGTGGAACGCGGGAAGGCGCCTTATCTGGGACAGCTTGCGCTGCCTGGCGGCCACCTGCGAGGCAAGGAGACCCTGGACGATGCCGCGCTACGCGAGCTCAAAGAGGAGACCGGGGTCGACGGAGCACATCTGCATCTTGAGCAATTGCGGACCTACAGTGACCCCGAACGCGACCCACGAGGGCGGGTGATCACAGCTGCTTACCTCGCGTTCGGCCCGAATCTCCCGGCGCCGGTCGCCGGAACCGACGCCCGCGAGGCGTACTGGATGCCGGTGGGGCCTGCCCTCCACGATGGCACGCTGGCCTTTGACCATGCGTTCATCCTCCGTGACGCTGTGGAACGAGCACGCGCGAAGCTCGAATACACCACTGTGGCGACCGTGTTCTGCGTCGAGCCGTTCACAGTCAGCGACCTCCGGCGCGTCTACGAGGTGATCTGGGGGTTCACGCTGGACCCAAGCAACTTCCGTCGCAAGATCACCCAAGCCGACGGATTCCTTGAACCCACGGGCCAACGCCGCATTCCGGCGACTGGCCGCCCTGCATCCCTCTACCGCAAAGGTCCAGCGAGCCTGCTCATGCCACCCTTCCTGCGCCCACAAGATGCCCCCAAAGCCGAGGTTGCGTCCTAGCAATCAAGCGTCGCTCAGTATCGACGCCGGTGGCGATGGTCACTCTCCGGTCGGGCGTTCGACGTGCCCGCCGAACTGTTTGCGCATCGCGGAGATCAGCTTGCCGCCGTAGTCGCCTTCGCGGCGGGAGCTGAAGCGTTCGTACAGCGCGGCGCTCAGGACGTTGGCCGGGACGCCCTCGTCGACGGCGGCCAGCACCGTCCAGCGGCCCTCGCCGGAATCGGAGACCCGGCCGCTGAACTCATCCAGTCCCGGTGACTCGTGCAGCGCGCTGGCCGTCAGGTCGAGCAGCCACGAGGCGATCACGGTGCCGCGCCGCCACAGCTCGGCCACCGCCGGGATGTCGAAGTCGTACTGGTAGTACTCGGGGTCGCGCAGCGGCGCGGTCTCGGCGTCGGCCAGATGGTCGTGGTTGCCGACGTCGGCGTGGCGCAGCACATTGAAGCCCTCGGCGTAGGCGGCCATCAGACCGTACTCGATGCCGTTGTGCACCATCTTGACGAAGTGGCCCGCGCCGGGCGGTCCGCAGTGTAGGTAGCCCTGCTCGGCGGTGCTGGGCTCGCCGTCGCGGCCAAGGGTGCGGGTCGCGGCCGCCACGCCCGGTGCGATCGTCCGGAAGATCGGATCGAGGTGCTCGATCGGATCCGCCTCGCCGCCGATCATCAGGCAGTAACCCCGTTCGATTCCCCACACGCCACCGCTGGTGCCGACGTCGAGGTAGCGGATGCCGCTGCGGGCCAGCGCGCGGGCGCGGTCGATGTCATCCCGGTAATAGCTGTTACCACCGTCGATGATGATGTCGCCGACTTCGAAGTGCTCGGCGAGCTGATCGACGATCTGACCGGTCAGCGCGGTCGGCACCATGATCCACGCAGCGCGGGGGGTGCGCAGCGCGGCGGCGAACTCAGCCAGCGAGCTCGCGCCGGTCGCGCCCTCGCCGACCAGTTGTGACACGGCCGTCTCATTGACGTCGTAGACCACGCAGTCATGCCCACCGCGCAGCAACCGCCGCACGATGTTCGCGCCCATCCGCCCCAGACCCACCATGCCCAGCTGCACACCACCAGCCTTGCACACCTTAAGCAGCGACCCGGCAACGCTCTGAGGCCGAGTGCGGTGGAGGCTAGGTAATCCCGGGATGGAATGGTTCAGTGCCGAGGGCCAGGGACACGGTGCCCAGGGCGCCGTGGGCGTTGAGGTAGTCGAGCTCGCGGGACAGGTCGCCGACGCCGTTGCTGCCGGCCAGCGGCACCACCGCCAGCGAGGTCAGCACTCCCAGTGCCGTGCCGTCCTTGGCCAGCACGGCACTGCCGGAGTCACCGGGGACACCGGGTGATGCTGTGTAGCAGGTGTGCGACCAGCCATCACCGTCGTCACCGAGGCTGATCCCTTCCTTCGGGGACAGCTGTGCGGCCCCGCCTCGCAACGGCGAGTTGCCGTAAGTGAAGACCCGGTCACCGACGGCTGTCGGGCCCGTGTGGATACCGATCGGACCGCCGAAGACCGGCAGGCTCGGGTTGATCTTGCCCTGATCGGCTGGATCGATCTTGACGAGGGCGAAGTCGTTGAAGTCGCAGGCGTTGGCGTCCTGCTCGCCGCGCTTGGTCATGGTGATCCAGGAGCTGTACACCAGCGTGCCCGGTTTGCTGGCGCCGCCGATGGTGACCAGCGTGCCCAGCGGTTTGGTACCCGCGCTGCAGCCACTGGTCTCGGTCGCGGGTCCGGTGCCGGCGCAGTGCGCGGCCTGCCCGATGAACACGTCGGTCGCGTTGTAGAAGATGAAGTTGGCAGTGCACTTGCCGCCGCCCTGAGTGTCGGTGAGTACCCCAGGGTGAATGGTGGCCTGCCCGGCAGGGGCCCAGGCCGGAACCGCGGAGGCGGTTCCAGGTACTCCCGCGGCGACCAACGCCACCGCCGCAAGAGCGGTCAACGCCATCGCCGCGGCACGAACCCTGCGGCGGGGACCCTTCACGACGCGGTGGTGCATGCCAGTTTCCCTCCCGTGTTACGCCGACTCCCGGTCTGCCACCCTCCGCGCCCCGCGCGGCCAGCACATGGCCCGCGCGTGGGGCGCGAGAGGGGGCGAGGGTACCCAATGGTCAAGATCGTGCCGATGCGGGGCTGATCGGCTGGGCGGCCCGCCGCCCAGTCAAGATCGCAAAAACTTAAGATAAAACCCCTTGTGCAAAACGCCGATAAACGGTTACGTCGTAAGGGATGAGTCTGCGGGAAGCTGTGCGGATCGCGCTTCGCGGATTGCGCGCCAACCGATTACGGTCCGTGTTGACCATGCTCGGCATTATTATCGGTGTCGCGGCGGTGATATTTCTCGTCGCTATCGGTAACGGCGTGCAGGCCTCGGTCAGAGAGCAAGTTCAACCACTCGCTAATTTGATCACCGTTGTGCCCTCGACCGGCAAAGTCCCGGGCGGCGGCCCCCCGAAGGATCTGATCGACGGCGATGTCACGGCGCTGCAGAGGCAGGTCCCCGACGCCGCTGCCATCCTCCCGGCGACCACCGGTCAAACCCTGACCGAGGCCGGGGGCACCCAGTTCCGCTCAGAGGTCATCGGCTCTACCGAACGTTGGCTCGAGATCTTCAACCGGGACATGGAGGTCGGGTCGTTCTTCACCGAAGCACAGGTTCGCTCCACCGCGCGGGTGGTGGTCCTGGGCCCCACCGTCGCGAGCACGCTGTTCGGTGAGGCCAGCGATGCGCTGACCAAGACAGTTCGCATCAATCGCCAGAACTTCACCGTTATCGGCGTGATGCAGCCGGTAGGGGAGCCGTTCGACAGCCATGTGGTGATGCCACTGAACACCGTTCGACGCTACGTCTTTGGTGGTGGCGACAA
>JBOHFW010000352.1:0-3942 GCA_050699835.1 Pseudonocardiaceae bacterium | reverse complement strand
CCACCCGCGAGGAGTCGAGCCCCGGGCGGTGCGCCCGCAGGTCGGCGAGGATCTCCGTGATCACGATCCCGTCCACCGGGTCGCCGGTGAACAGCCGCACCTGCCGGCCATCGTCGACGAGCCAGCGCACGAAGCGCTTCATCGTGTCGAGGTACGCACGGTGGATCTCGCTGGCCCGGGCACGGTCGTCGTTGTCGCCGTAGTAGGCCATCACACCGACACCCACGACTCCGGTGCCGGCCACGGCGGCGGGCGGCACCGGAAGAGCGAACGCGAGGTCCGGGTAGACCTCGTCGGATGTGACATCGACGCCCATCTCTCGCATCGCCTCCCGGGACAGGGTGTCCCGATAGGACCGGTAATGCGCGAGCTGGGCGGACGCCACGAACAGCCACCGGGTGAGTCGCTGGCGCACGACGTTGGCGCCCACGCTGACCAGCGCGACCTTGACGCCCACCAGCCGGCTGGCCGCGCAGAGCCAGAACAACGAGTACGGGGTCGCCCACGGCCGCAGTGGGAGGGTCGTCTCCAGGACGCCCATGCCGGGAACGATCACGACGTCGTGGTGGCGCACCCAGGCCAGTGTCCGGAACGGATCAAATACCTTCCCCACGACCTTGAGCAGGACCGCCCGCCGTCCCGCCGCCGTCCCGGCGTGCACCTCATACCACTGCAGGCACGTGGCCGCAGCGCCGTACCGCGCCGTGATCTGCTCCGGCCCCATGCAGAGAAAGCCCAGCTCCGCCTCCGGGTGCCGGTCCCTGAGAAAGGTGACTACGGCGTCGAGGGAGCCGTCGTTACCAAGATTGCCCGAGCCTAGGATGCCGAACAAGCCCACCCGTGGACATCCTGCTGCGGACCGCTTCCGCATCCTGATCGAACGGTGCGAGCTCACCAGGTCCGGTTCTCCAATCCAGCGACGACCATGTCGACCAGCGCCGCTGAGCTGGCCGAGGACATGGTGACCTTGCTCCCGATCCGTTGGACGGGCGTGACGAGTGCGCGGCTCACCATCCATTGCAGGAGGTAGCGATAGCAACGGCGCTGATCCGCCGCCGAGAGCGGCGCGTGCCTGATCGCCCTGACATAGCCCCACACGTAATCGCCCAGCAGACGGACGGTCGTGTGGCCCACCCGGCGGGGATCAAGGTTGGCACACACGGCGCGTATTGTCGGGCGGCGGTCGCCGCGGTCGGGATGGTCACGGCGGAAGTACAGCTGCTCGTGGACCTGGTGGAACGGGCCGTGGAGGGCGATCTCGGCAATGAGCGTGCGGCCGGGGTGGTGGTAGCTGGCGCACGGGTGGACGCGCCGGAGGACCTCGGACCGGATCACGCCGTACTCGTCGTCGCCGCCGTCGGTGAACAACAGGCTCCGGAAGCGCTCCGGGGCGTGCGGGGAGTCCGTGGCCAGCGCGTAGCGGCACTCCTGGATGATCTCACCTGCCCCGTTGATGATGGCCATATCGGCGTGGCTCAACACCACGTTGGGGTACTTGTCGAGCGCTTCGACGCACCGCGCCAGCAGGTCCCGGCCATACAGGTCATCGTGCGAGGCCCACTTGAACAGCTTCCCGCGGGCCTCGTGGAACACGACGTTGTGGTTCGGGGCGGCGCCGATGTTGCGGGATTGGCGGATGTATCGGATGCGCGGATCCATGGCCGCGTAGCGTCGGCAGATCTCCTCGGTGCCGTCCGTGGAGGCGTTGTCGGAGATGATCAGCTCGAATTCCGGGTAGCTCTGCGCGAGCAGGGCGTCGAGTGACTCCGACAGGTAGTTCTGCCCGTTGTAGACCGGAAGGCCGACGCTCAGCCTGGGAACGGCCCTCACGGGAGGCTCGTTTCTCCGTGACCGAGCTGCTGTCCGGGAGCGACCGGCGGGGTGGGCGAGTGCTGGGCAGGCTGCTCGCGCACCGCGATGTGCAGCTGTGACCACGACACCGCAGCGCTGATCAGGGCAGCGAGAGCGACACCCCAGCTTGAGCCGAGCGCGCCGGCCACGGCAGCCCCGGCTACTCCGCAGGCCACATAGGCGGCGGAGGCGAGCAGTTGGGCGCGCAGGCTGCGGCGCGCGGTGCCCAGCGCGCGCAGGCCTGCGATCGCCGCCGTGAAGAAGCTGCCGATCGTGACCGCGAGAATGGCCGGCACGATCAGTGCCGACGCGGAGGGCCATACGGAGCCAAGGAGGAACTGGCCGACGTTGTTGGGCAGCACAAACAGCAGTCCGAATCCCCAGACCAGCGCGGCACCGGCCTGACCTCCGCCGAGGAGCAGGCAGAACAGTGGCAGGCGGCGCGGCGACCGTTGCAGCACTCTGGCCGCTTCGGGCACGGCTACCAGGCTCAGACCCATCATGACGGCGATGAACGGGCCGAGCAACAGGTCGGCCCCCCGGACGGCCCCGACATCGGCAAGTCCTGCGATCGCACCCAGACCGTACATCCGCAGCAGCGACGAGCCGCTGATGCTGACGTTCTCGACCAGGTAACGCGGACCCAGGTCGCGCTGATGGCGCAGCCACCTGTGGGCTCCGCCCGGCCGCGGAAGGAGCCGGCTCTGGAGGCACCCGTAGGCAGCTGCGAGGGCGCCCGACAGCCCCCAGGCCAACACGAACTGGAAGACGCTCCCGCTGGTATCCGCGACGATCATCGCGGGTACCAGGGTTGCGGCCCACACCAAGTCGTTCGCGAACGCCTTACCGCCCTGGCCCACAGCGAAGAACGCGAAACGCCAGCTGTCCTGCAGCAGCAGGGCCGGCAGCACGAGACCCAGAGCGACGAAGCCAGCGCCGAGCGGACCGCCGAGCGTGAGACCGGCGAGTAGGCTGACTGCGCCAGTAAGGGTGCCGATCAGTAGCGCGGTTCCCGACGACTGGGACACCGCCTCGCGCCAGGATGCGGTCTCCTCGCCGGTGAACCGCACCACCAGCGGATCGGTGGTAAGCCCCCGGGATAGGTTGAGGACCACACTGTAGGTCACCCAGACGAGGCTGAAGATCCCGAACGCGGTCGCTCCGAGTGAGCGCGCTACATAGACCCCCACTGCGAAGTTCGTCAGGCTGGAGGCCGCCTGGTCGCCGAGTCCCCAGCTGAGCCGCCCTGCCATGGCGTGAACAGCCCGGGAAACGGTCGCGAGGCCGGACCTGTGCCTTGCGCCGAGGTATGCCGGCTCATCGCGGACGCCGAGATCGCGAGAATCGCCCTGGGTCATGGGCGACGTCGGATAGGAAAACGCATCGCGCACCAGATCGTCGACCTCGCTGACGATTCTGTGCAGGGAGTACGGTACTCGATCGGCACTGTTTGGTATGACACCGTCCACCGTCCGTTCCCAGCCATTGTGGTCGGGCGGACGGCACCGGGAAACGAGCGACGTGCACGTCCCACCTGCCCCTTTGTCGGAATTGTGGCGACAGGTGTTACGCCGGTTTTGATGGCGGCTAACCCGCACATCGGCACAAGCGGCGAGACCACTCTGGGTAGCGGCACCATGATCTGTGTTTGCCGTCCCCTGTGAGGTGTGTCGTAATCTCTTAGTCAACTGCCGGATTTCTTCTGTTTGCTTTGGAGACGCAGCGTCGAGGGGGTGAAATCCGTGCGGCAATCCGTGGCGCGGGCGAGTTGGCGGCGCATCGTGTCCAGTGCCCTAATCGTCCTCCTGTGTGGTGCGTTGGCAGCGCTTGGCCTGAGTAGTTCCAGCACGTCGGCCAGCACCGCCGGCTCCTCCACAACTGATGTGCGGATCGAGGGCGAACACCGGTCCTGGTTGCCGGTCGGCGATGTTCAGCCGTACGTCCTCCTCGCCGATGGCATGACAGCGCGGGAGGATTCTGCCTTCGGCAACTTCGCAGCCCAAGTCAGGGCCTTCCTGCGTGTGTACTTCGCTGGTAATACCTGGTCGCGACCGCGCCGGCCGCCCGGTCAACGTCCTGGCACGCCTGTGC
>JBOHFW010000351.1:0-3470 GCA_050699835.1 Pseudonocardiaceae bacterium | reverse complement strand
GTCTTCGGTACCGGAGCAAACCTATTCTGAGAAGTCCGTCGTCTGAATGGCCGGGCGGGGTCGACGCCACCGGTGTTGCCCAGCCCGGCCCGCGCTGGGCCGGGCAACGAAGCGAAGCGCTACTATTTTACGGCGTCGACGCAGGCGGCGCCTCGCAGGCGACTGGGCGCAGGCGGGTGGCTACCGCCATCCGGTTCCAGACGTTGATCGCCGCGATGGTCCACAACAGGTAGGCCAACTCGGTCTCGTCGAACTGCTGGGCCGCCATCTGGTAAACGTCGTCGGGAACGTGCCCGTCGGGCAGGAAGGTGACCGCCTCGGTGAGCGCGAGAGCGGCCCGTTCCCGGTCGTTGAACAACGGCGTCTGTCGCCACGCCGCCAGAGTGAACAGGCGCTGCTCACGCTCCCCCGCGGTGCGGGCCTCCCTGGTATGCAGGTCAAGGCAGAACGAGCAGCCGTTGAGCTGCGACGCCCGAATTTTCACCAGCACGCCGATGACCGGGTCGAGCTTGTCTTCGGCGGCTTGGCCGAAGGCCACCATCGCGCGGTGCACATCTGGGGTGATCGCAGGCAGATTCACCCGGGTCGCGTCAATCATGGGAGGCGTTACCCTTTCTGTCGCCGATCGCAGCCTGATCAAGTCCAGCGGCCGGTGCCATAGGTGGCGCCGACGCCCGCCAGCTGCTCCCGCAGGGCCAGCCGCCGGACCTTGCCCGTCCCGGTCCGGGGAACCTCGTCCCAGGTCAGAACCACCGGCTCGGCCAGTGGCGGCAGGTCGCAGATGGCCGCCTGCCAGGCGGCGTCATCAAGGCTGCCGTCGCGGGTGATGACGACCGGTAGCGGCGGCCGGCCGGGCGTGCCCAGAAGGACGCACTCGAGCACCTCCGGAAGCCGGTCATCGATCACGTCCTCAAGCTCGACGCAGCTCATGCCGGGGATCTCGTCCACCTCCCGGTCGAGGAACACCACGCTGCCACTCCGGGTGCGAATGCCGATGTCTCCGGTGTTGAACCAGGGGCCATCGGCCTTCTCCTCCCATCGCTGCTGCTCCCCGAGGTAACCGAGGCACCGAGCCTTCGTCCGGGCCATGATCACCCCCGGCTGTCCGGGCGGGAGGGCCCGGAAGGTCTTCGGGTCGACCACCCGCAACCTGACCTTGCCCGGAGTCGGCAGCCCCTGGTTCCGGGTGGTCGGATGCCGGTTCCCACAGGTGGTGAGCGCTCTACGGGTGAACAAGCGGAACGTCAGCGGCCCAGTCTCGGACTGGCCCCAGCCGTGCATGAACACCGCCCGGGGCCGGGTGGAGGCAGCCAGGAACGTCCGCACGGCAGGTGGGTGGATCGCGTCGTAGGTGCTGATGTACAGGCGGACGTCGCGGAAGGGGTTGTCCGGCTTGGTGGCCATCGACTGCCAGCGAATGAAGGTGGCCGGCAGCCCTTCGAGGATCGTCGGGGGGTGGGCCCGTAGGACCGGCTCGGCGCGAAGGGGATCGTCGTCGGTCACGATGACGACGTGGCGGGGTGCCACCGTGAGCGCCACCGCGGTCCAGCAAAAGGTCCGGCCGTGCGAAAAGGCGCTGGCGCTGGCCACGGTGTCGTCGGGCCGGCCGCCGATGACCGGCCAGCGCCGGGCCTCGAACTGCGCAAGCTGGCGAATGATGGTGGTGGTCGAGTGCAGCGCCAGCTTGGGGATTCCGGTCGTCCCGGACGTGGGGCACACGACCAGCGGCTCGTCATCACCGCGGCGGTGTGGCGGTGGTGGCGCCTGGCCGCGCACGCTGTCCAGGGACAGCGCCCCCGCTGCGGGGCCGTCGATGCTGAGCGTCCTGGTGGCCAGGGCCGCCAGGTTCACCCCCGCGCTGCGCGCCGCTTCGAGGGTGCCGACGGTCGTGACCAGAACGGCAGCGTCCAGCCGCTGCAGCAGGACCTGGATCACGTCTGGTGCGAGGTTATTGCGAATCTTGGCGGGAACGGCCCCGATGCGCACCGCCGCGTAGGCGAGCACGTCGATGTCCCAGTTGTTGCCCTTGACAATCGCGACCCGGTCACCGGGGCGGGCTCCCGCGGCGACCAGCCACCCCGCGGCATCACTGACGAGCTTGGCTACCTGCTCGACGCCGTAGGTGACCCCGCCGCCAGGAGCGATGTCGAAGGGCCGGTCGAGATGGACGAGCGTAGCGCCGCGTTCGGCGGCGTCCTCGAACAGGGTGCTCGGATTGATTGGCCGCACGCTGGCTCCTCATCTCACGCGAGTTGAGACATTCGGGCAGTGATATGGGTAAGTCAATTTCAAGCGAACGTTACCCGTGCTCCTTCAGCGGGACATCACCCTGACTGTCCCGATTTCGACCTTATTTCCGTGGGCCGACCCGGTACGACGAGTACTATCTCTTGCCGGAGACTCAGTCACCGGACCAAGCCGCTACGTGCGACACGAACTTCTGTAGATCATCGAGGCGTTGCAGATTGTCGCGGACCCGCTCGTCGTCGACGTCGATGTATTCGTGAACCAACACGTTGCGAAAGCCCACCGCCCTAGCTACGGCCTCAGCTGTTGAGGCCGGCACAACGCGCTGCTCACCAAGCGTGCGTACAGCATCGGCATTGGAATCTGCAACCCGCCAGCCCTCCGAAACGATGAGATGATGCGCAATCCCGGCACAACCCTCAATGGCCGTGATGAAGTGATACTTCACCGCCGCAAGCCGGGTGGGATCGTCGAGCAGATCCCCGGCGGCGGCACGGTACCCGTCCAGGGTCTTCAGGTCGGACGCAACGCGGTCCAGCAACCTGTCGAGCCGCTCCTGATCAACCACCCGATACCCGACCGGCCAGCTGGATCCGACGCTGACGGTAGCGCTCACGAATGGCCGGGATCTCGTCCAGATAGCGCAGGCGAGTCTGCGCCTGCCAACACACCCGTGCCGAAGGGGCGTCATCGAACAGCAGGCGGCCTTGCTGGGCGATCCGCCCGGACAGCCACAGCGGTGCGGTATCGAGCACGACCAGATCCACCCCGTGCGGGACGTCCACCTCCCAGGACACCGGAGGCCGGTCACCCCACCAGGCTCCGACGTCCAGGTCACTGTCCGGCCGCGCCGTGCCCTCCGCCCGGCTGCCGAACACCAACGCAAACCGCGCCCCAGCCTCCCGCAGCGCATCGGCCACCCGGCGCTCGTCAGCAGTCACGCCACCCATTGTGACAGGTCTAACTAGATGATCTTGAAGGATGCTGCACGTCCGCAGACCCGGAGCGGAACTGGCCGGCTAATCCCCATTGGAGGATGATCGTGACAGTGAGCTGAGAACGCGGGTGCGCGCACCGATGTCTTTCTGAGCCCCGTTGGCCTGGACGGTCCAGTCCCGGTTCTGGCTCACTAAGCCGTCCCGGAAATATCCCCAGGGACCGGTCAGCGCCCGGCGGATCTCGTCCGCGCCACTCCTGCACAGATCAGACCCGAAGGTCCGCAG
>JBOHFW010000350.1:0-4513 GCA_050699835.1 Pseudonocardiaceae bacterium | reverse complement strand
CACCAGGAGCAGGGCCTCGACGATGGCCGGCGCGGCGGCGAGGTAGCCCAACCGCCCACCCGCGAAAGCAAACGCCTTGCTCATCGTCCGGCAGATCACCAACCGGTCGGAGAACTCCTCGAGCAGCCCGATCGCGCTCGGTCGCGTGCTGAACTCGCCGTAGGCCTCATCCACGACCACGATGCCCGGGGCGGCGGTGATCACCTTCGCAAGGTCGTCGGCGGGTACTGACTGCCCGGTGGGGTTGTTCGGGCTGGTGACCAACAGCACGTCGGGCTGGTGCTCCGCAATGGCCGCCACGGCTCCGGCGGGGTCCAGGGAGAAGTCCGTTCGCCGTGGCGTGGGGACCCACCGCGTCCGGGTACCCGCCGAAATGATCGGGTGCATCGAATACGACGGAGTGAAACCCAGCGCGGCCCGGCCCGGCCCGCCGAAGGCCTGCAGCAGCTGCTGGAT
This sequence comes from Pseudonocardiaceae bacterium, assembly GCA_050699835.1. GTDB lineage: Bacteria > Actinomycetota > Actinomycetes > Mycobacteriales > Pseudonocardiaceae. Next base: position 4,057 of record JBOHFW010000350.1, on the reverse strand, counting down.
GATCTCGTTGGACCCGTTGGCCGCCCATAGATTCGCCGCGGTCAGGGGGACCCCGGTGCACCCCGCCAGATAGCTGGCCAAGTCGGTGCGTAGCGCGATCGCATCGCGGTCGGGATAGCGGTGCAGGTTTGCAGCCGCCTGATACACCGCAGCGGCGACGTCGGCGACCAGTTCGGGCGGCGGCGGGTAGGGATTCTCATTGGTGTTCAACCGCACCGCGACATCAAGCTGCGGCGCACCATAAGGCGTGCGCCCCCGCAACCCCTCGCCTAACGGCAACTCGCTCAGCATCACCCCGCCCCCCACGGCCCCCTCACCCCGATATGTCTCCATGTCGGGACGGGTCACCGCTGGAAGCGAGCGGTGACCGCTTGGCCGTGTGCGGGGAGGTCTTCGGCCTCCGACAGTGCGACGACGTGGTGGGCGATCTTGAACAGGGCGTCCTCGTCGTATTCGATGAGCTGGACGCCGCGCAGGAAGGTCTGCACGGACAGCCCCGCGGAGTGCCGGGCGCAGCCCCCGGTGGGCAGCACGTGGTTGGAGCCGGCGCAATAGTCGCCTAGCGAGACCGGCGCGTAGGGACCCACGAAGATCGCCCCGGCGTTGCGTACCCGGCGGGCCACCGCGGCCGCGTCGACAGTGTGGATCTCCAGGTGCTCGGCCGCGTAGGCATCCACCACCGACAGCCCGGCGTCCACATCGGACACCAGGATGCAACCGGACTGCGGCCCGGTCAGTGCGGTGCGGATCCGCTCGGTGTGCTTGGTGGCGGCGATCTGACGGTGCAGCTGCGCATCGACAGCGTCGGCGAGCGCCACCGAGTCGGTGACAAGCACGCTGGCCGCCAGGGTGTCGTGCTCGGCCTGGGAGATCAGATCAGCGGCCACGTGCACCGGGTCGGCAGTGCTGTCGGCCAGGATGGCGATCTCGGTGGGGCCGGCCTCAGCGTCGATACCGATCATGCCGCGCAGCGCGCGTTTGGCCGCGGTGACGTAGATGTTGCCAGGACCGGTGACCATGTCCACCGGAGCCAATGGCGTGCCGTCGGTGTCGGTACCGCCGTAGGCGAGCAGCGCGACGGCCTGCGCGCCGCCGACCGCCCACACCTCCTCGACCCCGAGCAGCGCTGCCGCGGCGAGCACCGTCGGGTGCGGCCGGCCACCGTGGGCGGCCTGCGGCGGTGAGCACACCACCAGCGACGTCACTCCCGCCACCTGCGCGGGTACCACGTTCATGACCACAGTGGACGGGTAGACCGCCAGCCCGCCCGGCGCGTAGAGCCCGACCCGAGCCACCGGCATCCACCGCTGGGTAACGGTGCCGCCGGGCACCACCTGGGTGACCGTCTCGGTGCGCCGCTGGTCGGCGTGTGCCCGGCGGACCCGGGCAATGGACTCCTCCAACGCGGCACGCACCGCGGGGTCAAGCTGCGCCAGCTCAGCGCGCAACGCGCTGACCGGCGCCCGGACACCAGCCGGACGCACCCCATCGAAGCGCTCGGTGAGCTCCAGCACGGCCGGCACGCCCCGCTCGCGCACCGCGTCGATCACCGGAGCCACCTGGTGGGCGGCCATGTCGACGTTCACCTCAGCCCGCGGCAGCATCCCCCGCAACGCCGCGAGACCCGGCATTCCCCCGCGCAAATCTCTACGCCCAAGCATGCTCCCCACCCTAATCCGCCCCCGCCGCGCATCGAGTGGGCTCAGCGGGGTTAAACCGCCATGGGTAGCCCCGCTCAGCCCGCTGAATGCGGAGCAGGACGCGGTGGTTACGCTCCGCGCGATGTCGAAGTGGCGGGTTGTCATGGTTGCTCTGGTGGGGATGCTCGCGTTGGGCGTTCCGCTCTCCGCGACGGCGGCGCCACCGGAGCCCCTGCCGCCACCATCATCGACCTACCGGGTGGTGGGTTTGGACAACCCGGCCGCGCGCACCGCGGTAGCGCGTCAGGGTACGGAGGTCCTCGGTGGGGGTCCCGACTATCTGGAGGTCCTGGCCACGCCTGAGCAGGCCGCGGGATTGCGGGCCAGCGGACTGCGGCTGATCCCGATCACGGCGGCATCGGCGGTGCCGGTGGGGCCCGGTGAGTTCCCGATCGGGTACCAGGGTTACCACACTCAGGGCCGGCTCATCGCCGATCTGGACGCGCTCGCCGCCGAGCACCCCAACCAGGTCGCGGTATCCCACTACGGCCGATCAGAGCAGGGCCGCCCGCTGCTGCTGGTGAAGCTCAGCGACGACGTACGCACCGACAAGCAGCAGCCCGAGGTGTTGTTCAGCTGCGCCCAGCACGCCCGTGAGCACCTCACCGTCGAGATGTGCCAGCACATCGTGCAGCGGCTGGCGCAGGGCTATGGCACCGATCCGGCCATCACCCGGCTGATGCGCTCCCGGGAGATCTGGGTGACGCCGATGGTCAACCCAGACGGCGCGGAACACGACATCTCCACCGGACTGTTCGGGATGTGGCGAAAGAACCGGCAACCGAACGCGGGAACCACCGCCGTCGGCACCGACCCCAACCGCAACTGGGGCGACGAGTGGGCCTGCTGTGGCGGGTCGAGCCCCAACCCCGCCAGCGACAGCTACCGCGGCCCCGCACCGTTCTCCGCGCCGGAGACCGCGCAGCTGCGGGACTGGGTGAACAGCCGTGTGGTCGGCGGCGTCCAGCAGATCACCGCCCACATCGACTTCCACAGCTTCTCCGAGCTGGTGCTCTGGCCCTACGGTTTCACCACCAGCCCCACCGGCCCGGGCCTGACCGCCGCCGACGCGGCGACGTTCCGCAAACTGGGTGAGGAGATGGCCGCGACCAACGGTTACACCCCGCAGCAGTCCAGCCACCTCTACATCACCGACGGCTCGATCGGCGACTGGATGTGGGCCCAACACCACATCTGGTCCTACACGCTGGAGATGTACCCGACCAGCCTGACGCAAGGCGGCTTCTACCCCCCGGCGAGCGTGATCAAGCGCGAGACCGCCCGCAACGATAAAGCGGTGGACCTGCTGCTGGACTACGCGGACTGCGTCCCGCGGATCACCGGGGCCAGCTGTGCCGCGCGCTAGCGCTTCACGGAGAGGATGGGCGATGTCACCGGAGGTGGCCCGTGAGTTGGTCGGGCGAGCGCCCAGCTATGAGTTTCGGTCGGCTGGGAAGCTGTGCACAGTCTGCGGCGCAATAATCGGGAACGTGCCGGGTGATGACCAGGTCCACGAGCAGTGGCATGAGGCTCTCGCGTTGCTGTTGGCCAGCTCAAAATCCAACTAGCCGTGCGAGCACCTTCAGATCAAGAGATCGCGGAGATCGCTGGGTGCTAACACACTCCACGCGAGCAACTGTGTACCGACATCATTGGTGCGCTGCTGACCACTGATATATTCCACACCCCGACTTTTCAGCAGGTTTCGCCAATGGTAGACGCGCTTTTCGATCTCATCGCACGTGACGGATTCGGCCTTGGGACCGAGGCGGGCGAGGGCGGCGTTGGCGATCTCCGCGGCCTTCGCGTCGCCCACTGCATCAACTGGAATGTTGTGGTAGAGGAATTTAGCGGCCAGTATGAGCCGATCGCGGCGGGTCGGTTCGGGCATTCGGCTCGTGGTCGGGTTGCCGTCCTTTGGTAGGGGTGGCGTCAGGCGTGGCTCCGTGCGGGGATTGTCGATGGTGATTCGCAGGTGGTACTGCTCGTGCGGGCTCGGTATGCTCACCAGGGCGCCAGGCGGAACCAGTACCCGGCGGGTGACGAGGTCGGGGTCAGCGCAGACCGGGAGCGTCTCTTCGCGATCGCGCTCGATAAGCTGGATTGGATGGCTGGTCGACAGGCACCGGATACCCCATAATCCGTCCTGGAACGCGATTTCGCACACGGTTTTGGAGATGGACTCATCCGCGTTTCCGTGGCTTTTTTTGGGACGGCCGAGCACCAGCGGGTTCTCTCCATGGCGACCGATGCGAAATGGCACGCCGCCGGGGCCGGCGTGCAGTAGGATCGGTTTGCCGAGGTTATGCGGGCGGCCGTAGAGAGTGGCTGGCCGGGTGCTCGACAGGGTCATGGTG
>JBOHFW010000349.1:0-6126 GCA_050699835.1 Pseudonocardiaceae bacterium | reverse complement strand
GACGGGAGCTCACTCGTGGGCTCGGCGCGGGAGCGAACCCAGAGGTCGGTCGCAAGGCCGCCGAGGACCACCGGGAGGAGATCGAAGAGGTTCTCAAGGGCGCTGACATGGTGTTCGTCACCGCTGGAGAAGGTGGCGGAACCGGCACCGGTGGTGCGCCTGTGGTGGCCAACATCGCCCGTAAGCTGGGTGCGCTGACCATTGGCGTGGTCACCAGACCCTTCACCTTCGAGGGCAAGCGGCGAGCCAATCAGGCCGAGGACGGCATCGCCGAGCTGCGCAACGAATGCGACACCCTGATCGTGATCCCCAATGATCGGCTGCTCCAGCTCGGCGACGTCAACGTCAGCCTGATAGATGCGTTCCGCTCCGCGGATGAGGTTTTGCTCTCCGGTGTCCAGGGCATCACCGATCTCATCACCACCCCTGGTTTGATCAACCTGGATTTCGCCGACGTGAAAAGCGTGATGTCCGGGGCGGGTAGCGCACTGATGGGCATCGGATCCGCCAGGGGTGAGGGCCGGTCGGTGCAGGCCGCCGAGAAGGCCATCAATTCGCCGTTGCTCGAAGCGTCGATGGAGGGGGCGCACGGCGTCCTGCTGTCCATCGCCGGCGGCTCCGACCTGGGCCTGTTCGAGATCAACGAGGCCGCGTCACTGGTACAGGAGGCGGCGCATCCGGATGCCAACATCATCTTTGGCACGGTGATCGACGACTCGCTGGGTGACGAGGTGCGGATCACTGTGATAGCCGCTGGTTTCGACTCCGGTGTGCCCTCACACAAGAAGCTGGACCCCAAGTCGGTGGCCGCGCGGACAGTGGCCAGCGGCCAGGCTGGCCAGGTGAGCCGGCCCCTGTCCGCGCCAATGCCTCCGCAGACGACAGCCGCCGCACCATCCCGTCCCACCGCCGCTACGCCCAGTCCGGCCACCTGGCAGCCAGCCACCGGAGCGCGCCAGCGAAGCCGAGCGATACCCGTGACCGACGACTTCGACGATGATGACGAGGTGGACGTTCCGCCGTTCATGAGGCGGTGAGCACCATCCGCATCCGGCGGGTGGTCACGACCCGGCGCGGCGGGGTCTCGGTCGCGCCATATGCCTCATTCAACATGGGTGCGCACGTCGGTGACCGTCCCGAGGCAGTGGCTGCCAACCGGGAACGTCTCGCCGCCGGTATCGGTCTTTTCCCGCAGCGACTGGTCTGGATGGAGCAGGTGCACGGCCGGACCGTCACGGTGGTCGATGGTCCGCGGTCGCATCCGGTGCCGGCGACTGACGCGCTGGTCACCGTGGCGCCCCGGCTCGCGGTGGCGGCACTGATCGCCGACTGTGTGCCGGTGCTGCTCGCCGACCCGGTCCGCAAGGTTGTTGCCGCCGTGCATGCAGGGCGGGCAGGAGCCCGGGCAGGGGTGCTGCCGGCCGCACTGGAGACGATGCAGCGGCTCGGTGCGTGCATCAAGGAGGTGGAGGTGTTGCTCGGACCGTCGGCGTGCGGGCAGTGCTATGAGGTGCCCGATTGGATGCAGGCCGATGTGGAAGCTCGCCTGCCGGGCAGCGCCTGCCGGACTCGGCGGGGCACCGCGGGCCTGGATCTGCGGGCTGGGTTGTGGCGGCAGTTGGAGAAGGCTGGTGTCGCCCACATCGGTGTCGATCCACGGTGCACGATCGAAGATTCCACGCTTTACAGCTACCGTCGCGATGGCGTCACCGGTCGGTTCGCGGCAATAACCTGGTTCGAGGAGTGACTAGCCTGGTTCGAAGAATGAGGCAGCCAGAGGAACAGACCGTCGATGGCCGCCGCGGTGAGCTTGACAGCGACCCAGCCGCGGCTCGTCGTGGTGAGCTCGCTGAGGCGTTGGCGAGGGTTCGGGACCGCATCGCCACCGCGTGCGCTGCCGCCGGGCGGGACCCCACTGAGGTGCGTCTGCTCGCCGTCACCAAGACCGTCCCGGCGCTGGACGTGGCACTGCTCGCCGACCTTGGACTGCTCGACGTTGCTGAGGCCCGTGCCTCTGAGGCTGCCGCCAAAGTGGCCGAGGTCGCCGCGCTGCGGTTGGCAGTCGAGGTGCGCTGGCACATGGTCGGTCGGGTACAGCGCAACAAGGCCCGTTCGGTGGCCCAGTGGGCGGTGCAGGTGCAGTCGGTGGATTCACCCCGCTTGGTCCAGGCACTGGACCGGGCGGCCCGCGCTGCGAGCGAGGCCGGGCATCGCCACACGGCACTCGGTGTGCTGGTCCAGATCAGCCTGGACGGCGACCCGGAGCGCGGTGGCTGCCCGCTGCCCCAACTCCAGGCGTTGGCCGATCGGGTGGCGGCCGCGCCCGCGCTGCGGCTGGACGGAATGATGGCCCTCGCCCCGCTCGGTCTTCACCCCGGAACAGCGTTTGCCGCGCTCAGCCAAGCCGCCGCCCGGCTGCGCCGTGCACATCCTGGCGCGGTCGAGATCTCCGCCGGAATGAGTGGTGACTTCGAGCAGGCCATCGCACACGGCTCGACGTGTGTGCGTGTCGGAACCGCGTTACTGGGCGATAGGCCGTTAACCTCTGGTTGACCATGTCCGGCGGTCAGCGCGGCATAGCGAGCCGGGCTTGGCGGGCGGTGCGTCGAGGATCGGCACAGGAAGGCGAGACGATGAGCGCGCTGCACAGGCTCAAGGCTTACTTCGGCATGGTCCCTGCCGAGGAGTTCGACGCAGCGCAGTTCGATGGCCCAGGATTCGACAGCTACCATTCGAGCTACCACTCCGGTTATCCCGCTTCGGGTTATGACAGCTCCGACCACGAGAGCTCGGGCCACCACCCGACGTATGCGCACCAGGTGCATGACCCAGGCCTTGACCGAGCCGCAGCCAGCCCTGCGGGCGAACGTCACTACGCCTCGGAACGACCTGCCCATCGTCGTCCCTCCCGGGTGGCTGTCGAGAACTACGACGACGGCTTCCCGGCTCAGGCGGGACACTACGCGGCGTCCAGGGTGCATGCCCCCCGCTTCCCTTCCTCTTCCGTGGGCGCCCAGGGGCGCTCATCGCGGGCCGCTGCACCCTGGGCTGCGGACGCTCCGGTACGTGGCTCGCTGGCCATCGACACCGGAGCCGCTGACCCGGCGCGGATCAACACGGCGCACATCAACACCAGGCCGCCGACCCGCCAACCGATCGCGCCCCAATCTTTCGTCCATGAACCACGTGCCGACCCGCTGGTAGATGACGAGGCGCACCCGCTGTCCCGCATCGTCACGTTGCACCCGCACAGCTACAACGAGGCCCGGTCCATCGGGGAACGCTACCGGGAAGGCAATCCGGTGATCATGAATCTGACCGCGATGGAGGACCGAGACGCTAAGCGGCTCGTCGACTTCGCAGCCGGGCTGGCGTTCGCTCTGCGTGGCTCGATCGACAAAGTCACCAACAAGGTCTTTCTGCTCTCGCCGCCCAACGTCGAGGTGTCCGCCGAGGACCGGCGCCGGATCGCCGAAGGTCGCCTTTTCACCTGATCGCCAACACCGTCCAGGGGCCCCGGCTCGCCATCGCCTGCCCAGCGATGGCAGAGTGTCTGAAGTGGAAGTGGTCTGGCATGTTGTGTACTACCTGCTGTTCTTCTTCTGGTTGCTGCTTACAGCGCGTGTTGTGGTCGAACTCGTTCGTTCCTTTGCGCGGAGCTGGCAGCCGGTCGGGGGGGTAGCGATCGCCCTGGAGTCGGTCTATACCATGACTGACCCTCCGGTCCGGGCGCTGCGCAGAGTGATCAAGCCTGTCCGGATTGGGGGCGTCTGGCTGGACCTGTCCATTATTGTGCTGTTTATCGTAGTCTTGATACTGATGTGGTTGGTGGATCCGAGATCGCGGTAGCCGCGAGGCGACCGCCGGCCATGGGGCTTCAGGCCCCAGGATGTTGACCCCAGTGATGTGCCAGCATGTGCATAGTCGTCGAGGAGTGCGTGAGGTGATCCGATGCCGTTGACCCCCGCTGACGTTCACAACGTCGCGTTCAGTAAGCCGCCGATCGGCAAGCGGGGCTACAACGAGGACGAGGTGGACGCCTTCCTCGACCTTGTTGAAGCCGAGCTCGCTCGGTTGATCGAGGAGAACAACGATCTCCGTAACCAGGTTGACCAGCTCGATCAGCAGCTGCGCGCTGCGCCGGTGGTCGATACCGGGCGCAACCTGCGCCCGGTGGAGCCACCTCGTCCGGTGATGGCCCCGGTGCCTCCACCGATGATGGAGCAGACCTCGCCACCCGGTGGTGACCATCACGTCCAGGCCGCCAAGGTGTTAGGGCTGGCTCAGGAGATGGCAGATCGGCTGACCGGCGAGGCCAAGGCCGAAGCGGACGGGATGCTTGGCGAGGCCCGGACCAAGTCCGAGCAGCTGCTCTCGGATGCGCGGGCGAAGGCCGACGGCATGGTCAATGAGGCCAGGACCCGGGCTGAGACCATGCTCAACGATGCCCGTACCAGGGCCGAGACGTTGGACCGGCAGTCGCGGGAGAAAGCCGCCTCGTTGGAGCGAGACGCGGCGCGTAAGCACACCGAGATCCTTGGGTCGATCAGCCAAGAGAAGAGCGTCCTGGAAAAGAAGATCGACGAACTGCGCACGTTCGAACGTGAGTACCGCACCCGCTTGAAGACCTACCTGGAGTCACAGCTCCGGGAGCTGGACGGCCGGGCTACCGCTGCACCAGCAGACTCGTTGCGTGCTCAGGGTTTCGCGACGTCCGGGTTCGGCGCGCGTGCCGAAGCTGGTAGCTGACGCGCCGCGGTGCGCCTCGCAGTAGTGTTGCTGTTGGCGGCAGTGGGCTTACTTATTGCCGCGCTCAGCACGGATCGTGCGGCTCTGGCGTGGGGTTCGGTCGCCCTCAGCGTGGTGGCTGCGGCGATCATCATCTGGCGGTGGCGGCGTTCCTGGCTGCAACGCCGGGACGAGCCTGAGGATGAGCCTGTGCTTCTGGCGGACGAGCCGATGGCCGGCGCCCAGGAGAGCGACGCGGCGCTAGCGTCCGCCTCGGTGACAGCGGTGCAGCAGCACGGTGAGGTCCAAGCTGGTCAGGTCCACTCCAGCGAGACCCAGGTTGGAGAGATCCAGACTGATACTACTGAGGGCCCCCCGGGGGAGGAGGACACCGACGCCGCGGACCTCCTGGTGGTGTACGAGCTCACCGACGAGGTGCTGGTCGTCGACGAACACCCGCGCTATCACCTTGCCCGCTGCCCGTGGCCTGATCAGGAGCGCGCCGAACGGCTGCCGCTGCGGGAGGCGAGGGAACTGGGCTTCACACCGTGCGACCGGTGCCGGCCAGACAAGGCGCTGGCCCGCAAGCATCGGGCGACCGGCGCCACCACCACAGGAAGCTGAGCCGCGCCTGCTAGCGCGGTTTCACCGGCGCGGTGGGTGACGGCGTCGAGGTGCGAGTTGCGCTGGTGAGGGCATAACGGTGGTCCAGCAGCCGAACCCGCTTACGAGCGGCCCCGCCGCTACTCGATGGCGCGAGCTGCTGGAGGCGCGCGCCATCCCCGCTGAGATCCGGGCCGCCGCACCTCAGGACCCGAACCGGCACGATCCCGCCCGCTTCGTGCCACCGGTGACCCCCGAGGAAACCCCGTCGCGCCGCGCTGCGTTGCGACTGCTGGGAACCGGCGGCACCGTGCTCGACGTCGGGTGCGGTGGTGGAGCCGCCGGGATCGCGCTGTTACCCAAGGTGTCCCACCTGACCGGGCTGGATCACGCCGAGGACATGGTGCGCGCCTTCGAGCGGGCCTGCGCCGAGCGTGGAGTGCCGCACCGCTCGGTGCTCGGCCGATGGCCCGACACCGCGCCTGAGGCAGGTCTCGCGGACGTCGTGATCAGCCATCATGTGGGCTACAACACCGTCGAGCTGGGGCCCTTCATCGTGGCGTTGGGTGCCGCCGCGCGCCGCGGGGTTGTCGTCGAGCTGCATTCCGTGCACCCGGGAGCCTGGCTGGATCCATTGTGGTTGCAGTTTCACGGGTTGCACCGGCCACCCCCAGCGACCATTGACGACGTGCTGGCGGTCATTGCCGAGGTGGGGATACATCCTGAGGTGCAGCGCTGGACTCGGCCCGCCCAGCCGCGCCACCCCGAGGCAGAGCTCGACTTCTCACTGCGCCG
>JBOHFW010000348.1:0-6618 GCA_050699835.1 Pseudonocardiaceae bacterium | reverse complement strand
GGTCTGATTGCCGGCTCAGCCGACTGCGATCTGATTGCCGGCTCAGCCGGCTGTGCCCTGCCTGGGCCGGTGCGGGTCATCAGGCCTCCCTGTCGACGATGAAGTGGGCGATCGCGGTCAACTCCACCCGGGGTCCACCGTGGATCGGGACGGCGCTCAGCGCCTGCTCGGCCGCCGCGATCCGGCGTCGCGCCTCGGCGGCAGCCCACTGCCGTCCTCCGCCGGCTTCGACCAGGTCAGCGGCCCGAGCTTCGCCTCCGGGAGCCGGCTCACGTAGCCAGCTGGCCAGCGCACGCCCGGCCGGACCGCCCTGGCTGAGCACGTAGGTCACCGGCAGGGTCTTCTTGCGCGAGCGCAGGTCGGAGAACACCGGCTTGCCCGTGATCGTCGGGTCACCCCAGATGCCCAGCAGGTCGTCGACGAGCTGGAATGCGATACCCAGTTGCGCGCCGAAGGTGGCCAGCGCATCCACCACCTCATCCGGTGCGCCGGCGAGTACCGCGCCGATCGCCGCGCTGGCTGAGAGCAGGGCACCGGTCTTGCCCGACACCATGTCCAGGCACTCCGCGACGGTGACGTCATGACGCTGCTCGAATGCCACGTCCATGACCTGGCCGCGGATCAGGTGCCGGGTGGCTTCGGCGAGCAGCCGGGCAGCGGCGGCCCGGTGCGGGGACACGCTGTCCAGCAGCACTTCCTGGGCCAGTGCCAGCAGCGCGTCGCCGGTCAGGATCGCGCTGGTGGTGCCCCACACCGCCCACACTGTGGGCCGGTGCCGGCGTTCGGTGTCGCCGTCCATCACATCGTCATGCACCAGGGAGAAGTTGTGCACCAGCTCGACGGCGACCGCGCCGGGAATGCCTACCTGCGCCGGCGCGCCGGCCGCCTGCGCCGAGAGGGTGGCCAGGGCAGGACGCACGGCCTTTCCCCCACCCCCGCGGATCGGTGCGCCGGCCACATCGGTCCACCCGAGGTGGTAAGCGGCGATCGCCGCGCTGGTGTCGTCCAACCGCGCCAGGAAAGCTCGTGTCGCAGGCACCACCGCCTCCCGCGCCCGCCGCAACGCCGTCGGCACCGTCATCACTGCGCCCCCTTCCCGATATGGAGACATATCGGGGTTGTCGACCCCCTTGTTGGCCCGATATGGCTCCATATCAGGGATGGCACCAGCGTGGGGGGTCATGTTGGGGTCTTTAAGGGTGCGTGGGTGGGGGTTGATGCTAGCAGGGCGGTGGCGGCGGTGACGCCGCTGCGGACGGCGCCTTCCATGGTCGCGGGCCAGCCGGTGGCGGTCCACGCGCCGGCCAGGAACACCCCAGGGCTGGCGGTCACCGCGGGTGGTCGCAGCGCCGCGGTGCCGGGAGCGGGCCGGAATGTCGCGTGCCGTTCCCGGGTGACGAAGAAGTCGCGTACCTGGGCGTCCCGCATCCGCGGTAGCAGCGCGGCCAGCTCGGGCAGGAACTGCTCGCGCAGCGCCGCCGTCGGGGTATCGACGTAGTCGTCTGCGGCGGACAGCGACACCGCGAGGTACTGGCCGCTCGCCAGTCCCGAGTGCACGGTGCGGTCGAAGACCCACTGCACCGGGGTGTCCACCCCGGCGATGAACGGCTCATCGAGCACCGACCGGTCCAGCACCACATGCACGTTGACGATGGGGGAGCTGCCCAGCCGCTGCGACCAGCCCGGGCGCAGCGGTACGGCGCCGGTCGGCAGGAGCTGCTCCGCCGCGGCCGGCGGCACGGCCAGAATCACGTGATCAGCACTGGCGCGGGCACCATCGGTGATCACCTGCCAGCTGCCCTCGCTGCCCTCGCAGGCCTCGATGCCCCGTACCGTGACTCCGGTGCGCACCTGCGCCCCTGCTTCGTGCAGGCATGCCGACGCCGGGTCACCGTGCAGTTCGCGCAGCGGCACCCGGGACCAGCCGATGTCCGCGGCCGCGGCGTCGGTGAGCAGACCTTCCTGGAACACCGTGGCGGCCAGGCTGAGCGAGGCGTCATCCGCCCGCGAGTTCAGGGTGGCCACCCCGACGAGTTCCCACAACGCGGCGATGGTCCGGTCGCTTTGCCCGTGCCGGCGCAGCCAGCTGCCGAAGTTCTGCTCATCGGTCGCCGGGCGCGTGGGGTCGACCCGCCGCAACGCGACGGCGGCCAGCGCGAACCGCATCCGCTCCAGCATGCTCAGCGGGCGGTAGCGCAGCAGCGAGGCGGCCAGGTGCAGCGGCGCGGGCAGCGCGCTGCGACGAAGCCATACCGGCGCCTGGGTGCCGGGCACGCGGATCGGGATGGCCAGCCGCGGCTGCAGCTCGACCCGGTCAGCCACCCCGAGCCGATCCAGCAGTGCCCGGTAGGACGTGCAGCAACGCAGGAACACGTGCTGGCCGTTGTCCACCCGCAGCTCCCCACGGCTGAACGAGTGGGTCAGGCCGCCCAACTGCAGCCGGCTCTCGAACAGGGTGACGTGGTGGCCCGCGTCGGCGCAGCGCAGCGCCGCGGTGATGCCCGCCAGGCCACCGCCGATCACCACCACCCGCCCCGTCATGCCGATCTCCCCGACGGTGACGACCCCACCGGTGACGATCCCACCAGGGCTCGCATGGCCACCTCCGCTTTCTGCCAACCAGATAACGACAATCGCCGGTCGAACACCAGACTGGGTTGCGCGGCGATGCGGTCGAGCAGCCGTAGGTAGATCCCGGACATCGCGGTGCAGCACGCCGCGCTGCGCCGGTCGAGCAATGGGATCAACCGAAGCCCGTGCGCATACCACTGGTAGGCGCGGTCGGCACTATGTTGGATCAGCTTGCTGAGCTGGCCGTTCGGGTCTTCCAGCGCGCCGTGGGCGTCCAGACCCAGCCGCACACCGAACCGGTCCAGGTCGTCCTGGGGCAGGTAGATCCGGCCGTTGCCGAGGTCCTCCCGGATATCCCGCAGGATGTTGATCTGCTGTAGGGCGATGCCCAGCGCATCGGCGTACTCGGCGGCGCGCGGGTCGGGCCGGTGGCCGAACACCGCCAGGCACAGCCGCCCGACCGCCCCGGCCACGCACCGGCAGTACCCGACCAGCTCGTCGAAGTCGGTGTAGTGCCGTCCTCGCACGTCCATCTCCACGCCGTCGATCAGTTCGTCGAAGGCGCCCATGGGCAGGGATAGCCGCCGCGCCACGTCCGCGACCGCGATGAGCACCGGGTCGTCCCCGGGATGGGTGAGGTCAGCCAGTGAGCTGCGCAGCTGCGCCAGCGCGGTGAGTTTGTCGGCTCGGGACGCCTCGCCATCGCCGATGTCGTCGATCCGCCGGGCCAGCGCGTACACCGCGCACAGCGCCGCGCGCTTGTGCGGGCGCAGCAGCCGGATGCCGTAATAGAAGTTCCGCGCCTGCGTCCTGGTGATCGACTCACACAGCTCGAAGGCCTCCGCCACGCTCATCGCCACGCTGGTCACCGCACTCGACCTCCCCGCCCCGCAGGTTGGCGGTCGTTGGAGACCGTGGGCGGCCGGGTTGGTCGCCCTTGAAGAGCTGCCAACAGGTGACGGAGCACGTCGCGGCGGCGCGGGCGCGGGGGGCCGCCCAGGACGTCGCCGTCGGCTCGGCGCAGCGCATCGACAGCGGCGCGGCCACCACCTACGTACCCGGCGACGGCTAGGCGGGCCCACCCGTGCAGCACGGCGACTAGGGGCGCGCCGGAGTCCAGCAGGTCGGCGGCCCGGGTGATCTGGAAGGCCATCAGCCGGCGCAGCGCGGGTGCGGCGACCGCGGCGTCCAGCTGGGTCTCGGCCACGCCGAAGGCGCTGAGATCCTCCTGCGGGAGGTACACCCGACCGGCCCGGCGGTCCTCGGCGACGTCCTGCCAGTGCTCGATCAGCTGCAGCGCGGTGCAAACCCGGTCGGACAGCTCGGTCGCGACCGGATCGGACACCCCGAACAGAGCGAGCACGATCCGGCCGATCGGGTCAGCGGAGAGTGTGCAGTAACCCCGGAGCTGGGCGTAGGTCGCATACCGGTGGACTCGCTGGTCGAGCAGATTGGCCCGCACCAGCCGGTCAAACGGTTCCCGATCCAGACCACGGGCACACACCGTGGGCACCAACCGCCGCAACACCGGGTGTTGGGGTTGTCCGCTTGTCCAGACCGCCGCGAGATCCGTCCGGAAACTCTCGAGCAACGCGACCCGATCACCGTCAGAGTCGTCACCGAGATCGTCGATGACCCGGGCAACGTCGTACACCGCAACCAGATCGGCTCGCAGCGTTCGGGGCAACAACCGCAGTGCGACCGGAAAGTTCTCCGCGCGCCGCTGACGCCCCAGGGCCTGGGCCGGCGGGATCGCACCGCGCTCGGGGATCGCCGCCATGAGGTCAGTTTCCGGTGCGCCCCAAGGACATTTCTCTGTCGAACTGATCAGTTCTGCACCCTTAGAATTGTCACGTTTGAGTAAGCATCACCTGATTGCGTTTGGGGTAGCTGGGCCCTGGCAGCACGATGACGGGGAAACCCGGGCGATGCACTCAACGAAAGGAGGAGGCCACATCCAGCTCGACGACCTGGTGCCCGCGATCCTAGATCGGCTACCGATCATCCTGGCCGAAGTCCGTGAGCTGCTCGCCGAGCAAGAACCGGACTACGCGGGATTCCTCACCGAGGACTTCGCTGAGGTCCTCGCCGCCGCCGAGGGGTTCATCACCCGGCTGGTGTGCCTGGCCGAGCGGAACCCGGCGGCGATCGCGCCCCAGCTGGCATCCGGGGTGGAGCAGGCCATCTTCGAGGAGATCGGCCGTATCCATTACGAGCAACAGCAGGACGTGACCCACCTGCTGGCCGCCTACCGGACCGGCGCCGCAGTGGCCTGGCGCCATGTGTCCCAGACCGCCCTGCAGCTCGGTGTTCCCGTCGAGACCATAGCCGGGTTGGCCGCAGTCATCTTCGCCGCCGTCGAGCAGCTGTCGTCATCGTCGCTGCGGGGGTACGTCCGGGCCCAGGCGAACGCGGAGCACACCCACGAACGGCTCCGCGACGAGCTGGCCGAGCTGCTGCTGTCGGACCGCTGCGACACCGCGGCAGTCCGGGCCGCCGCCGTCCGAGCGCAGTGGCCGCTGCCCCACCATGCCGCGGTCGTCCTGATCAGCCCGGATAACGAGGTCGGACGGGTACTGCTGGACCGCCTGGGCCAGTCCTGCCTGCAACTGCGGCGAGGCCAGATGCTGGTCACGATCGTGCCGGACCCAGAGGGCCCCGGACGGCGCAAACGGCTGGCGACCACGCTGCGGGGAGCCGGCGCTGTGGTGGGTGCCACGGTGCCGCTGGATCGGCTGCCAGCCAGCATGGCCCTGGCCGAGCACGCCCTCCGGCTGCGGCCCCTGCTGTCCGACGACCCGCTGTTCGTCGACGAGCATCTCGATGCGATGCTGGTGCACCACGATGATCAGTTGCTGGCCGCGTTGCGCCAGCAGTACCTGGCGCCGCTTGCGGGGTTGCGCGACTCCACCCGTGACCGGCTGTGCGAGACGCTCACCTCGTGGCTGATGAACATGGGTAACCGCAGGGCGGTGGCCGAGGAACTGCATGTGCACCAGCAGACGGTGCGCTACCGGCTGGGTCGGCTGCGTGAGCTGTTCGGGCCTGCGCTGGATGACCCCGGCACCCGCGCGGCGCTGCTGCTGGCGCTGGCCTGGGGCCCAGCGGTCACCGTACCCGATCCGCTGCCTCAGCAGGGGCGACTGCCGTGACGGGCGGATCACCGCGGCGGCTGCTGGTGGTCAGCGCCACCATCGGCGAGGGCCACAACGCCACCGCGCGGGCGGTCGAGGAACGGGCCCGGCGGCACTGGCCAGATTGCGAGATCCGCCGGGTGGACACGTTGGATCTGATGGGCCGCTGGGTCGGCCCGGGATTCCGCTGGATTTACCGGGTGAACGTGGACACCACCCCGTGGCTTTACGACTTCTTCTACCGCTCGCTGTGGCGCCACCCCTGGTTCGCCGCCGCGTCCTGCCGGTTCGTCGGGGTGTGGAGCGGGATCCGGCTCGCGCCGGTCATCGACGAGTTCCGGCCGGACCTGGTGGTCTCGACCTACCCGCTGGGCACTGCGGGGTTGGACTGGATCCGGCGCCGCGGCGGTCTCGATGTCCCGGTTGCGGCGATGATCTCGGATTTCGCGCCGCACCCGTTCTGGGTCTATTCCGAGATCGACCTGCACTATGTGGCCAGCGAGCCGAGCCTGCGGGCGATGTACCGGGCCCGACCGGACGCTCGGGGTACGGTCGGGGCGCCTCCGGTCGTCGCCGCGTTCGCCCCGGCCGACAAGGCCGATGCACGGCAGCGCTGTGGGCTGCCCCAGCACGGCCTGGTCGTGCTGGTGTCCTGCGGTTCGCTCGGATTCGGCTCGGTGGAACGCGCGGTGGACGCCGGGCTCGCCGCCGGTCCGGAGATCTGCGTCGTGGTGGCCTGCGGGCGCAATACGGCGCTACAGGCCAGGCTGGCCGCACGTGCCAAGCTGATGCCGCACAGCCCGGCGTCGCGGCTGGTACCGCTGGGCTGGAGCGCTGAGATGCCGGCCCTGACCGCCGCTGCCGACGTCGTGGTGACCAACGCCGGCGGCGCGACGGCGCTGGAAGCGGTGGC
>JBOHFW010000347.1:0-4332 GCA_050699835.1 Pseudonocardiaceae bacterium | reverse complement strand
CACCAGGACGGTAGCCGCGGCAGTGCCGAGCACGAGCCTCGCCACCAGCTGAAACAGGCTGTATGCGACCCTGCGTGCCGGGCCGCAGCGGGCCGGCGGGACCGTCCGGTAGGTCACCCCGGACGGTTGCGCAGGTGAGCCATGCCAAGTCTGTCCCGGAGGTACGGACTGACCGGTGTGTAGTGCGGAGCTGTGGCCAAGCTGAGACCGGTCACCCATCGAGGTGTCGATGTCCAGTACTGCCCGCTCACCGACCAGCACGTCGGCGCCGAGGGTGATCCGGCCGGTGTGCAGCTGGCCGGTGACGGCGCGATAGCCGGTGAACGCCGCGTCTCGCCGGATCATCGTGCCGTCCCTGATGGTGATCAGATCGGTGGCCACCGGGATCGTGCTGGAGAAGATCGATACTCCCCGACCTATCTTCGCGCCGAGGGCTCGCAGGTAGAGGATATACAGCGGTGATCCGGTGAACAGCGCCATCGGACTGGCTCGGATCAATACCTTGACGACCCAGAAGCGCAGGTACGCCGGGCTCCACAGGCGGATCTCGGTCGGTTTCCAGCGGCCGATGAGTACCCACTTGACCACCACCGGCAGGGCACAGAACCCGGCGAACGTGGCGGAACTGAAGATCGCCGCGCGCTGGTAGATCTCACCCACACTGGTTCCGGCGGATACCCACCGGAAACCCTGGTCGAGCAGCAGACCGCCGAGGAGAGCAAACGCGAGGAACACCAGCAGTTGTGCGGCGCCGGTAGCGAGATGGCCGACCGTGTTGGACCGCTGGCCGGAAGCCGATACAGCCGATGCATCGGCCCGATCCGGCGAGACAGTCTGCGTCGCGGGCGCCGCGGCATCAAGCAGGCTGGCCAGCGCGCGCACGCTCGGGTGCTGGTAGATGTCCCTAATGGAGATCGGCGGCAGGTTGGCCTGCTTGCGAACCTGGGCCGAGAACCGGGTCATCACCAGCGAGCTCGCACCGAGCTCGTCGAAGAAGTGGCTGGTGACCGGGACCTGATCTCTCTGCAGGAGCTGCGCGAGCACCTCGGCGAGCAGCCGCTCGGTCGCGGTGGCCGGCGCGTCATGGTGTCCGGGTGCAGGTCCGCGCCGGGTCCTCGGCGGGGGAAGGCGCTTGCGGTCGACCTTGCCGCTGGTCGTCAACGGGATCACGGCGAGCTGCTCGAGGCAGGCCGGCACCATGTAGGCGGGAAGCCGCTCGCGCAGCTCCGAAAGGATCATTTCCGGGTCGATCGGCGCGGTATCACCGCGGGCGCTGTAGTAGCCGATCAGCTCCACTGTGCCGGGCTGGGGACAGTAGGTATGGACGACAGCGGCGGCGATCCCGGGCAGTTGCAGCAGGACCGACTCGATCTCGGTCAGCTCGACACGATAGCCCCGGATCTTGACCTGCAGGTCTATCCGGCCGTGATACTCGATTTCACCATCGCGGTTGATCCGGCCCAGATCTCCGCTGCGGTATATCCGGCCCGACTGGTTCCCCGGGATGCCAAGGAAATCCGGGAGGAAAACCTTCTCGGTCAGATCCGCACGGTTGACATAGCCCGCCGCTAGACCGATCCCGGCGATCCCGATCTCGCCGATCTCACCGGGCGGTAGCGCGCGGAACGGGTCCTCCGGGTCGAGGATAACCACCGCGTAGGTGGGCAACGGGATGCCGATGGTCACCGACCGGTCCGGGTGCAGCGCGGTCCAGGTCGCGGTCACGGTGGTCTCGGTGGGCCCGTAGACATTGAGGAAACGGCGAGCAGGCTGATGCCAGCGTGTGATCAGGTCTTGCGGGCAGGCCTCTCCGGATACCAGCAGGAACCGTAATGCCGGTAGGTCCTCCTCAATGGTGGCGAGCAGGGTCGGCACGCAGCACAGCGCGGTGACCCGGCGTTCGGAGAGGAACTCGTGGAGTTCCTGGCCCAGCAGGCTGGCACCAGCGGGTTTGGGGACCAGCGTCGCGCCCGCCATCCACGGAACCCAGATCTCCTCGACCGAGAAGTCGAACGCGATCGTCATGCCCTGGTAGACCCGGTCCTGCAGGCGGATGCCATAGATCTCAGCGGCGACCCGGACGAAGTTGCAGATGCTCGGATGAGTGATGGCCACGCCTTTGGGTCGGCCGGTGGATCCTGAGGTGTAGATGATGTAGGCGAGGTCGTCTACCGGATCGCCATGCTCGGTGCTGGTCAGCCGGCTCGATTCGTGGCTGGCAATCAGCTCGGCAGCCTCATCGATCCAGACCAGCTCGGCACCCAGCTCGGTAAGCCCGCCGACCCGTTCGCGGACCGTGGCCAGCGACAACACCATGCGCGCCCGCGCGTCGGCAACGATGTAGCACAGCCGCTCGGCAGGAAACCCGACATCGAGCGGGAGGTACGCCGCGTTGATCTTCAGCACCGCCAGCATCCCGAGGTAGGACTGCACCGGCTGGTCGAACAACAGCCCGATCCGGTCGCCGGCGCGGGCGCCGCGGGCGAGCAGGTAGCGGGCCAACTGGTTGGCCCGCGCGTCAAGCTCATCGAAGCTCAGTGTCAGTCCGTCGGCGTCCACCGCGAGGTGATCGGGTGGCCCGTGCTCCCGGATCCAGTCGCAACGCTCCTCGAACAGGTGATCCAGCCGCTCGCTCTGGCGGGTGCGAGGTTGGCTCGTGCCGCCTTCGCTGACCAGCACCCGACCGGCATGCAGGACCACTCCCGTCAAGCGGGAACCCCGATCGGATGGCCGATCGCAGCACCGGCGGCGTGGGAGAGGATCTCCAGACCCATTTCGAGTAGCTGGTCTGGGGTTGTGAGTGGGGCCAGAACCTTGAGAACCTCGTCCCTCGGCCCCGCCGTCTCAATGATCAAACCGTTGCGTGTGCATATCTGGCGGATCTGCGCCGCCACAGACGGTTCGACCTCGATGCCTTGCATCATTCCCCGGCCCTTGACCGTGGCACCGGGGATTCCGTCCGCGATCTCAGTCAGCCGGTGGGTGACCAGGTTGGTGCGGCGGGCCACGTCCTTGGCGAAGGTGCTGTTCGACCAGAACTTGCGCAATGCCACGCTGGCGGTGACGAAGGCGTGCGCGTTCCCGCGAAACGTTCCAGTATGCTCTCCGGGCTGCCAGACGTCTGACTCGGGTTGCACCAGGACTACCGACATCGGAAGGCCGAAGCCGGACAGCGACTTGGACAGCACGACGATGTCGGGTACGACACGGGCAGTCTCGAAGGCAGTCTCGAAGCTGAAAAAGGTGCCGGTGCGCCCGCAGCCGGCCTGGATGTCGTCAATGATCAGGAGGGCGCCGTGCTCCGCGGCGAGCGCGGCGACCCGGCGGAGCCACTGCGGCGACGCGGCGTTGAGCCCGCCTTCGCCCTGCACCGTCTCCAACAGGATGGCGGCCGGAGCATCGAGGCCGCTGGCGGGGTCCGCCAGCATTGAGGCCAGCAGTTCAGTCGTGTCGAGATCCGGACCGAGATAGCCGTCGTAGGGCAATCGCGACACTCCGGTCAAAGGGAGCACCGATGCTTCCCGCATCCCCGAGTTCCCGGTTGCGGCGAGGGCTCCCTGGGACAGCCCGTGGAAGCCGCGGGTGAACGCAATGACGTTGGTGCGACCGGTGGCTTTGCGCGCGAGCTTCAGCGCGGCCTCGACCGCGTTGGAGCCGGTCGGTCCGGTGAACTGCACTCGATGGTGCATCCCGCGTGGCGACAGAATGAGATGTTCGAAGTTTTCCAGAAATGCGCGTTTAGCGTCGGTGTGCAGATCGAGACCGTGCGCGATCCCGTCACCAGCGATGTAGTCCAGTAGCGCCTGCTTCATATCCGGATCATTGTGACCGTAGTTCAGCGCGCCCGCCCCGGCCAGAAAATCGATGTACTGCCGTCCTTCGATGTCCTGCACCACACTGCCTCGGGCGCGGACGAGTAGGGCATCCAAGTTACGACAGT
Source organism: Pseudonocardiaceae bacterium (assembly GCA_050699835.1). Lineage (GTDB taxonomy): Bacteria > Actinomycetota > Actinomycetes > Mycobacteriales > Pseudonocardiaceae. The sequence goes on along the minus strand of JBOHFW010000347.1, from coordinate 392 downwards.
AACTCCGTACCACCGACTCCCGGCGCTCGAAGATCTCGATTGTGAACTGGTTGGACATATTCACAGAATTACCCCCGTCTCCCGCTTGCACACGATATTCGCGGCCGCATCGGCGACGGCTCCTGTGGGATTTATCACAAGACATCTCATGAACCGCAACGTGGTCAACAACGAAAAGCGACACCCTGACCAGTGGCCCCGGCCAGGATCAGCCGTCGCGGCACGCACGCGGCCATCTCACGGCGCCATGAGGGTATCGATGAGGTCGTCGCCGAGGTCCTGGGTCGACCGGCCGTAGCGGAGTCCAGCCGTGCGGTACCACTCGGCAGGGGCCTCGGGATGCGGGCCACACAGGCCGACCTTGCCCCGACCGTACGGCGCAACCAGCGCGG
>JBOHFW010000346.1:0-14245 GCA_050699835.1 Pseudonocardiaceae bacterium | reverse complement strand
GCGAAGGCTGGTCTGCGCGATCTTGTGGTCCACGACATCTCCTCCACGCGGCGGAACGGCACAGCCCACAGTCTCTCCGGGTGGGTACCGAATCCGCAGGCCAACAACTTAACTGGATCCTTTCAAGATACGTGCACGATTGTCTGCTCGGTCATGGTGCTCCGCTGAAATCCCCCGGTTGGGGTGTAATCGCGACTGCAGCATGACCGTGTAACACTCCGACGCCCCATGACGACAGAGGTACCGAGAGCCCCGGGATGTAGGCACCCCCGACCCTGCGTCCTGGGGCTTCTTTCGTTGTCTCCTACACCACGACCGCCGCGGCGCTCGCCATACTTCTTGGACGCTGACCCGGCGCGCTAGCAAGCTGTGGGCGATGACGACAACCTGGCGTGGGCTGCCCGAGCCGGTGGCGCCGATGCTGGCTTCGGCCGGTGCACCACCGTCCGGTCCGGGTTGGGCTTTTGAGTTCAAATGGGACGGCGTGCGGGCCATCGCCGCGATCGCCGGGGACCAACTCCGGTTGTACAGCCGCAACGGTAACGACATCACCGGGGGATACCCCGAGCTGACCGGGCTCAGCGAGCTGGTCGGGGGCCGACCAGCGCTGCTCGATGGGGAGATCGTGACGGTGGGCGGCGCCGGGCGGCCGGATTTCGAGCTGCTCCAGCAGCGCATGCACGTCCGCTCACCAAGTCCGGAGCTGGTTACGCAGATCCCGATCGCCTACTACGTATTCGACCTGCTCGACTTCGACGGCCACCGATTGCTCTCGCAGAGCTACCAGTTTCGTCGGCAGCTGCTCGCAGATCTCGATCTTGGTAGCGGGTTGCCGTGGATCCGGGTACCGCCGCAGCACACCAACGTGGACGGCCAGGCGCTGCTCGAGGTGGCCCGCCAGCACGGCCTGGAAGGTGTCATCGGCAAGCGGTTGCGGTCGCGTTACGAGCCAGGGCGCCGCTCGCCGGCCTGGGTCAAGACCGTGCTGTTCCATACCCAGGAGGTCGTGGTGGGCGGGTGGACTGCTGGGCAGGGTCGCCGGGCCGGCACGTTCGGTGCGCTGTTACTCGGGGCCTATGACGACCAGGGCCAGCTGCGCTACCTCGGCGACGTCGGTACCGGGTTTACTGAGGTGACGCTCGGCGACCTGCTGGAACGCCTCGCCGCCCTGGAACAGCCGGATAGCCCGTTCGACGAACCGGTGCCCTCTGAGCACGCCCGCCGGGCACGCTGGGTGTATCCCCAGCTTGTCGGTGAGGTCGAGTACCGGGCAGTGACGCTGGATCGCCGGCTGCGCCACACCACGTGGCGCGGGTTGCGCGCCGACAAGGATCCGGCGCTGGTGACGTTTTAGTTGAAGATGCCATCGTGGGTCGGTGTGGCCGATGATGACGTCGTGCCGAACACCTCGTTCCTGGCCGCTGAGCTGGCCGACCTGCTGGCCGCCGAATGCGAAGCCGGCGCCCGCGACCCCTACCGGCAGGTTGCCGCACTCCTGCACCTGGCGTATTCACGCGGTGTCCAATGAACGACCGGCTGCGCGAATATCGCGCCAAGCGCGACTTCTCGGTCACCTCCGAGCCGGCCGGGTCGGAGCTGGCGGCAAGCCAGGGCCGGTTCGTCGTGCAACGCCATCGGGCCCGGCGGCGGCACTACGACCTGCGGCTGGAAGTGGACGGGGTGCTGGTCAGCTGGGCCGTGCCCAAGGGACCGACGTTGGACCCCAAGGCGCGGCAGCTGGCGGTGCATGTCGAGGACCACCCCGTCGAGTACTTCGACTTCGAGGGCATCATCCCGAAGGGCGAATATGGTGGGGGCGATGTCATCGTCTGGGACTGGGGGACGTGGCAACCGTCGGGAACTGACGATCCGGCCCGGGCGATCGCGCGCGGGGAGCTGCACTTCGATCTGCACGGCGAGAAGCTGGCCGGCCGCTTCGTGCTGGTCCGCTCTGGTGCGGCCCAGCCCAGCGGTGAGCAATGGCTGTTGATCCACAAGAACGACGACCACGCCCGGTCCGGGTGGAACCCCGAAGAGCACCCCCGATCGGTCAAGAGCGGCCGGACCAATGACGAGGTTGCCGCGGCTCCCGAGTGGATGTGGCGCGGCGACCTGCCGGCTAGCGAAGCCGCCATCTCGCTGGTCAAAACGCCGGTCTGGGACCCGCCGAGCGCGGACGAGCTCGCCGCGCTGGACGAGCTCGGAGCCAAGGGCCGGTGGGCTGTGCAGGGCCACGAGGTCGCCCTGACCAATCTGGACAAGGTGCTCTTCCCCGCCCGGGACCCCGAACTCCCGGTCACCAAGCGGGACCTCATCCGCTACCACGCCATGATCGCCCCGTACATGCTTCGCTATCTCGCTGACCGTCCGGTGAACGCGCACCGCTACCCCAACGGCGTCGACCGTCCGGGTTTCTGGCACAAGGAAGTTCCCAGCCACGCGCCGGACTGGCTGACCCGCTGGCACAACACCGAAGCCAGCCCCGGGAAGACGCAGTGTTACGCCGTCATCGACGGCGTCGCTGCGCTGGTCTGGATGGCGAATTATGGGGCGGTGGAGTTGCACCCCTGGACCTCGGGTATTTCTGATGTGCACCAGCCCACCTGGGCGTTGATTGACATCGACCCCGGCCCGGCTACCGGCTTCGACGACGTCCTGGTGCTTGCTCGGTTGTACCGGGTAGCGCTGGAACATCTCGGCGTCGCTGCGATGCCGAAGGTCACTGGCCAGCGGGGGGTGCAGATCTGGGTTCCGGTCCGCCCCGGCTATTCCTTCGATGACACCCGGGCCTGGGTGGAGAAGCTCTCCCGCGCCGTCGGCCACACCGTCCCCGAGCTGATCAGCTGGGAGTGGCACAAAGACCGTCGGGCCGGGCTGGCCCGCCTGGACTACACCCAGAACGCCCTCAACAAGACGTTGGTGGCGCCCTTCAGTGCCCGACCCGCGGCAGGCGCCCCGGTATCCGTCCCCATCCACTGGGACGAGCTCCAGGACCCCGACCTTGTCCCCGACCGCTGGACGATTCGCACGGTGCTCGACAGACTGCGCGATGTCGGTGATCCCCTTGCCCCGCTCGTCGGCCAAGAACAGCGGCTACCAGCGCTGTAGCGTCGTGGGCGGTGCCCGGCGTTGACAGTGCTCCTCGCTCGACCACCCGTTCCATGGGCTGCCCGGCGATACCGGCTATGCGGTCGTAGTTCGGTTAAGGATGCGCCGCATACACTAAAGCAGATACTGGCGAGCGCAACCGATGCTTCGACAGTAGCCAAAAGGTCGGTACATGCCGATGCCTGAGGTTAATGATACGTGTCTGTTGAGCGTATGGCGCGGTTACCGTCGCTGTGGATGGCTGTTTCCGTGGCGTGACGCGCGGGGGTCGGCGCGGAGAAGTTCGGCAAGCTCGTCCACGAGGGGTGTGAACGCCTGCTGGACACGAGGTGCCCAGGAAACGCTCGGCGTCTCACCGCGGTAGCGCCGGAGTAGCCGATCAACAGCGTCGACCAGTTGCCCGTAAGATTCGCGGTCTAGAGCACTCAGATTTATCACTCTGTTGTGCTGGAGCACAGCGCTCAGCTGCGGAGCGGCTCCCTGCAGGTGATCTCGGACGAAGTCGAAGGCCCACCGCGGCGCGTCCCACCGTACGATGTCGTTGACCTGAATAGATCCCGAGGCGGACTCAGACTCGACATGGCGCGAATCGGTGCGCAGGAGAGCGCGAAGTTCGCCCACGGCCGATAGCGCACCGCTGCGATATCTCTCATCCTCGTCACCGGTAGTGGCGGCAAGGTCACGTATCAGCTGAGTCACGGCCGTCAGAAGTGCGTCCCACACCTCGCCGGACACCGCGCTGAGGTCGGCGTAGCCGACGCTGACGTCCGTACGGCCATCACGTAGCTCTTCGGTACGGAGTATTGGTGGACGCGGTGCACGTGCGCTACCACGACAACCACTTGGTCAGCCCTGCCGATGACCGCGGAGAAGTCGCACCGGTTCGTTCTGACCGGTCAGGATCCCGAGGGCGGTAGCCGCACGATCATCCTGTGGCGGGAGGCTGATTTGGTGGGCGGCAGGGTGGTGCGCCGGGTGGTGCTCACGCTGGATGCCACGATGAGCACCGCGACGGTGCTCACCTGTGGTGAAGCCGTCGAGGTGGCGCAGGCGATCCTGGCGGCGGCCCGATGACCGGGCAGGGCCCGTCCCCGGTGACCGGCCCCCACGACGGCCCGTGCCCCTCCTGCGGGACCACCCCCGGAGTGCACCAGTTCACCGACATCCCACCGACGGTCCAGGCGTGGTCGTGCACGGCGTGCCGGACAGAGTGGGCGATCTCAAGAGTCACCCCGCGCCCGCGCCCGTTGCTGGATCAGCTCACCGCGACGGTGGACCTCGCGGCGCGCTCGGTGCTGAATGGCTCTTTCTTCGCCGAGTCTCCCCCTTGAATGATGAGGCCACGGTCCGTTTCAACTTCAACCGCGAGTTCGCGAGCAGCGCGGTTAGCTACGTACTGGAATTCCACAAGCGGAGCTGACGCCATGACATAGTCATGGTCCTACGCTGGGTCACCCAGCGTAGCCGGCGAGATGATGGTCAGGTGGCCAGTGGCGGCCGACCGGCGAGCAAGTCGGTCACCTCACCATCACCGGCTACCGCCACCATTATCAACTCGGTTGTGGGAGCTTACTGCCGCTACCTCATTGAACTTCGTAGCCGCTCGATGTGTCACTCTAGATCGGAAGTGGCCACGCATAGCCTAATTCCGGATCGCCAAGCCACACACGTTGATCGCCGCGCTTGGCCCGCGCGGTGATACCGAAGGCATCGATATCCGGTTTGCCGGCGTGTTTCCAGGCCGTGATGGCGGTCTCCACAGAATCCCAGAGGCGGCGCGGTCCAGCCTGCGAGACAGCATGCATGCCGTCCTCAGCGGCTGTCAGTGCGACAGCGGCCCAGCTGCCGTCAGCTGCCGTGACCACGACCTCCGCCTCGCCCACGAACAGGTCGAAGTATGTTCCGGCCAGCTGAAGCTCGACCAGGAATCGGAGCCCGCGCGAGTCAAACACCACGCGGGGATCCGTGCTGGTGGCACCGCGCTGGGGGTTTCGACGGTCCATCACCAGTGGGCTGGACGCACCCTGGCGAAGGGGATAGCTCAGCTCGCGACGCATCGGCATGAAAGCCGCGTCGTAGCTCAGACAGCGCCCCTCCACGGTGTCGTCATCACTCTTGGAGAGCCGGATCATCGCACCGGAGAAGCTGCCGCGCAGGTCGGCGACGATGATTCCGCCCGTGCGGAGCTGCTCGATCCAGGCCGCCGGTATGTGATCCACTGCGGCGGTGGCCAGAATCGCGTCATAAGGAGCCGCGTCCGGCACGCCGGCGGCACCGTCTCCGGTCGCCAGGGTCGGCGCGTAATCCAGGGCCGCGAGGTGCCGCCGAGCCTGTTCCACCAGCTCCGGGTCGATGTCGATGCTCACGACGTTGGCATCGCCGAGCCGATGACACAACACCGCAGCGTTGTAGCCAGTGCCGGTTCCGATCTCCAAGACGCGTTGACCGTCCGTGAGATCGAGCGCGTGGAGCATCCACGCCATGATGCTGGGCATACTCGATGAGCTGGTGGGACGTCGGCCGCCGTACCCGTTCACCCCCGACGCCCTAATCTGCGTAACTAAATTTGTGTCGGAATAAACCTGCTCCAGCCAGCGATTACGCTGCGCCGGGTCGGCACCATCGACCACGCCTTCGATGCCATTAGTGTGCTCCAGGAAACAAGGCACGAACAGATGACGTGGAGTGGCCGCAAAGGCCCTACGCCATGCCGGATCGGACAACGCCCCCTCCGCTTCCAACGCGGCCACAAGCGCATCAGCCAAAGGCTTCCAGTCAGGCACCATCATGTAATCTCCTTGGCCAGAAGCTCAGCAATCGTCGCTGCCACTGGAATTCCAACAGCTTCCTCCAGCCACGCCCACAGTCCATTTGGATTAGCTTCCAGGAACCACCATGCGCCATCCTGGGCTACGGAGAAATCGAACGCGGCAAACAGAAGGTCGAACCGTGAAAGATAGCGCCGGACGCCGGCTTGAACATCGACGGGAACTTCAATCGTGCTGTAGCTGAGGGCGCCGTAATCGGCTCGCCAATCAACTCGCGTCAGCTCGTTTTTGGCGTGGATGGCGACACCGAAACAGTGGTCACCGACAACTGTGACTCGAGCATCGAATTCCTTGTCGATCCATTGCTGGAAAGTATGAGCGGTACGCTCGACCGCTGCGCAGTCGATGGATTCCGAGGATATCAGATTCGCATTGATTACCCGCATTGCGCCTTGCTCGGAGAGCACTCCCGGTGACATCGGCTTGTAGATCGCTGTGCCACCCAGCTCACACGTGAAGTCCTGGGCGGCCGAACCAACATTCGTCACCAGTGTGCGCGGTGGGCGTAGACCACATTGTGCTGCAATGCATAATTGGATTGGTTTGTAGGAGGCGTCCGCAACTCGTGACGGGTGGTTTATCCACCGACACTCCAGCGCGGCAAGTACGCCTCCTAAACCCTGAATCGCCTCCATCAGCGCGAACCGCCGCTCGGGGGCAGACATGTCGTCTGCCAGCCTGAACACGGCAGGGCTACGGCGATAAACACTACGCACCATGGAAAGATCAATCTCGCGGTTCACGCTAAACAGGCGCCCAGGATGCGACTCGCCCGGTGTGGCGACCAACCCGAGGCGGCTCGGGAAATCGGCGGTGTCTATCCAGCAGGTTTCGACAGCATGACGCGTTAGGGTTTCGGCGACTAACTCGGTCTCGGAGTCGTCCGACTCGGCGATCAACAAGATCTTGTGATTGAGGCTCATTCGTAGGTGATCTCGATATAGTCCTCGGTGTCAGGTTCTCCTCCCTCTTCTTTACCGTCACTGGTCGTTCGGGTCTCTTTTGTCTTCTTGGTTCGGGTTTCCTTCTTCTCATGCTTGCCCGACTCTCGTGGTCGCGCATCTACCGCGAACCAGAGTCCGAATGGGCGCGCCTCCGACGGTTCGGAATCGCTAATCGGAATACGGTTGCCGATTGAGCTAAGCGGAAAACGACTGGATAGCGGGGCCAGCGGGTCTGATTCTGGAAACAATGCGACCTCCTGAACTCCTGGTCATGTTAATGAAGTGCCGATCAGGTCATGATGCTGCCCTGTCCCGCGCCAGCACGGAGTCGACCAGCGAGAGTATACGGTGCAAGTACGGCTCAGCGTCAGCTAAATGCCCAGCGCAAGAAGAGTCTGATCGACGGTGGCGGTTCAGGTGACCAGCTTGGTGACTTCGCCGTGCACCGGGCTGGGCAACCGGAACCGGTCTGAACCGCCTGCTCCACGCCCAGGCTCAGCCGGGACAGGTCCGGACCAGGATTGCGTTGCGGGCCACGCGGGATCGGCTCGTTGACCAGACGAAGCTGGCTGTCGACCTGATGGAGCAGACAGCCGTGCAGTGCGGTGGTCGTCGCCACCCCCGCGGGTCACGGTCTCGTTCGAAGGTGAACGTAAAAAGTCTCGCAGGGCACCGCTGGGTTACGGCACGCGTGAGCATGGCTACAAATAGTCATTTCTAGACCATATCGTTAACCTACAAGAGGGATGGACGTCACTTGTATCGAGCTATGTTGACTACAGAAGACGTGAACAGTGCTCCACATCGCCCTCCGGGCCTCTGATCGAGCGATGGTCCGCCACTGAGATGTTGTACGCGGCGAGCCTTGGTTCACGGAGCTTCTGCGTCATCGAACTCACACCTCGTGTGATCCGAGAGGAGAAGCCACATTGGGAGCGATAGTTCAAACGCTTGCGCTATCGATTGTCCTGCTGATCATAGGGCTGACCTGCATGGTTATCGGGGCTGCTGGTCTGATCTGGAAAGCCAGGCGGGACAGGCGATCAGTGGAGAAGGCGGAGGAAGCGTCGAGATCATCTGAACTCTCATCGCTGAGTTCTCGCCATTGACTCGGAATCTCGCGGCGTTTGTCCTAGTTTCCCGCCATCAGCGCGCTGGCGGTGAGTGCGAGGACGACGCTGACCGCTTGTAGTGGGGTAAGCCGCTCACGCAGCACAAGCCGGGCCAGCACGACGACCACGACGGTGTAGAGCGATACCAGGACGGCGCTGATGCTCAGCGCACCTGCCCGGGTCGCTAGCAGGAACAGGATGTTCGACACCATGTCCATCGCGCCGCTGAGCACGATCAGGCGGTAGTAAGAGCGCAGCCTGCCGCTCTCGGTCCGCCGCAGCACTGTGGACGAGCGCCGGCGGTAGCCGCGCGCTGTTCCGGATCGGCACTGATCCGCCCGATGTGGTGGAGTTGTGGGACTGGACGCTGCAGGCCGGGGACGCCTTCGACGGCGAGGCGCACCCGCGCGGCACGAGCGAGGTGCTCTTCGTGCTTGCTGGAGAGCTCGCGCTGAGCGTGGGGGACGAGCGCCGGGTGCTGCGCGTCGATGACGCGGTCGTCTTCGAGGCGCACGCCCCGCACCGTTACGCCAACAAGGCGGGCGTGTCAGTGCGGTTCATTATGGTGGTGTTGCAATTCGGGGACGCCGGCCTCGTCCCACCCACCAGCATCGCCCCGGCCGATCCCGGGTACCCGGTGGCTGAACCGTGAGCGCCGTGCTGATCAGAGATGCCACCGGTGCGGACTGGGCAGCGATCTGGCCCTTCCTGCACTGCATCGTGGCGGCCGGGGAGACTTTCGCCTACGACCGCGACCTCACCGAGGACCAGGCCCGCAGTGTGTGGCTCCTGGAGCCCCCGGGCCGAACGGTCGTCGCCGTCGAGGCCGGCCAGATCCTGGGCACGGCCACAATGCACCGCAACCACGGCGGGCCCGCCGCGCACGTTGCTACCGCGAGCTTCATGGTCGATCCCCAGCACGCCGGGCGAGGCGTAGGACGAGCCCTCGGCGAGCACGTGCTGGCCTGGGCGCGCGCCGAGGGCTACCGCGCGATGCAGTTCAACGCCGTTGTCGAGACCAACACTCGGGCGGTCGCGTTGTGGCGCTCGCTGGGCTTCCAGGTACTGGCCACCGTGCCCGAGGCCTTTCACCACCCGGTGCACGGCTACGTCGGGCTGCACATCATGCACCGCCACCTCTGAGTCGACGTCAACGACTAGCCTTGCCGGGTGCCGGCAGATCCGTTGGAGCCGCTGATGGAGCTGCCCGGAGTCGGAGAGGCCGTCACACGCGCTCGTGACGCGGTGGCTGCGGTGCACCGGCACCCGACCAACCGCCGTCGCTGGCCGGCCACCGCGGCCGAGGCGTCCGTGCGGGCGGCCCGAGCTTCGGCCGCGCTGGACGGGGGCAGTACCACCTTGCCCAGCGGCGGGACGGTGCATGACCCGGTGCTGGCCGGGGCGCTGCGGGTGGCGCAGGCTTTGGGCGGGCTGCTGGGTACCTGGCAGCGGGCTCCGCTGCAGGCCCTGGCCCGGTTGCACGTGCTCGCCGCAGCAGGCCTGGCGCCCGTGCCACAGTTAGGCCGGCCGGACCCGTCGCTGGAGGTCACCGCCCGGCTCGACAGGCTGGCCCAGCTGGTCGCTGGGGGTAGTCAGGTCGCGGCGCCGGTGCTGGTGGCGGTCGTCCATGGCGAACTGCTGGCGCTCGCGCCGTTCGCGCACGCCAACGGGGTTGTCGCGCGGGCCGCGGCCCGGCTCACCATCGAGTCCAGCGGGTTGGATCCCAAGGGCTTAGTGGTGCCGGAGGTGGCCCATCTGCGCCTCGAGCGGGAGTATCGGGCGGCGGCCACCGGTTTCGCCAGCGGCGGTGCGCAGGCGGTCGGCGAGTGGATCGTGCACTGCTGCGCAGCCCTGACCGCTGGAGCGAGGGAGGCCGTGTCGATCGCCAAGGCGGTTACTGAGCGTGGCAGATGACCGCGATTGAGTTACTGCGGCAGGTGACGACAGTTCGCGTTTAGATCGCGACGGCGGCGCTGCTGGACGCCCATCGCGAGCTTCCAGTAGCGCCGCCGTCCGCACGGGCTGTCGGGGTACCAAGCGTGCAACTCGTGTCGTACCCAACTGGGTCTCGGCGCCCTTGTCCCCGGAGAACAAGGTACGCAGACCCTTGACGACAAGCCTCCCGCGGCGTGCTGCGCGTGGGGTGCCCGACGCCCGTGCACGGAGCCCCAGTCGGGGTGGACGGTACTTCTCTGCCGCACCGCCCCTGGCCTCCCAGAGGTCCGTGTCGTCATGTCTACTCCGTGACCCGGGGCACAGCAAGAGGCCCGATCAGGGATATCAAAATGACTACTTTCCGTGCATATATCTGATAACTGCCACCCATTCGATCTAATCTAGGACCCGTTGGGTCGTTCTTCTCGATACGGCCTTAACGTTGCCGTCGCCGGAGTCCGTACCAGGCGACGCCGGCCGCCGCCACCGCCCCCAACCCCACGGCCGCAGCGATCTGTGCACCGGAGGGCGCTGGGAACCGGGTCCGCAATGACACCGGTTTGGAGAAGGCGAGCACCGGCCACCCTCGCTGGAGGGCCTCCCGGCGAAGTGCCCGGTCCGGATTTACTGCCGCCGGGTGGCCAACCGCCTCCAATAGCGGCAGATCCGAGATGGAGTCGGAGTAGGCGTGGCAACGATGCAGTTCATAGCCTTGCTCCTCGGCTAGCTGCCGGGCCGCAAGCGCCTTGTTTTCGCCAGCGCAGTAGAACGCCACATCGCCGGTGTAGCGGCCGTTTTGCGTCACCATGCGGGTTGCCACCGAGTGCGTCGCGCCGATCATTTTCGCGATGGGTTGCACGACTTCCACCCCGGAGGCCGACACCACGACGATGTCCTCGCCTCGCTGGCGGTGCGCGGCGATCAGTTCGGTCGCCTCGGCGTAGACCAGCGGATCGACGACGTCGTGCAGGGTCTCCTCGACGATGGCTGTCACCTGCGCGATGTCCCAACCGGTGCACTGAGCGGTGATGTGTGCCCGCATCCGCTCCATCTGTTCGGTGTCGGCTCCGGCCAGCAGATACATGAACTGGGCGTAAGCGCTCTTGAGTACCGCCCGCCGGTTGATCAAACCTTCCTGGAAGAACGCCCTGGAGAACACGAAAGCACTAGATTTGGCAATGATCGTCTTATCCAAGTCGAAGAATGCCGCGACGCCCGAGGAGCCCGGGCCAGAAGAGCTCACGACGGGCAGCATATGAGGCATCGTTCGTGGTCGGAGGCGCCCCCCAACGATCGGCATTCGAATCCGCCCCGCTAGGAGCACGGCAAGTCGCCACTGACTTGGAGGTGGGGCAGGGGGTATGCTCAGGGATCCGGTTGGTGAAGCCGGAAGGGGTCAGCCCGACCCCCTGGGGCTGACACTGTGGCGACCCCCGTCTCCTCTTGGCGGGGGTCGTCCGGCGTTTTCAGGAATCCCCGAGTTATCCACACCCGCCCCTACTGTCCACATGTTGATCATTGGTTGCTCGCGCCGCCGGCCCGGCTAGCTCACAGTGGCACTCCGACAAGAGCACATGCCCCGGGCAGCCGGGGCCAGCAACAGTGGGGGCAACGGTGAGCGCATGCGGTGGGCACGCGGCTGCCCGGCGGCCGGTGATGATGATGGCGCCAGGGGGATTGGCCGAGGAAGTCACCCGGCTTGCGGCGGCAGCGGGGTGCGATCCACACCGGATCACCGACCTTGACAAGGCTCGGGAGCTGTGGAGCGGCGCTGCACTGCTGCTGTTGGACGTCGAGGCGGCAAAGGCCAGCGCCGGAGCCGGTCTACCCCGCAGAGACGGGGTAGTGGTCGTCTGCGGCGACGGGGACCCGCAGGTGTGGCGGTGTGCGGTCGCGGTGGGTGCCGAGCACGTCGTGGAATTGCCGACGGGAGAGGCCTGGTTGGTCGGCGCGTTGGCCGACGCACTGGAGTCGCCGGCTGATCCAGGACGCGTGCTGGCGGTGCTCGGCGGGCGTGGTGGCGCTGGGGCGTCGGTGTTCGCGACCGCGGTGGCGGTGGCGGTGGCAGAATCGGGACGTCACGCGATGCTGGTCGACTGTGACGCGCTGGGCGGTGGCCTGGACCTTGCCTTAGGTGCGGAGAAGCTCGACGGGTTGCGCTGGTCCGGGCTCAGCCTGGGCGGAGGCCGGGTGCCGGCCACCGCCCTGCATGCGGCGCTGCCCACACCGCACCTGCGCGGCAGGGGCGCGCTCACCGTGCTTTCCTACGATCGGCCGGACTACGACCGGCCGGACTGCGACTGGGATGGTCCAGGGCCGGACGCGGTCGCGGTGCGCACGGTATGCGGCGCCGCGCGCCGTGCTGGGGACACGGTGGTCTGCGATGTACCCCGGTATCCGTGTGAGCCAGGTACCGCCGCGTTGGAGACGGCTGATTTGGCCGTGCTGATCGTGCCGGCCGAGATCCGGGCGTGCGCAGCGGCTGCGACAGTGGCGGCCTGGGTGCGCCGTTACGGGGTTGCGCTGCAGTTGGTGGTACGCGGACCCGCACCGGGTGGAATCACCCCCAGCGACGTCAGCCGGGCCTTGGACCTGCCCCTGCTCGCCGCCATGCGCCCGCAGCCCGGGCTGGGCGGTGCCCTGGATCGCGGTTCGGTGCCGGGCCGCTCCCGGGGACCGCTGTCTAGCGCGGCGCGTCAGGTGCTGGCGGCGCTCCACGGCGCCGATCGGCCGCTGGGCGGTGCCGCGTGAGCCCGTCCAGGAGCCTGCCGAGCCCCGAGGTGACCCCTATGCAACTGGTCGATCGGGTCCGGCACCGGCTGGCCACCGCTGGCACGGCAGTGTCACCGGGCACGGTGGCGGCGGCGGTGCGGGCCGAGTCCGATGGTGTGCTGGCCGATCTGCAGGTACTTGAGGCGCTGCGTGAGCTGCAGCGGGAGCTGGTCGGGACCGGCCCGCTGGAACCGTTGCTGGCCGACCCCGACATCACTGACGTGCTGGTCAGCGCGCCTGACCAGGTGTGGATCGAGCAAGGCGGCGAACTGCGCCGCACCGAGGTGCAGTTCGCGGACCCCGACGCGGTGCGCAGGCTGGCCCAGCGGCTGGCGCTGACCGCCGGGCGCCGGCTGGACGACGCCTCGCCGTTCGTGGATGCCCCATTGCCCGGAGGCGTCCGGCTGCACGCCGTGTTGCCGCCGATCGCTACTGGCTGCACCTGCATTTCCCTGCGGGTATTGCGACCGACTCGCCACGGGTTAGACGCGCTGCAGCAGGCGGGCAGCGTGTCCGCCCAGGCGGGTGCGCTGCTACGCGCCATCGTTGCCGCGCGGCTGGCCTTCCTCGTCGTCGGTGGCACCGGCAGCGGGAAGACCACGCTGTTGGCTGCCCTGCTGGGCTGTGTTTCTCCTGGTGAGCGGATCGTGTGCGTGGAGGAAGCCCCAGAATTGGCCCCGGAGCACCCGCACGTCGTCCGGCTGACCACCCGGCAACCCAACGTCGAGGGTGCCGGTGAGGTGACCCTGCGCGCGCTAGTGCGCCAGGCGCTGCGAATGCGCCCGGATCGCCTGGTGGTCGGAGAGGTCCGCGGGGCAGAGGTGTGCGAGCTGCTCGCCGCACTCAACACCGGCCATCAAGGTGGTGCCGGAACGTTGCACGCGAACTCCCCGGTCGAGGTGCCGGCCCGGCTGGAGGCGTTGGCCGCGCTGGGCGGCATGCCGCGCCATGCCTTGCACAGCCAGCTCGCCGCGGCAGTGCACGTGGTGCTGCACGTAGTGCGGCGCGACGGGGCCCGTGGTCTGGCCGCTGTGGGGGTGCTGGAGCGCGATGGCGACCTGGTTCGGGTTCTCCCGGCGTGGCAGGACGGGCGCTGGGGACCGGGAGGGCAGCGCCTGCGCGACCTGCTCGATGGGCACTACGGGGGTGCAGGGTGCCCAACGTCAACCATTACTTGAGCGTCGCGATGGTCGTGCTGGCGGCTGGGGTGCTGTGCTGGCCGGCCGGTGCAGGCGGGCTCCAGCGGCGGCTCGCCGAGCCGCGCCGCCCAGCGGCGCGAGCCCAGCTGGTCCATACCGGGAGAAGCTGGGTCACGCGGCGTGGCAGGTTGCTGCTGGTTGCGCTCGCCGCCGGAGCCGGGGTGCTGCTGGCCGGTCTGGGTGGTGCGCTCGCCGCGGCCATGGTGACCGGCACCGTCTTGGCGCGCTGGCGGGCCGCTCGTGATCACCGGGCGGCAGCAACCGCGACCACCGGCCTGTCCGATGCGCTCGGGGTACTGGTGGCCGAACTACGGGTCGGCGCGCATCCCGCCGACGCGGTGCAGGCC
>JBOHFW010000345.1:0-4623 GCA_050699835.1 Pseudonocardiaceae bacterium | reverse complement strand
ATCTGTTCCCTTGCCGCGGTCAAGGTCTGTCCACGTCGACCCCGCTAGCCAGATCGGAGCAGTCGACCACGATGAGGTCGGATCGTCCGGCCAGCCAATCCCGGGCTCCCCGATCACCGTGCGCGGAGGAAACGATGCCGGCCCAGTGCTGCCGGCCGAACAGCACCGGATGGCCAGGCTGGCTCTCGAACCCGGCCCGGGCTACCACCGTCGGGCTTGCCAGTGCGACGAGCCTGCGGACCACTGAAGCATCCACGTCGGGCAGATCGACAAGATGCACCAGCGCGGCCTGCACCTGCGGCGGTGCGCTGCGGATGAGCTCGGCCAGGCCGACCCGCAGGGAGGCTCCCATGCCCTCCGCCCAGTCCGCGGCCAGCACGGTGCCGGCAGTACCCGGTACCAGCGGGATCACCTGGTCGGCCTGCGCACCCACGACGACGAGCACCGGGTCGCATCCGCCGTCGGTCAGCGTGCTCACCGCCCGGCGTAGCCAGGCGCCCCCGTCGACCAGAGCCTTGGGCATGCCGTAACGCCGCCCGGCTCCGGCCGCCAGCAACAATCCGGCGATCATGACGGCATCCTGCCACGGATGGCGGTCAGCCGGCCATTTCCTCGCGACTGGTCATCGGACTTATCGGACAATAAAAAGAAGACTGATACGGCGTTTAGTCAAGTGCAACCAAGCTGCATTTAATTTTCTTGACGGAGAACCCTTGCTAGTCCCCGCGGAGCGTGTAATATCAAATTAAACCGCGCACTCTGCAATGCGTCTACGGGCGGGGGCCCCCGAAACAGAACGACCAAGGAAGGAAATCCATGACTGCAACACAGCATGCCCACGAACACACCCATGGCGATATGACGCATTTACACACGCACATCTTGCACGATCATGAACACGTCGAGCACGATCACCAGCACACCCACAACGGGCAGGCACACGCTCACCCGCATGCGCACGAGAAGAATCTCGAAGAGGACCACGAACACTCGCACTGAATGGCCGCCTATACCGGCTGCCGCTCCTGCCTGCACGATCTAGCAAGCGCGGACCGCCATCCGTCTGGGGATCGACCAGCACGTACCTCCCGATCCGGGGCCTCCCCTCACGGGACGCAATTCCCGACGGGGACCGGTACCGTTGGCCGTCGCCGGTGGACCGTTCGTCGCATTCTCTCGTGAGTTTCTCTCAGCGGTCTCGCAGGGTCCGAAATTGTCAGGGGTGCCGGCGAGAATCGCATATGACCGCGGCCCTGCAGAATCCACAGCAGCTGGACACCGGTGGGCGCTTGGCCGCCGCTGAAGCCCGCCGCTTGGCGTGCGATTGCTGTGTAGTGCCCATGGTGTTGGGCAGCGATTCCATGCCACTGGACGTCGGACGCCAGCAGCGTCTGGCCACCCCAGCGTTACGCGACGCCCTGGCACAACGCGATAAAGGGTGTTCATTCCCATCGTGAGACCGTCCACCTCGTTATTGCCACGCCCATCACATTGTGAGTTGGCTCGATGGCGGCCAGACCAAATTATCTAATCTGTGCCTGCTCTGCGAGTATCACCACACCATTGTGCACCGGCAAGGATGGCACATCCGGCTGGATGGTCGCGGGCGCCCCGAATTTCGCCCCTCCCAAGGTGGTGGACCCCACCAGAACACCACTCCATGACCCGCTCCGACAATAAAACGGTCCGCGGAACCGGGCGTTGACGTCGGCACCGGCCTTGACCAAGGTGACGACGGTTGCCGCGCCGTGCGGGAAGTGGCCAGGCCAATCAGTCACGACATGCAGCAGCGTGCGCGACATTCCCTGCGGATCGTCGTCGCCCAGCCTCGCCGTCGCCAGCGAGGGATTGTCAGCCAGCAGGCTCCTCAGCGCCAGCTGGTCACCATCGCGGATTGCGGTGACCGCGGCCACCGCGATCGGGCCTCGGTGCTGATGGCCACCTTCGCCACCCATCCGCATCGGCGAGGATCAGCTCCGGCCGGTCTGTGGCCACAGATGGCTCTAACGCAGCGGCTCGGTGGCCGTGACCTGCTGGAGGACCTCGACCTCGTCGCCGACGTGCACGGTCGCGCCGGGGGTGTCCGGGATGAGGTTGATCGCGAACCAGGTCGTGCCGTCCCATCGCCGGTGACGGGCGAGCGTGGCGATCGGTTCTTTGCCCTTCCGCGCGGTGACGGGGTCGATCGTGGTGAGCACGCAACGGTCGCAGGCTTTCCCGACGCGCAAGCGCGCGGCGCCGATGCGCAGCACCCGCCAGCCGTCTTCAGCCCAGGCGGGGGCGCCCGCGACGACCAGGTTGGGCCGGAATCGCGTCATCGGCATCGGTCCCTCCGCGGCGCGCAGCCCTTGGGCGATGAGATCGTTCAGCGCGGCCAGGGACTCCTCGGTGGCCAGCAGCAGAGGATAACCATCAGCGAAAGACACCCGATCTGCTGGACGGCTGTATCGGGGATTCGGCCGGCGCCGGGTGGGATCGTCCAGGTAGACCAGCCGGACCGACATGCCGACCACCTTGCTGAACCAGGCGTGCACGTGGTCCGACGCGGGGGCGGCGGCCAGCTCGCTGGCGAAGACCCGGACGTCTGAGAGCGTGGCGCCATCCGGGGTGTCCACCAGTAGCGGGTCGAGATCCGGGGCCCGCACCAGCAGCCCGTTCGCGTGGAACTCCGGGGTGACCAGCACCAGCTGCGGGTATTCCCGTGCGGTCACCATCCCGCCCTCGTCGTCAACCAGCATCCACCGCCGGTCACCAGCCAGGCCCCACGGCTCGACGACGGCATCATCGACCGCCTGGCCCCGGCAGGACTTGATTGGATACCGGTTGATCCCGGTCAGCGTGAGCGCCACGACCGTCAGGCTAGCGCCCGGGCAGGTCCGCACTCGGCTGTCGCGTTTGGCGAATCCACCACAGCCCCAGGACTGGGAGGACCAGCGGGACAAACCCGTAACCCTGCCCGAACACCGACCACACAGTGGCATCGGGAAACGCGGTCGGGACGAGCAGGCTGGCGGCTCCGACCGCGAGCACCCCGGCAAGCTCCACGCTGCACGACACCGTGGCCACCAGCCGCGATGTCCGGGTGCCGCGGGCCAGCGCCACCGTGGCGGCGAGGTAGACCACCGCGGCGAACGCGGACAGCAGGTAGGCCACCGGCGCCTGCTCGAAACGGGTCGCGAGCTGCACCGCGGAGCGGGCGGATGCGGCCAGCGCGAAGGTCGCGTACACCGTGATCAGCAGCCGTCCCGGCCCGCGGCGCATCGCGGCCGGCCGCGGGGTGGGGTCAGGCACCGAGTCCGCCCCAGATCTGCTGCAGTCGCACGATCACCACCGGGATCGCCAGGCAGGCGATGGCCATCACACCCGGCCCCCAACGACTGCGCTCCCCCAGCGACCACGCCACTCCGGCAGGCAGGATCAGCAGGGATCCGATCAGGTAGCCGACGAACGTGGCCGAGTCGACCGGCCGGTCAGTCCCGATCAAGCTGACGATCCCGACGATCGCCTGCACCAGCAGGCCCGCCTCCACCGCGCCCAGCGCGCCGAGCAGGGCGTAGCCCGGGGTCCGGTTTAGCACCACCAGAACCGAGGACCAACCCGCGGCGAGGAGGGCCGCCACGATGAGAGTCGTGGCAACCGGGCTGACCACGCTCACCTCCTCGTCAAGCTCGATCAGTGCGACACCGTTCGGAGCACCACTTCACTAGCATCTACGGCAAGCTTGCGGTCAGGGGGCGAGGCGACGACCGGGAGGCTGGGTTGAACATCCGCGGGGTCATCGAGAAGCTGCAGGAAATGGCGGAGCGGCTGCCCGACGGGTTGGACAGCGAAGTTCAGGTGCACATCTGTAACCAGGATGAGCCAGGGGTGATGACGGCCTCCATCGAGGTCGACACCATGTGGACCTACAACCAGAAGACGGGGGCGCTCATCGGCGGCTTTGCCATCGTTCAAGGTCATCCGCACCGCGACAAAGGCACCTCGACCACGAAGCCGGTGACCGCGGAGATCGACGATCTTGTCGAGCAGTGGGCTGCGGACCTGCGCGGAGTTGATGCCGGCGGCGCGTCGCGGATGGTGACGATGACATCGCCCAAGGGCGAGAAGTACCTGCTGCTGCCCTCCTCGGACGGGAAATTCGTCAAGCTGGCCCTGACTGACGGCGCGCTGCGGTACCCGCCGGGTTCGCCGCACGCTGTCGAAGCTGGGTGCATTTGCGACCCCGAGCGCAATAACTTCGGCCGCGGCCGCGGGGCCGGCGACGCGGTGCAGATGATTATCAAAGACGGCTGCCCCCTGCATCCCAAGATCGAAGGTCCCCTCGACCCTGACAGCGAGTGACTTGGCGTCGTCAGGTGTCGTGAAGCATGCCCGCCCGGCCCGAGGATGGTGTGTGAGGGACTACCGGAGAGGTGGATCGATCATGATCGAGCGGCTCGACCCGCATATCGCGCCGCAGCTGGCGCGCTCCGCGCTGCTGGTGATCGATACTCAAGTGGACTTCGTCGACGGTGGCGCCTTCCCCATCCCCGGCACCACCCAGGTGCTTCCCGCGATCACCCGGCTGCTGCGTGCGTATCGGGCCGCCGAGCTGCCGATCGTGCACGTTGTGCGGCTCTACGA
>JBOHFW010000344.1:0-26706 GCA_050699835.1 Pseudonocardiaceae bacterium | reverse complement strand
GGTCCACTGCGGGCGGGCTGGCCGAGCCGGGCAGCGACATGCCCAGCGCCTCCGACGCGCAGGCCATCGTGTTGGCGGTGTACATGCCGGCGCAGGCGCCCTCCCCCGGGCAGACCGCGCGCTCGACCGCGTCGACGTCGGCCCTGCTGATCCGCCCCCGCAGACAGGCCCCCACCGCCTCGAAGGCGTCGATGATGGTGACCTCCCGGCCGTCCACCCGGCCGGGCAGGATGGTGCCCGCGTAGAGGAACACGGCCGCCAGGTCCAGCCGGGCGGCGGCCATCAGCATCCCGGGCAGGCTCTTGTCGCAGCCGGCCAGCAGCACCGTCCCGTCCAGCCGCTCAGCCTCCACCACGGTTTCCACCGAATCGGCGATCACCTCGCGGGAGACCAGCGAGTAGTGCATGCCGACGTGACCCATGGAGATGCCGTCGGAGACCGAGATCGTGCCGAACTCCATCGGGAAACCCCCGGCCGCATGCACACCCTCCTTGCTGGCCTTGGCCAGCCGGTCCAGCGACAGGTTGCACGGGGTGATCTCGTTCCAGGACGAGGCGACGCCGATCTGGGGCTTGGCGAAGTCGTCGTCGCGCATGCCGACGGCCCGCAGCATGCCGCGGGCTCCGGCCCGCTCCAGCCCGTCGGTGACGTCGCGGCTGCGTGGTTTGAGGTCTGGCTGGCTCATTCGGATCTCCCTGTCCTGCTGCTGCGGTCAGCTGCACGGTGTGTCGGGGTCTGCTGCACGGTGTGTCGTGTTCTGGTGCACGGTTCGGAAGGTGTCGAGGACCTCGGCGCTGAACAGGACGAACCGGGCTTCGCGCACCTGGGTGGGGGTGTTCTGGACGGTGGTCAGCGCGATCCGGGCGGCGTCGTGCAGGGGCCAGCCGTAGATGCCGGCGGACACGGCGGGGAACGCGACGGTCAGCGCGCCGAGCTCATCGGCCACTCGCAGCGACTCCCGGTAGCAGCAGGCGAGCACGTCGCTGCGGTCCTCGGATTCGGTGTAGACCGGCCCGACGGTGTGGATCACCCAGCGGGCCGGCAGGTCACCCGCGGTCGTGGCGACCGCCTGGCCGGTGGGCAGGCCGTCTAGGTAACGGCTGGCCCGCAGCTGCCGGCACTGCGCCAGAATCGCCGGCCCACCGCGGCGGTGAATCGCACCGTCCACCCCACCCCCGCCGAGTAGCGAGCTGTTGACGGCGTTGACCACCGCGTCGACGTGCTGCGCGGTGATGTCGCCGAGCACCAGGGTGATCTGTGCGGCCATGACTGCACCGTAGTCAGTGACGGGTGTGGCACACTGCTGGGCTGATGTGCACACCTTGCGTACAAGGGGAACACGGTGAGTAGCGAGACCCAGTGGTCCGGCCCCGCCAGCGACACCGGCAACGTGCTGAACAGCACACCGCTGGACGCTCTGCTCAGCGGCAACGGCGCCGCGGCCGGCTTCTCGATCAACTACGAGCGCGTCCCGCAAGCCATCACCGACCTCGAACACGCCGCCAGGTTTTTCCTCAACCGCGCGAAGGTAGCGGAAGGCTTGGCGGACATCCCCGCTCCAGGTCTCGATGGGGTCAGCGTGAACGCGGTCGTCCAGATCGGCAAGTGGGCCTCAGACAGCGGTCAGAACAACCTGGCAGCCACCCTGGTCGCAGGCGCTAAGCAGCTCGAGGATCTAGCGCAGAAGCTGCGCGAGGATCTGCAGACCTACCTGCAGATCGAGGAGCTGAATATCCCGAAGGACCCCAGCCCGGGACTGACGATATGAGGACCCTTCTGGCGGCGGGCGTGGTCGCGGCCGGCTTGGCGATCATGCTGGCGGGGTGTAGCGGAGGCCAGGATGCGGCGCCGACGCCGGACCAACCAAGCACACTGCAGGTGGCGAGCCCGATCCCACCGGTCACGAAGAACCCACGCGATGTCGCGGCTATGGTCCGCCGACCGTGCGAGTTACTGACGGCGCAACAAGCGAAGGGATTCGACCTTGATCTCCCGCCGGATCAAATGGACGGCCTGCTCGGCACTCTGCGCTGCGAATGGACGGCCACCACCCGCGACCGGCAAACAATGCGGACGGTCAATGTCAGTATGTTCACGGACAATCTGACCTTGGAGGCAGTCTACAGCAGACGACAGAGCTACCCGTTCTTCGAGCTCACCGAGGTCTCGGGCTATCCGGCCATCGTTAGGCGAACGAATGCGGATGATCCCAGTTGTGACGTCACTATCAAGCCAGCCGAGCGCCAAAGCGTCTCAGTGGGATACAGAAATAAAGAGTTCAAAAACAATCCGCAGCAGTCGTGCGAGGTGGCCAAGCAGGTGGCCGCGGCGGTATTGATGAATTTGCCGCCGAAGAGCTGAGGGGCAGCGATGGGGACGGACTTCAACTACGACGACACCAGCCATCAGGTGATCTACGATCACATTAACGGCGGGGTGGGCTCGGGTGCACTACAGCAGGTCAGCCGGGAGTGGCAAAAACTAGGCAACGAGATCGGGTCGACCGGGAAGTCCTACGTACAGAGCGTGATCAGCAACATCCTCACCAACCGGGACGGCGCGGCGGCGCAGGCGGCGGTAATGGCCACTGGCGCGCTGCTGCCGTGGATGGACGACGTCACGCAGATCGCGGCCACGACGGCACACCGGACGCAAGGGCAAGCCGATTACTGGGTCACCGCGAAGAACGGCGTCCCGCCACCCCCACCACCACGGAAATCGGTCGGCTTCTTCAGCGATCCCGGCGAGTGGGCCGCCGAGAAAATGGACTGGTTCCCTGGGGTGACCTCCGAGCAGGAGAAGGACGAGCAACGCCGACAGGATGCCGCGGAGCAGGCCCGCCAGGCGATGCGGGTGTATCAGACCAGCTCCAACCCCAACCTCGATGCCGCTCCGGCCTTCACCGCACCGCAGGCATTGGACGGCAGCGTCGGGTCGCTACCGCCGACTGGCGCCAGCGTCGGTGGCTCCGGCGGGTCACCGGTGATGGCGGGTGGCGGCGCGCCAGCCCACCTCATGTCGGCTCCGCAGCCCGTCGCTCACCAGCCCGTCGCTCCCCCGCCAGCTGGTCACCAATTGGCCAGCAGTGCGCCGGCGGCCACCGTCTTGCAGCTCGCTCAAGGCGGACCCGCCGGAGCAGCGGGAAGTGTCGCCTCTCCAGAGCGGTGGGCCGGTAACTCGGCACCCAACCAGGGCATGCTCCCGGGCGCGCTGGCAGCCGGCGCGGGATTCGGCGGGGGTAGCACCACCGTGAGACCGGCATCAGCGAGCACAGGGGCACGACTCGCCAACGCTGGCACAAGCGGAGGCGGTGCAGGACGCCATACCGCCTTCGGCCCGAAGCCCAGTGCCGAGTTCGGTCCCCGGCCTACCGCCAGCCTACCGCCGATGGACGAGCCGAACGGTACCCGTGGCGGCGCCGGACCCGCTGGAGCGGCACGCAACGCCGGCGCAGCCGGGTACGGCCAGCCGTTCGTCGGCGGCACCGGCCAGCGGGGCGAGCAGGACCGCGAGCACCGCAGCAAGTACCTTCTGCACGATGACTTGAACTCGATCGTCGGTGATCTGCCGCCCACCGCGCCGCCGGTGATCGGCGCGGACTACTGAGGCCGGCGAGCCGGTGCGCGGCATCGCGGTTGAGCTGACTCACGAGGAGTACCGCACGGTCTGGCACTCCTTAGGTCTGGGCACCCGGCACTGGAACATGGACCTGCCCGGTCTCCCGGAGCTGACCGAGGACGAACGGCGCGCCCAGGCGGGCAGCACGCTCGACGGTTTGCGCGCCCGTGGGCTGGCCGATCGCCGTGGCGTGGCGCCGGACGTGGAGGATTCGCTGCGCCTGCTGGCCAGTCCGCTGCAGGAGATTAACGGAACGGTGCAGACCGGACGCGCCCGAGTGCGCTTGCTCGCTGGATCACGGGGTGAGTGGGCCGTCCTGGCCATGCTCGATGAGCATCGGCTGCTGGTACGCACCGGCCCGGCCAGCGAGCTGTGCTCCGCCGTCGCCCGGCAGCTGCCGGATCGTCCCGCTGGACCGGGGTCATCGGTGTCGGTGCTCTCTGAGCTGTTGGCGCAGCCCGCCCACGGGGGCAAGCCCGGACTCACCGGGGAGCAGCTGGAGAACCGGCTGGTCCGCAGCGGGGTCAAGCCCGCTGACGCGCGATCCTTCACGACCATGATCCGCGGGCCCAAACCCGGCGGCGGGACATTCGGTGCCGCCCGGCGGGACCGTCACGGCACCCGACACTCCGCGGGCGCCGCCCTGGTCTACCTCGCCACCGAGCGCGGCGGGTACACCGTGCAGCCCGTGCGTGGTCCGGACGGTACGGCGTGGACCACCCTGGCTCCGGCGACGCTCGCGCAACTAGCGCAACGCCTCGGCCAGCTCCTGGACGGCATCCGCCTCGGCTGAGCGATCGGCGGTAGCATCGATCCACTATGGCGCTCACACTCACCAGCCCGGCCTTCGCCGACAACGCCTTCATTCCCGTCCAGTACAGCTGTGACGGCGAGAACATCTCACCTCCACTGGAGTGGTCGGAGGTCCCGGAGGGCACCGCAGAGTTGGTCCTGATCTTCGAGGATCCGGACGGCCCGGGCGGCACCCAGGTGTACTGGGCGCTCTACGGGCTCAATCCCGCCAGCGGGGGAATCGAGGAAGGGAAGGTGCCCGCGGGCGCCGTTGGCGGTAAGAACGACTACGGCCGTACGGATTGGGCGGGCCCCTGCCCCCCGTACGGCTTCAGCAAGCCGCACCGCTACATCTTCACGCTGCTGGCCCTGTCGGAGCCCAGCGGCCTGGCTGAGGGAGCCAGCCCGCGCAAGGATCTGCCGTATGCGCTCTCGGGCAAGGTGCTGGCCCAGGCTCAGCTCACCGGCAGGTATGCCCGACAACGTTAGAGCCCCGACAACATCACCGTGGCCGGCAGCCAGTCCGGCGGCATGCACCGTCGCGCTCATCTCGACGCGGAGGTTAGCCGCCCCGACTCCGCGACGCAGCGGCGACTACGGCGTGCGTGCGCAATCGTGCACAATGGCGTCTTGGTGCGCACTGCGGCATACCGGATCGCGCAGCCACCCAGCGCCCATGACCACCACCGATGAGGAGTAATGGCCGACCAGGAGCCCACGATGGACGGCGGATGCACGGAGCCGGAGCTGTCCCAGGAATTGCGAGACGCGCTCACGCTGCTGTCTGAACACAGCGACAACCACGACTTCCGCACCCTGATCAATGACGTGCTGGCCGGGCAGCGCAGCCTGATCGACGCATCCGGCACGGCAGCGTTCAGCAATGTGATCTTCGCCAGCATCGCTGAGGAATTCGCTGGGCTGACCGACGAAGACAAGCGGCGTCTCGCCGGGCCAGCGCAAGCCCCATCATCTGGCGAGGAAGTGGGGTCCTGCGGCCTACCCTGCGCCAGCTGTTCTGGGATATGCGCGGCACTACGCGCCCAGCCGGACCGCTGAAGGGCGATCCCGCTCAGCTTTGAAGAGCTTCGCTGAGCATTGGTGGAAATTCCTTTATCAGTTCGACCACAATATCATCCTGGTGTATGCGTTCACCGGTCATCTGACGCGTGAGCACCTTCACGCACGCGGTGATGAAGACTTCGCCCAAAAACTTCGTGGTAGTGGATGCGATAGTCGTATTGATGGTTGTGCCAGTGCCAGGAAAAATCTTGAAGAAACTCGCCGTGGTGCGGGCCACCGAGGCCACACCGAGGACGGTGGCAAAGGCAGCGGCGACAGCTTTGGGGTCGACCCTGAATCCCATGATCGTGGCGATCTGGCCCAGCATATTGATCTGTAGCGCACTCAAGGGAATGGAATCGACAAGCGGGATCGGTGTCGCCGCGATCAACGCAGCAGTGCCTGTACTGAAGTTCACCGAGCGTCTCGCTTCAGCGATCTTGAGTTCTAGTGATACGCGCTGGTAGCTGGCCAGCGTATGCCGCTCCGCTTCCGGCAGCTGATGGTAGATCGAGCTCACGAGATCAGGAAGGCCGAAGGGCGCAAGCGTGATGCCCGCGAAGGTGTCCTCGTCCGCGAGCGTCATGAAGCACTTCCCGTCGAGGACAGGAAGGCCGAGCGACGTGACGTACCGCGCGAACGTGTTGGCCCGGGCATCGTCGGGACTGGGGCACTGCGTCAGCACGAACGCCACCAGGACGTCCCTCGCCAACGCCCGGACGACGTCCGACTCCACCTGCTCGAATCGTTCATCGCGGGTCCGGACGCAGTAGAGACAGAAGTGGATCCTTGTGTCGTCGTCCTTCATCTGTCGCTTGATCTCAGCGAGGTAGGTTTTTGCTATCACCTCTGCCTCGACACCGAGCTCGATACCCGGAGTGTCATATACCGAGATCGGGAGATTCGGCCGAACATAACGTTCGATGTTTTGAGTCACTGAAGCGCCGACGCCGGTGGGAGCGATCGGCTCGCCAAAGATGGCGTTGACTAATGTGCTCTTACCGACGCCGACCCGGCCGGCGAGCATGACGTTGAGCCGAGCCTTCCCTCGCAACGCCTGCGAGAGCCCTTCCCGGAAGAATTTTTCGAGGTTGAACTCGTCGTAGCTCTCCGGCTTATAGCGGAGTAAGCCATTGGAAGCTCCGTCCATCAGGTCTCCTTGGTTCAGCCGCATCGATTGTGATCAGCATGTCGCACAAGCCCAACAAAGATCAATAACCCAAGATCCCGGTTGGCCGTCACGAACCTTAGCGGCGCTACCTAAACCGTACTTCGACACCCCTGACCAATTACATCCAACGTTACGGTCAGTTGCACAGTGAACACGCAGAGTGATTGACCATATTCTGGCCTTCAATATCCGACATTCAGACCTTATCGGCAGTCGCTGTTCCCGAAAAGTTCCTCAGGTCCGTCGATGACGATGTCGCCCGCCGGATCAATCAGCTCCTGGAGTGGCGCGGCGCGCCGGACATCATGTCTTTCGTCCTCGATCAGCTCACTGATGAGAATTCGGACCTGGTGGTGATCGGGCGCACGGCACTGGCTGCCGAGTCTCCCACCGACAGCCAGGCCAGGCTCGTGCTTGGCGCGATCGGCGCTGGCGACCGGACGAACAAGGCAATCGCTTCCGCGCTGGGCTGCAGTCGACCTCGTTGGAGTCGACCAATGGCCGGGCGCCAGCACGGTCAAGGCTGTCGGTTCGCTCAACTGGCGCGACCGCAGTCCGTTCGATCAGCGGGATCTCGCCGACCTCGCCGCACACGGCTCGCGATCTGGCGATGGTCTATGGTCCTGACGACCTAGTGTCCGCCTGGCGCTGAGGCGTGCGTTCACGCGTATCTGGGTTGAGTGAACGTAGCGGAGGGCTAGATCGAAGAACATACGCCAGAGGTCGCACTCGCGGCCTCCTTCACCCGACAGAGGGGGATCAACCGTGGGCAAACCGTCGAACGCCCGTCTCGTTGCACTGCTCAGCGGCGCCGCTTTAGCGCTCTTCACCTCAGCGGCCTGCGCCCAATCCGCTAGCCCCGCTGGTGATGCCGGCGCCAACCAGAGCCCGAGCCCTAGTCCCAGCCCGAGTCCGAGTCCGAGCCCCAGTCAGGACCAACCGTCCCTCAACATCGTCGGCCTCACGGACGACAACAAGCTCGTCCAGTTCTCCTCGACCCAACCCACCCCCCGAGAAACCGGCACGATCAGCGGCCTCAGCGGCGGCGACACCAAGCTGATCGGCATCGACTACCGGGTGCAGGACAGCAAGCTCTACGGCGTCGGCGACAAGGGCGGCCTCTACACCCTGGAAACGAACGGCCAGGCGACCAGCGTGGGACGGTTGACGATCGCCCCGCAGGGTACGAACTTCGGGGTCGACTTCAACCCCGCCGCCAACGCGCTGCGGGTGGTCAGCGACACTGGCCAGAACCTGCGGCAGCCCTTCGCCGCGACGCCACTGGCGGCGACCGTCGCCGACACCCAGCTGAGCGTCCCACCGGCCGCCCCACCAGCCGCCGGAATCACCGGCGCGGCCTACACCAACAACGACGCCGACCCGAACACCGCCACCACCCTGTTCGACCTGGACACCACCACGGATCAGGTCGTAATCCAGTCGCCGGCCAATTCCGGGCAGCTCGCTGCCACCGGCAAGCTCACCGTCGACGCCAGCCCGGCCGCCGGGTTCGACATCTACAGCGTGATCCGCGGCGGGGTGACCACCAGCCAGCTGGGCTTCGCCACGTTGCAGGTCGGCGGCCAGTACGGGCTCTACCGGATCACCGTGTCCACCGGTAAGGCCGAGCTGGTCGGTCCCCTCGGCCGCTCCGTGGTCGATCTGGCGATCCCGCTGAACCAGTCCTGACCGCGGATCCCTACCGGCACGACGGTCCCCCTCGTCGAACTCACTGTGACCCTCTAGGGTCGCGCGAACGAGACGGCCTCCTCGGCGCGTCTGAAGAGTGAGTCGAAAGCGGGCTGATGAGCGTCGGGACCGTCGTGTTCGAGCGGTACCTGCTACAGGAGCAGATCGGTGCCGGCGGGGCGGGTGTGGTGTGGCAGGCCACCGACCAACTCCTGCATCAGACCATCGCGCTCAAACGTATCTCCTTCGCTGCCCCCACCCCAGACCGCGCCCTGCGCGAAGCCCGCCTGGCCGCGCAGCTCCGCGGTCACCCGCATGTCGTGGCTGTCTATGACGCCCTGCTCGACGACGGCGTCCGTAACGCAGTGGCAGCGTGGCGCGTACGCTCAGCCAACGGTGCCGTTGACGATCGTCACGGTGGTGCCTTCTCCGAAGCTTATCGGCGGGGGTCCGAATATCTGTCGGCTGCTGTTGATCACTTGGCGGCCGAGCGCGCGGTTGCCCGCGCCGCCGATGGCCGCTCCGATACCAAACGGTGCAACCTTGCCGAGCAGCAGCATTCCCTGCTTGCGGCCGTACCGCTTCAGGAACCAGTGGCCGAGGGTCTTGTTCACCGCGGTGATCGAGGACTTCGGGATCGCGTCGGGCAGCAGCTCACCCCAGTGCTGGCCGGTCCGGCCGGTCATCTTCCGCACCAGCATGGCACCTTGATCACCGAGCACCACGGCGAGCACCAACGTCCGGCGCCGTTCGACATCGTCGACCCGCAGGCCGTGCACCTCCGCAACGGCCAGCGCAAACAGCGCCGTGGCTTCGAGGAACACCGCTGTCTCCCCGCCGCTGAGCGCGAGGGCGGCCAGCGTTCCGACGCCCGGCGCGGCCGCGGCGCCACCCACGGCGGCTCCGGTGCCGGTGACAGCGGTGAGGTACTGCTTCTCCAGCACCGCGATGATCTCGGCCGGGGTGGCGCCGGGCCGGGCTCGACGCAGCCGCGCAACGAAGCTGCCGATGGGCGCTTGCTGGATTCCGATGGCCTTCTCCAGGCCACGCAGTAACACCTCGGGCAGGCCCGACGGCCTAGCACCCATATGCCAAGACCTCCTGTACCCGACCGGCCAAATAGCTACGGAACTCGACAGTAGCCGCGCCGGATCCTGTCCTTACTGCCCTACTCCGCCCGATCGTTGAGCCGTAGTGACCCTCCGCCGACGTGGATCGCAGTCAATGTCGCGCGATACGCGCCGACCGGGACACGCATTGACAATCTTCGACGCCTCGGTACTGGTCGATGCGCTGGTGGTAGCCGGGCCGGCCGGAGACGACGCCCGCGCAGCGCTGCGCGACCGCTCGGTACTGCATGTCCCGACAACCTTCACAGCGGAGGCCACCTCGGTGATCCGTTCGATGCAGGCACGAGGGGAGGTGAGCCTCGGGCTGGCTCACGGTGCGATCTCGAAGATCAAGGTGGTGCAGACGATGCAATACTCGTTTGAGCCGTTCATCGACCGGGTATGGGAACTGCGCCACAACCTCAGCGTGTACGACAGCTGGTACGTCGCACTCGCGGAGTCGATCGATACCACTCTGGTGACAGCCGACCGCCGGCTTGCGCACGCAGCAGGGCCGCGGTGTCTGGTGCTGGACGTTGCGGAGTTCGTCGCCAGCACTCCGGAACCTCCGGCGCAGCGCGGCAGAGACTCTCGATAAAGCGTATCTCGGGACTGGTTTCCGGTCGCATGGCTACTTCGCCACGAGGCGCGAGCGGGGAGCCCGACACGGTGGGCACGGGACGCGACACGGCGGGCACGGGAGCGCGACATGCCGGGGGGGACGAGGAGGGGCACGAGAGGCTCGGGGGGTGGGGCCGGTGCGGGCAGCGCGCCAGTTCGAGGCGTTCGGGTGGTCGCACGCTGGCGCCGTTGTGGTGCTCGTGGCGGTCGCGGCAACGCTCGTCTTCGTTGGTCGGCGCTACCGCGGCACCCCGACGGAGCGTCGATCGAGCCGGGCGTTAGCACTGGTATTCGCTGCGTTCCTGGTGCCGGTGCAGGCCTACTACCTGCTGCCGGGGCAGGGGGAGATCAAGTACTCGTTGCCGCTGCAGCTATGCGATCTGGCCACGATGTGCGCGGTATGGGCGCTGTGGACACATTCCTCGACGGCCTTCGCACTGACCTACTTCTGGGGCCTGACGCTCACCGCGCAGGCTTTCATCAGCCCGGAGCTAACCGCGCCGGACTTCCCGTCGCTGCAGTTCATGTCATTTTTCGGCATGCATAGCCTGGTGCTGTGGGCAGCCCTCTATCTGACTTGGGGAGTGGGGTTGCGGCCGGACTGGCGCAGCTACCGGATCGCGATCCTGGTCACGATCGGCTGGGGAGTGGTCATGTTCGGGTTCAACCAGGTCGCGGGCACCAACTACGGCTTTCTCACGGCCAAGCCGCTGGCGGCATCCTTGCTTGACCTGCTGGGTCCGTGGCCTTGGTACCTGCTGTCCGAGGCGATCCTGGGCGCCGCGGCCTGGGCATTGATCACCTGGCCGTGGGTGCGGCGACGGACCTCGCAACGAGCCCCGACCACCGCCTGAGCGTGGTGGCCCGGACTCGATGGCTCAGGTGTCCGAGTCCGGCAGCACCGCAATCGGTGCTTCGCCATGTCGCGTTCCGCCCGGGTGTCCGCTGTCCACGACCGCCCGAAGTACCCTCCACCGACTCCGCCGAACAAGAGCAAAACCGGTAACGCATGAGCAGGCATCGTTGTACCCACTAGAGTGGCGTGATCACCTCAGGCTACATCAAAACAACGGGAAGTTAACGTTTCGTAATCACACACGGGGGCGACGCACCGTGACCAACGGACGCAAATACCGTCCTGAGCCAGACGAATGGGGCAAAATCCGCTGATGATCGACGATCCATTGGAGCGGCTGAGGGCGATCTGCCTGGCGCTACCAGAAACTACTGAGCGGCTCAGCCATGGCGAGCCGGCCTTTTTCGTCCGCGGCAAGAAGGTGTTCGTGACCTACGCCGACCACCATCATGACGATCGGCTGGGTTTCTGGTGTCACGCACCCGCCGGCGCCCAGCAGGCGCTGGTGGAGTCCGCTCCGCAGCGCTTTTTTGTGCCACCCTACGTGGGCGGGCGCGGCTGGATCGGGGTGTACCTGGATGTCCCGCGCGACGACGCATTCTGGCACGAGGTCGCCGAACTGGTCGAGGACGCCTACCGCATGGTCGCGCCACGCACCCTGATCGCCCGGCTGGACGCCGACCGGTCAAACACTCAGCGGCGCTCGTAGGGCACAGCAGCATCCGTCATCAAGGAGCATCAACGCAAAACGACGTTCACTTTCCGTAATCATTCGATCCCTGTATGAGGTCACCTATATGGCGTAATCACATCGGTGCCTCCCTCGGTACTCTGGGCGACACCCCCTCGGTGTCCGAAAGGCAGGATGTGCGCCAGCTGATGAGCTGGGGTGCCGCGAAGAGCAGACATCTCGCGACCCCGCATCGCGAGGCTGCACAGCCGTTAAGCGGTGGAATCATGACCAGCACTCGCCCCTCCGGGCCAGACTTGACCACGGTCCGGCTCGCTCACATGTGGGCATGCATCGCGAACTGGACCACTCCGATGTCCGTGGAGAAGCCCGAAGAGCTCCTGGAACAGCTGATCAACCGGCTGGTCGCGGCGGTAGCCGCGGTACCGGTCGATGAGCAGGCAACCCTCAAGGTGGCCACCGAGCTGGTCACGCACGGTTTGACCGAGCCACGTGATATCGGCCGCAGCATCGAGGTGCTCGCCGAGGGACTGCCACGGCTCGCTGATCTGCACGAACTCCCCCAGCGGGACACCGCCGTGCTGCGGGTACTGGCCTCGCTGGCCAGCGGGTACGCCGAGGCGCTCCAGCAACGCACCCTCGACGAGCAGCACCAGGCCACGCGGGAGCTGCAGCGGGCCAAATGGGAAGCTGAGCTGGAGCTGCGGATCTGCGAGACCCGGTTTCGAGAGATCTTTTTCACCTCCGCGGTGGGCATCGCGATCAGTACCTTCGACGGCACGGTAGTCACCGCCAACCGCGCGTTCGCCGACATCGCCGGCCGCGTCCCGGTCGACATCATCGGCACCGCACTCCCGGAACTGCTGCAGGCCCACGACGACAAGGCGCTGACCTCGGCGTACCGCAGGCTCGCCAGGGGGGAGCTGACCCGCTTCCGGCACCGCCGCCGGCTCACCACTGCCACCGGCGAGGTCTCCTGGACCCATTTCGAGGTGTCGCTGCTGCACGACGCAGACCGGGTACCCACCCACCACCTCACGGTCGTCGAGAACGTCACCGAGCTGCACCTGCTGCAGCAGGAGCTGGCTACCCAGGCGCTGCACGACGTCCTCACCGGGCTGCCCAACGAGCAGTATCTGATGTCCCACCTCCAGGAGGTGCTCGGGACAGCCGGCCCGTCGACCATGGTCACGCTGTGCCGGGTGAACCTGGACAACTTCTCGATCATCACCGACGGGATCGACCGGACGGCCGGCAACGCATTGCTTCGCTCGGTCGCCCGCCGGCTGACCGACCTCGTCGCGAGGCAGCAGGCGATGGTGGCGCGGTTGGGGGGCGACGACTTCGCGATCCTGATCGAAGACGGCCCGGACAATCCCGACCCCAGCCGACTCGCCGCGAGCATCAACGAGGCCCTATGCGAGCCCTTCTACCTTGAGGACCACCGCGGCCTCGCCGCCTCCGCAGGCGTCGGCGTCGTGCACGTGCCCGCCAGCGGACTGTCCCCCACGGAGCTGATCCGCGCCGCGGACAGCACCCTGCATGAGGCCAAACGCAGTGGCGCAGGTCAATGGGCACTGTATGACGCGCCTGCTGATGCCCGGCAACGGAGGCACTACCAGCGGGCCGCCGAGATGCCCGGCAGCTTCGAGAACGGTGGGATCAAGCTGCGCTACCAGCCAGTGTTCGGGCTGGACAACGGGTGGATCGTGGCACTGCAAGCGCTCGTGTGCTGGGATCGGGCCGACGGCACGGTGGTGGAACATCCCGAGTGTCTGGCGTTGGCTGAGCGGACCGGGCTGGTGATCGACCTCGGGCGCTGGATGATGCAAGAAGCCTGCAGCGACCAGTGTGTGGTGTCACACTGCTCGGACAGTGGCGCGCCGCTGATGCGGGTCGACCTCACCGAACGGCTGAGCCAGGACCCCGATCTCCTCGCGGTAGTGAACGGCGTGCTGTCCGCGACAGGATTACCCGCTGGCCAGCTCCGGGTCGGTGTTCCGCTGGTGACCCTGGTGCGCGGTCGCGGCGACGTGGTGGACAACGTGGGCACACTCGCGGAGCTAGGCGTCGAGGTGGTGTTGCTCGGCGCCGCGGCCGGTCTCGGGTACCTGGTTTTCCTCGAGGACCTCCCGGTGGGGGCGGTGGAGATCGCACCGGAGATCGTCTCCCGGATCGCCCAGCGGCCCGGGAACGACTCGGTGGTCGCCCGAGCGGTGCGCCAGGCAATTCCGCTGGTGCACAGCACCGGCGCCACGGTGATCGTGCCGGGAGTGGACACCGCCGAACAGGCGAAGTGGTGGCGAGACGCCGGGGCCGACGCCGCCCGCGGCGCGCACTTCGGTCCGCCCGTGTGGGGTCACCAGCTGAAGAGCATGCTCAGCGCCGCCTTCCTCGACCGCCGCCGCTAACCAGCGGCTTTTGCCACACTGGGCTGGTGGACGATCCGGTACGGCTGCGCATCACCTTTCCGTGCCAGTACGAGGGCTGTCCGCGGACGGCGGCAATCGTCGAGGTGAGCCGGCGGGGGCAGCTGTACGTCAACGATGAGCAGGACATCATCTACCGGATCTTTCCCGATGCCCAGGGCACGATTCGGGTCACCGGCTTCCTGCCGTACACAAGTTTCTCCAGCCGGGTGCCCGACTTCGCGGCCACCATCCGTGCGGCCCGCGCCATCGACGCGGGCGCGCTACGCGCGCTCGACCGGACCTGGGTCCCGTTCTACTGCCCGCACTGCGAACGCTCATTCTGCACCGAGCACTGGGCGCTGAAACCCAGCTTCAACTGGGGCTTTGACCATTACTCAGGAACCTGCCCGATCGGCCATCCGCACTTCATCGACCATTGCTAGGCGCACATCACCCCCAGCGCCCTGCTTTCATGAGTATCGAGGAATATCTGGGACGCAACGCGTTGAAGGGACCCGCCGGACCGACCGACGCTCGCCACAGGTAGCAGACGTAGGAGCTACCATGACTGACATGAGCAACGAAGGCGCCGACGACGCTATCGAGCGAGCCCAGGTGCCGACGCCGCGTCGACCCGAACGCGAGGTCAGCATCCGCGAGCTCCGCAACGCAGGCAGCGTGATCTCCGAGCTCACCCGCGCTGGCGCGATCGGGCGAGTGACCAGCGGTGGACGCCTGGTCGGGTGGCTGGTCCCAGCGAGGCCGTCCGAGCAACGAGCCGAGGAACTCTATGTGCAGGGGCGGCTGCGCTACGGGCGGCCTGACGGCCTCGCCGGTCATCGTCCGCTGCCACGCCGCGTCGATACTGCACCGCTGAGCCACACCCTTGACGAGCTGCGCCGGGCTGAGGGTCGGTGATCTACCTCGACTCCTCTGCTCTGGTCAAGCTTGTCCGCGCGGAGGACTGCTCGGCGGCACTGCAATCATGGATCGACCAGCGCGCCGACACGCTGCTCGTGACCTCCGCACTAGCTCGGGCGGAAGTACCGCGGGCGATCCGGCGCAACAACCACACCGACTCCGGTGCGCTGATCGATCCGCAGGCTCTCCAAGCAGAGTTGGCACAAGCAGCCGCCATACTCGACTCGCTCGCCCACATCGCTGTTGACGACACGATCCTGGACCGCGCAGGCGACCTCGCCGCTCCGAGGATCAGAACCCTAGACGCCATCCACCTCGCGTCAGCTGCGGAGTTCGACACCTCCGAACTGGAATTCGTGACCTACGATCACCAGCTCGCAGCGCAAGCCCGGAGCATCGGGATCACAGCCATCGCACCCGGCTGAGCCGGCGGATCCTCGGGCCGGCCGATGGTCCGCACAGTAGCGTCTGCGGTCATGAGCCAGGTGAGCCGGTTCGGCATCGTGGAGCTTGAGGATTTCCCACCTGATCTGCGGGAACGCGTCGGCATGATCGCTGAGAAGTCCGGATTCGTGCCCAACATCTTCCGCGGTCTGGCCCGGCGTCCCGCCGAGCTGCGGGCGTTTCTGGACTACCACGACGCGCTGATGAACTCCAACGACGGGCTATCGAAGGCCGAGCGGGAACTGGTCGTGGTCGCCACCTCCGGCGCCAACCACTGCACCTACTGCATCGTGGCGCATGGCGCGATCCTGCGGATCCGTACCCGGGACCCGCAACTTGCCGACCACGTGGCCGGTAATCCCTGGGCAGCTGAGCTGGACCCGCGGCAACGGGCCATCGTCGACCTCGCCCTGGTGATCGCCACCCATTCGGCAGAGCTGACCGAACACGATCTCCAGCGGGCCCGTGCAGCGGGTCTGTCCGACGACGAGATCTGGGACGTCGGGGCGATCACCGCACTGTTCGCGATGTCCAACCGGCTCGCGCACCTGATGGCGCTACGACCCAACGACGAGTTCTTCACCATGGGCCGCGCGCCACGCTAGCGGGGCACTGGTCGGTCCTGAGCCAAGGCGCCGAAGAGCCGGGCAGCCTGCTCGCGGTCCCACAGCACGGCGGAGGAGCCATCGCTGACCGGACCGAAGCCGGTGAAGGGAACCGTCGTGGTCACCGCGTCGCCCTCGGACAGCGAGCGCATCGCCCACCCGAGCCTGACCAGATTCCAGACGTGATCGCCGCCGTCGACGGTGACCATGTCCGGGGCGTCAGCGGCCAGCGGGATGACCCGAAACGGGTTGAGCAGCACGGCCGGGCTACCGGCCCGGGCGATCAGCGCGCCGAGGAACTCGCGCTGGCGCTCCACCCGATCCAGATCCCCTCGAGGCGACTGCCTGGTCCGGACGTAGCCCAGCGCCTGCGGCCCGTCCAGCACCTGGCAACCGGCCGGGATGTTCAGACCAGCCAGTGGGTCATCGATCGGCTTGGGGGGACACAACTGCACCCCGCCGACGTCATCGACAAGGTCGGCGAAGCCGGTGAACCCGATCTCGGCGTAGTGATCGATGTGCAGTCCAGTGACCTTCTCCACGGTCTGTACCAGCAAGGTGGGGCCGCCGA
Organism: Pseudonocardiaceae bacterium; assembly: GCA_050699835.1. GTDB lineage: Bacteria > Actinomycetota > Actinomycetes > Mycobacteriales > Pseudonocardiaceae. The sequence continues at coordinate 10,145 of JBOHFW010000344.1, read as the reverse complement.
GCGCGAAGGTGGTGTTGAGCTTGACCCGACCATGGCCGGCGAGCGGCACTGAGGAGTCCCGGGGCAGGCTGACCAACGTGGGCTGCCCGCTGCCACCAAAAGCCGGGATGTGCATCACCATGATCGTGTCCGTGCGCCCGCCACCCGCAGCCGCCGCAGCGCCGGTAGTCAGCCGGGCTTCCTGGTCAGGGCTCAGACCGGCCCGGCTGTCCGACCCGACGATCAGCCAGTTGGTGCCCGGGGTGGCCGCGAGCCGTCCCGGATAGTCGGCCAGCGCGTCGGTGCGCTGCAGGGATCGATCGACGTAGACCGCGAAGCCGAGCACCAGAAGCACTAACACGGCGAACATCGCCGCGAGGATGCGTCCGGGGCGACGTCGGCGCCGGCGGGGCCGGGCGGGGGGTGGCCGGAAAGCACCTGGTGGCGGGGCTGCGGGTAGCCGTGTGACGGGCAGGCGTTGGGTCGGACGCCAGGATCGATCCTGCTGGCTCAGCGGTAGCTCCTGTGGGTGAGTCCCCCGCGGGCATGCCGCGAGGATAGCCGTGCCGGAGCCATCGGTTGGCGGGCGATTGCGGAAAGTCGCTCGCGAGGTGCGCGCGCAGGCCGACGAGTTGTTCCGGGTCGCCACCACCGACGCGGAAAAGGTGGCGAAGGCGGCCCGCGCCGAGGCGCAGCGGCTGGTGGCCGCGGCCACTGACACCGCGGCACAACGGGAGCGCGCCAGTGCCCACGAGCTGCATCAGCTGTCCCGGTTAAAGGAAGAGATCAACTCGGACCTGTGCCGGGTGAAGAACGTGCTGGACAGCCTGTTCGGACCCACTGGGACCGTAGCCGGGACGAGCCCACAAGCGGCATATAGATAGCGGGCAATCCACCCATCAGGCCCATACTGTGTGATGACCCGCCTGTGTCCGTGCGAGGATTAAGGTGGAGTGATAAGTCAGCGTCGGCTCCTGACGGTGCGATCCACCCCGGAGGGCTACGCTGCGCAGCGGCGTCGCCCCGTGCCCATCACGAGTGGAGCGAGGCGTAACAGCTAGGAGGGCCCATGCCGTCCCGCAGGCGCGCACCATTCCGCTCCAGTCCTGGCGCCAGATCTGTTGGAAACCCGAAGGTCGGGGACCCCACGATGGGCCCCGTTCTGGGCACTGGGACAGAGATCGACGGCCAGCACACCCCACAGGAAGTGATCGCCGGGCTGCGTGCGACCGGCGAAGGTGAAGACCTGGTCCAGCTGCTGACCCCCGAGGGGCAGCGGGTCTCCCATCCGCAGTTCGATCTGGAGATCTCTCCACCGGAGATCCGGGCGCTGTATCGCGACATGGTGCTCATCCGCCGAGTCGATCGGGAGGCCACCGCGCTGCAGCGGCAGGGCGAGCTCGGTCTCTGGGCGCCGCTGCTGGGCCAGGAGGCCGCGCAGGTCGGTGCGGGTCGCGCGCTGGCGCCCCAGGACATGGCCTTCCCGTCCTACCGGGAGCACGGCGTCGCGTGGTGCCGGGGGGTGGACCCCACCGAGCTGTTGGGCATTTTCCGCGGCATCGACCAGGGCTCCTGGGATCCTGTCAAGACCGGATTGCAGCTGTACTCCATTGTCGTGGGCAGCCAGTGTCTGCACGCCGCCGGGTACGCGATGGGACAACGCCTGGACGGCAAGATCGGCAACGCCGAGACCGGGGAGGCCACGATCTGCTTCTTCGGCGACGGTGCCACCTCCCAGGGTGACGTACACGAGGGTTTCGTCTGGGCCGCCGTCTACGACGCACCGGTGGTGTTCTTCTGCCAGAACAACCAGTGGGCGATCTCGGCGCCGCTGGAGCGCCAGACCCGGGTGCCGCTGTATCAACGGTCCCGCGGCTACGGTTTCCCCGGGATCCGGGTGGACGGCAACGACGTGCTGGCTACCCTCGCGGCGACCCGGTGGGCGCTGCGGGAGTGCCGCACGGGCAACGGCCCGGTCCTCGTCGAGGCGTGCACCTACCGGATGGGCGCACACACCACATCCGATGACCCGATCCGCTACCGGCTCGCTGACGAGCTGGAGGAATGGAAGCTCAAGGACCCGCTCGAGCGGGTTCGGGTGCACCTGGTACGGGAGGGGCTGGCGGAGCGGGAGTTCTTCGATGGCATTGCCGACGAGGCCGAAGCGCTGGCCGCTCGGCTGCGTGACTACTGCACATCGATGCCCGTCCCCGGCCCGGAACTGATTTTCTCGAAGGTATACGCCGAACCGACGGCTGCGATCGAGGCGGCCCGTACGGACTATCTGGCCTATCACGCGTCGTTCGCCGAGGGTGAGCACTGATGCCCGCCATCGGTGCGCCGCAGACAATCACCCTGGCCAAGGGTCTCAACGAGGGCTTGCGGGCCGCGATGGAAGCCGACCCCAAGGTCATCGTGATGGGCGAGGACGTCGGCAAGCTCGGCGGAGTGTTCCGGATCACCGATGGACTGCAGAAGGACTTCGGCGAGCAGCGGGTGATGGATACCCCGCTGGGCGAGTCCGGGATCATCGGCACCGCAGTCGGGCTCGCGTTGCGGGGTTACCGCCCGGTCTGCGAGATCCAGTTCGACGGGTTCGTCTATCCCGCCTTCGACCAAATCGTCACCCAGCTGGCCCGCCTGCATTACCGCTCGCAGGGCAAGTTACGGATGCCGGTGGTGGTACGCGTCCCGCACGGTGGCGGTATCGGCGCCGTGGAGCATCATTCCGAGTCCCCGGAGTCCTACTTCGCGCACACCCCCGGGCTCAAGGTCGTGGCCTGCGCCAACCCGGTCGACGCCTATTGGATGATCCAGCAGGCGATCGCTTGCGACGACCCGGTGATCTTCTTCGAGCCCAAGCGGCGGTACTGGGAGAAGGCGACGCTGGACATCGCGGCGGCGCCCCCGCCGCTGTTCAGTTCGCGGCTGCTGCGTTCTGGTAAGTCCGCGACCGTGGTGGCCTACGGGCCAATGGTGCGCACCGTGCTGGACGCGGCCACCGTCGCCGAGCAGGACGGTCAGCAGCTGGAGGTGATCGACCTGCGCACGCTGTCCCCGCTGGACCTGGCGCCGGTGTTCGACTCGGTGCGCCGCACCGGGCGGTTGATCTGTGTGTCCGAGGCGCCCGGCTCGGTCTCGGTGACCGCTGAGGTAGCGGCCCGGGTGTCGCAGGAGTGCTTCTACTCGCTGGAGGCTCCGGTGCTGCGGGTCACCGGGTTCGACACTCCCTATCCCCCCGCGAAGTGCGAGCAGGATTACCTGCCCGACCTGGACCGGGTACTCGACGCCCTCGACCGCGTGTTGGCGTACTGAGGCAGGCGATGACCCGCATCTTCGCGCTACCCGACGTCGGCGAGGGACTCACCGAGGCGGAGATCCTGCGCTGGCACGTCGCGCCCGGGGACACCGTCACGCTCAATCAGATCATCGTGGAGATCGAGACGGCCAAGGCGGCTGTCGAGCTGCCCAGTCCCTTCGCCGGAGTGGTCAGCGAGCTGCTCGCCGAACCCGGAGCCACGGTGGCGGTGGGCACCCCGATCATCGCGATCGACGGTGATGCCCTGGAGCCCGCCACTACGCGGACGATCGGCGAGGAGGGACCCGGCGGGCGGATCACGACTCTGGTCGGTTACGGCCCGCAAACCACGACCGCGACCCGCCGCCCGCGCAAGACCACCGCGCCTGCCGCTGCGGGCGGGGCTGAGGGAACGGTCCCGCTGGCCAAGCCACCGGTGCGCAAGCTGGCCAAGGAACTGGGGATCGATCTGCGCACGGTGCTCGGCTCGGGCACCGGTGGGGTGATCACCCGGGAGGACGTGCGGCGCGCCGCGGAGCCGGTCAGCAACGGCACCGGCGGCGGTCGCGACACTGGGCAACGCCGCGAGCCGGTGCGCGGAGTGCGCAGGGCCACCGCGGCCGCGGTGGTGGCCTCCGCGTTCACCGCACCGCACGTCACGATGTTCCTGACCGTCGACGTCACGCCGATGATGCAGCTGCGGGCTCGGCTGGCGGCCCAACCCCAGTTCCGGGACGTCAAACTGACCCCATTGACGTTCGCGGCCCGGGCGATGTGCCTGGCGGTACGGCGAACTCCGGAAATCAACGCCAGCTGGGACGAGGCGACCGGCGAGATCGTCTACTTCGACTACGTGCATCTCGGGATCGCCGCCGCCACACCCCGCGGGCTGGTGGTGCCCAAGATCCGCAACGCCGAGCGGATGCCACTGCGTGAGCTCGCCGTCGCACTGGACGAGCTGGCGAGTGCGGCCCGGGAGGGACGCACCGCGCCGGCCGACATGCTCGGCGGCACCATCACCATCACCAACGTCGGGATCTTCGGGATCGACACCGGTACCCCGATCATCAATCCCGGCGAGTCGGCGATCCTCGCTCTGGGCGCAATCCGGGACATGCCATGGGTGGTGGACGGCGCCGTCGTGCCCCGCAAAATCTGCCAGCTAGCCCTCTCCGTCGACCACCGCGTCGTCGACGGCCAACAAGGCTCCCAATTCCTCACCGATATCGGCGCCCTCCTCACCGACCCCGCCCTCGCCCTCACCTTCTGAATTCCCCTTTTTTCGCATTCAGCGGGCTCAGCGCGGTTTATCGACACCTGTTTTACCCCGCTGAGCCTGCTGAATGCGGGGTGAGCCAGGAGAGGAGGGTGGAGGGGGAGATGTGGTGGGTTGTAGGGGGTAAGCGGGTACGGAGGGCGCGGTCGGCGGTGACGACCGCCCAGTCGCCGCTGGCGGTGACGACATCGACGATGGTGTCGTCGGCGGAGCCGGGCGCGCGGATGATCTCGACACCGGATACGTCGGGGGCGCGTACGGCCGCGCCTTCCAGCACCAGCACCGGGCGGGTCACCCAGCCGAAACCGCCGTGCGGGAGGGCGAGGACCCCTGGTCCGGCGGTGGCGACCTCGCGCAGCAGTCGCTCGGCGGCGCCGGCCCGGTCCCGCCACCACCCGTCCGGGCGGGAACCGACAACGTTGGCCGCATCTATCACGAGTCCAATCTGGATCACCCGCAGCGCTGGCCAGTCGGCCGCGAACGCTGGATGCAGGTCCAGCCCGCTGACGGCGGCTTCCGGAATCCAAGCGAGCTCGGTGCACTCGGGATTGGGACGCACCGGCAGCGGCTGGACGGCATCGGCGAGCACGCTGGTGAACGACCAGTCATCACCGCCCGGGTGGTCCACCACCTCGCCCCGGATCCGCACTCGACCTGGGTCCACGGCGGCCTCCTCGGCGGCTTCGCGCAGCGCGGCCTGCACCGCCGTCTCGTCGCTGCACCGGGCCCCGCCCGGCATACCCCAGAGATCTCCGTAGTGCGTCCACGGCGCGCGGTGCTGCATCAACACCAGCGGCCTGCGCTGGGCATCCGGGGCGCGCAGCAGCAACCCGGCCGCCCCGAAACGTCCCCATCTGTCCTGACCGTCACCACAACGCACCCAGCCGTCGCCGTCGGTCGCCACCTCGCGCACCACCCGTCTACGTTGCCACAGCTGTCGTGGCGGAAACGTAACGACCGGCCAGGCGTCGACGACACTCTGACTGAGGGTGATCGGTTGCGCACACACAACGCATCGGGGCCGAAGCGCCACCACGAGGGGGATGCTGCTGCCGGCTCTCGGATGACCGGGGGTGAGTGAATGTGAGAGGACACGGGTGGCGGCCCATCCTCGGCACGATGATGATGGGAGCGGGTACCAAGAACGCTACGGCAGGTGTGAGACCACAGGATCGAGCCGGCATGGGGAGGACCCGCAACGCCAGTAGCGACGGGAACGTCCAGGTCATCGCCAGGGAGGATCCCGGCCTCGAAGCGTTGCACGTCTGGGACGAGCTGGTGGATCGCACCCCAGGCACCGACGTCACCCAGCTCTCCGTCTGGGCGCACTTACGCGGCCGGGTCGGCTTCAGCCCGCTGTACCTGCTGGCCTACCAGGCCGGTGAGCTGGTCGGTGGGGCACAGATCCTGACCCGCCGGTTCCCCGTCCTGGGCTCGGTGGGCTACCTCCCGTACGGCCCGCTGGTGGCGCCTGACGCCCCGGCCACCGACGACATCCGCCGGGCTCTCGTCGACGCCCTGGTAGTGCTGAGCCGGCGGCGGCTGCGAATCCTATTCATCCAGCCACCCGAAAGCGCCCAGGACATCAGTAACGACCTGCTCCGTCGCGGATTCCGACCATCATCGGCCGGGATCGCCCCGCAGGGCTCGATCCGGATCGACTTGACGGCCGATCTGGCCGAGATCCGCAGCAGGTTCGGCAAGCGGCTCAAGTCGTGGACCAACCGGTGGGAGTCCCGCGGTGTGACGGTCCGGCCCGGGACCGAACAGGACATTCCGCTGCTCGCCGAGCTGATGGCCAGCTCGGCGCAACACCAGGGCTACCCGCCGCTGCCGCTGGACTACATCACGGCGCTGTACCGCGAGCTGGCCGCCACCGGCCACGTCGTGATGTTCGTCGGTGAGGTGGACGGTGTGCCGGTCGCCGTCGACCTGATGAGCGGATGCGGCGAGATGGTCCGCGGCCGGCTGTCCGGGTTCGATCGCTCCGGAGAAGCGATGCGGCTCAGCGTGCCAGCCGCCATCCGGTGGGAGCTGATCAAGTGGGCTAAGGCGCAGGGGTATCGCTGGTTCGACTTCGGCGGGCTGCGGCCGGAAACCTTGACCGCGCTGCTGGACGGTGCCGACCCCAACGCCGAGTCATTGCCCACCGCCGACCAACCCAAGGTCACCTTCGGGGGTACCGCGTTCCGCTACCCCACTGCGGTCGAGATGATCAGGCCGGCGCCGCTGCGGATGGCCTACGAGTTCGCGTGGCGCTCCGAAACCGGCCAGCGGCTGTTCGGCGAAGTGAAAAGCCTGCTCCGAGGATCTCGATGGCGGGGCAGTGATCCAGTGGCTTCGCCTCCCACGAGCCCCGGAGTATTCTCCAGTTAACCGCATTGTCGCCGGTGCAAACCATCCCCAGTCCATTTATTCACCGTCGATCAGGAGGGCGAAAGAGGGTATGAGAATCGTGTGCGTCGGCGGCGGACCGGCAGGTCTGTACTTTGCCATTTCCGCGAAGTTGCGCAACCGGGATCACGACATCACGGTCATCGAACGCAATCCTGCCGGCGTGACCTACGGATGGGGAGTCACGTTCTCCCATCCGTTGCTGGATAGTCTCTACCGCAACGATCCGGTGAGCGCGCGAAAAATACTCGACAGTCCGGCATCATGGGATAACCAGGAAGTCCACGTCCGGGGCATGCAACGGGCTCACCTCGGCGGGTACGGGTTCGCCATCGGCCGCAAGCACTTGCTCGACATCTTGGTTGAGCGGGCGATGGAACTCGACGTCAATGTTCAGTTCCAACGTGAGGTCAAGGACCTCTCGGAATTCGCCGATGCCGATGTGATCGTCGCTTGTGACGGCGCGAACAGCCGGGTTCGCCGCCTCCACGATCAGCACTTTCAGACCGATGCGGTCGTGGGCCGCAACAAGTACATCTGGCTTGGCACGCACCGGATCTTCGAGTCCTTCATGTTCGCGTTCGAGGAGACCGAAGCGGGCTGGATCTGGTTCTACTCCTATCCTTACAACGCGGATACGACCACCTTCATCGTCGAGTGCTCCCCGGAGACCTGGCACGGACTCGGCTTCGACACGCTAGGGTCCGACGAGAGCCTGAAGAAGCTGGAAGAGATCTTCGCGCACCATCTCGACGGTTATTGCCTCCTGAACTCGATGCGCGATCTCGGCAAGATTCCATGGCTCAACTTCACCCGCATCACCAACACCTCATGGTACCATGACAAGATTGTGCTCATGGGTGATGCAGCACATACCACACACTTCTCCATCGGATCGGGGACGACACTTGCGATGCAGGATGCGATCGGACTAGCCGAGAGCCTGGCATCCCATGATGACCTTCAGGTAGCACTCAAACATTACGAGGAGAAGCGACGCTCGGAGATCATGGACCTGCAGAACGCGGCAGTGAGCAGCACCGAATGGTTCGAGGATGTGCCGAGCTACATCGATCAGCCGATCACTCAGTTCGCCTATTCATTATGGAAGCGCCGCGGTCAGCATGCGCGGTGGCGTTACCATCTTCATTTGGCAACTCAGATCTCACCGCTGCGCAGGCTACGGCAAGCCTTCAGCACTGCGCGCAATGGGCTCCGTGCCGCTCACCGGATAAAGCTAGCTAACGTCTCGACATCGGCATATTCCGATGTCAAGGCCTCCGATGCCAAGGTCCCTTCCGGATCCATGCGCGTCACGTGAACCATGAGAAGACAAATACCACGCCACACTCCGCTGAACAGGGGATAAGAGGAGAGAGCGAATGACAGGAAACATGCGTATTGTGTGTATCGGCGGCGGACCCGCGGGCCTGTATTTCGCCCTCTCAGCAAAGTTGCGCAACAGAGGTCACGACATCACCGTGATCGAACGCAATCCGGCCGGTGTCACCCACGGCTGGGGAGTGGGCTACTGGGACGATGTCCTTGACAATCTCTACCGTAACGATCCGGTGAGCGCCCGGGAGATACAGAAATCCTCCGGCGTATGGGACGGCGTGGAAGTGCACGTCGGGGATAACCAAAAAGCCTACCTCGGCGGATACGGGCTAAGCATGGGACGTCAGCGCCTGCTCGATATTCTCGCAGAACGCGCCACGGATCTCGGCGTCGAAATTCGATTCGAACACGAGATCAATGATCTTTCCCAGTTCTCCGAAGCTGACTTGATCGTCGCTTCCGACGGTCTCAACAGCCGGACCCGCCAGCTCTCCGAGAGCCACTACCGGACAACTATCGAGACGGGCCTGAACAAGTACGTATGGCTCGGCACATACAAACCATTCGATGCCTTCACCTACGCATTCGAGCGAACACCGGCCGGTTGGATGTGGATGCATGCCTACTACCTCGATGCGGAAAGGAGCACGTGCATCATCGAGTGCCCGCCCCAGACGTGGAAAGGATTGGGTTTTCACGAGCTCGACGCAAACCAGGGCCTGCGGTTGCTGGCGCAGATCTTCGAGCGACACTTACATGGTCAGCCGCTGATCAGCCAGATACGCAGCGGCGACAGGTTGCCATGGTTCAACTTCCGGGTCGTCCGCAACGAATCCTGGTTCCACAACAATGTCGTGCTCGTGGGTGACTCCGCGCACACGACACATTTCTCGATCGGCTCAGGAACCAAGCTGGCGGTTGGGGACGCGATCGCACTCGCCACAAAGTTAGATAAATATACGGACCTTCGGTCCGCGCTCAAAGCTTACGAGGTGCAGCGGCGCGCGGAAGTGGGCGTGATACAGTACAATGCAGTGAAGAGCATGCGGTGGCTGGAGCATGTGGAGGGCTGTATCGATCAGGACGGCGTGCAGTTCGCCTATGCGCTATCGAAGCGTTTCCGTGGTCAGCAGCCATTATGGCGCTACCCCCTTCATGTGGCTACCCAAATTCCGGCGCTGAGAAGCTTGCGCCGTCACGTGACATCAGCGCGACGGTGGCGTCACGCCCGGCTGCGGGAACAGTTGGCCAAGCACTAATGGCCCGATTTCAAGCATGCGGGATGTCGAAGAAGTTGGCCAGATTGGCAGCGAAGATGATGTCGCCGTCCAATGACACCTTACCGGTCATGAGCATGATCGCAGGGGAGCCGTTTCCGGAAACCAGCGCGAGAAACTGATCACCGGACATCGTCAGGGTGACGCGCGGATCGTGCGAGGGCTCCTTGCTGGTCGAGCACTGTGGCGTCGCGGGACCTTGCGTCCCGGTGATCAAGGTCTCGTACACCTCCTCGCCACCCGGGCCACCGGTGATCCGCCAGTGAATCGCGGAGTCCTGCTCCGGCGCGCGCTCCGGGCGGAACTGGCTCGTCATCCGCCTGAAGATCGTCCCAAACAGTGCGCTGCGCCGCTGTGGATCGTCCAGCACCGCGCCCAGCTGCTCTGTCGAGGCGTGTTTGATCAGCTGGGCGAAAACCTGCGGTTCCATCGCGCCATTTGCCGGCTCGAGCAGGCTCACGAACTCCGCAACAGATAGCTTCCTCGGATCGAGGCTGTTGATGTCGGCCTTCGCCATGATCACTCCCTCGTATCTACTATCCAGTAACGTTACGGCCTGGTAGGTAGACTCGCAACCGTGAGC
>JBOHFW010000343.1:0-24636 GCA_050699835.1 Pseudonocardiaceae bacterium | reverse complement strand
GGGATGGCCGGTCTGGATTTCGATGACCTCGGCAGCGTCGGCGGGGACCTGGTCGAGGCGTCGGGTCTGAGTGATGGCGCCGGGCACACCAGGGACGGTCACGACCCACCATCCAGTGTCGTCCCATTCGGCGTTGACCTGGTAGTTCATTGGTTCTCCTCAATCCAGTTCGGACCGAACTCCGGCGCAAGTTGCTGCTGGATGGCCCGCAACGTGCCGGGAGCCTGCTCTTTCGCTCCCGATTTGAGGGTGGTGCTGTGCCCACCGGGCGCGGTCCACTTCTCGTGTGAGCCCTTGCCGCCGCCCTCCACGCAGCCCTTCGCGCGCAGCAGCTTTCGGAGGTCTTTGGTGGTCATCGGCTTCACGACTATAAGTCTAAGCATTTGACAAATTCAAGTCAAATGACTCGACTAACAGTCTTCGGACACCCAGGCGCGTGCCCGGGCACCCCGGACCAACCAACCACCATCTGACCTGCGGCGTGTCGGGCTGGCGCGCCGGGTGTGTCGGGATCATCTGCCCCGAGGTTCGGGGGCCTGTGGTCGACTTGATCAATCACCGGTCGGCGGAAGCATGAGGTTGCGTCGTTCCTCGGTGGTCAGTTCTCGTGCCACGCGGCGGCGGGCGTTAGTCAGCAAATCCGCAATGCTGATCGTCGCATCCCAGATCCGACAGGTCCCGTCCTGCGAAGCAGAGGCGATTCGCCTCCCGTCGGGAGACCACGACACGCTTTCAACTCCCGCAGCATGGGCGCCGACGACGATGCACTCCGCGCCGGAACCGGTGTCCCAGATCCGAATTGTCCGATCTTTTGATGCGGTGGCGAGGCGCTGGCCGTCCGGCGACCATGCCACGTACCGAACCCGATCGTCGTGTCCTGCCAGCCTCACCAGCTCACCACCACGGTCGGCGTCCCAGATCCGGGCTGTCCGATCGCCGGACGCGGTAGCCAATCGCCGCCCGTCCGGTGACCATGCCACGCACCAAACCCAATCGTGGTGGCCGCGCAGGACTGCGAACTCGCTGATGTTGTCAGCGTCCCAGATCCGGGCCATCCGGTCACTCGACGCGGTAGCCAATCGCCGCCCGTCCGGTGACCACGCCGCACCCAGAATCCAGCTGTCGTGGTCATGCAGGATTGCGAGCTCACGGCCATTGTCGTCCCAGATCCGGACAGTCCCATCGCGCGACGCGGTGGCCAACTGTTCACCGTCCGGAGACCACACTACCTCCCGAATTTCATCATTGTGGCCGCGTAGTGCCGCGAGTTCGGCGCCGTTATCGGTGTGCCAGATCCGGGCCGTAGAGTCTTGCGATCCGGTGGCGAGTCGTTGTCCGTTGGGTGACCAGGCCACGCTGGTAATCCCATCCTCATGGCCGCGCAGTACCAATAGCTCGCCGCCGCAGTCACCGTCCCAGATCCTGGCTGTCTGATCTCCTGATCCGGTCGCCAGTCGTCTACCGTCCGGTGACCACACCACTGACCAAACGCCGCGACTGTGGCCGTGCAGTGCTGCGAGTTCGATACTTCCCGGCGTGTCCCAGATCCGAGTCGTCCAGTCATGCGACGCGGTGGCCAGCAGTTGATCATCTGGCGACCAAGCCACGCCTGCCACCGAGCCGTTGTGGCCGCGCAGCGTCACAAGCTCGTCACCAGTTATGGCGTCCCAAATTCGCGCCGTCCGGTCGTTCGACGCGGTGGCGAGTCGTTTACCGTCCAATGACCACGAGACTTCTCGAAGCCCGCCATTGTGGCCTCCCAGCAGTACCAGCTCACCGCCGCTCGCGGGGTTCCAGATCCGGGCCGTGCGGTCACTAGAGGCGGTAGCAAGCCACTTACCGTCCGGTGACCATGCCACTGCCCGCACCTCATCGCGGTGGCCGCGCAATACCGCGAGTTCGCTGCCGCTGTCGGCATCCCAGATCCGGATCGTGCGGTCGAATGACACGGTGGCCAATCGTCGACTGTCTGGTGACCAAGCCACTCCCCGAACTGCATTGTTGTGGCCGCGTAGCAGTGCCAATTCGCTGCCGCTGTCGGCGTCCCAGATCCGGGTCGTGCGGTCGCGTGACGCGGTGGCCAGTCGTTGACTGTCTGGCGACCACGCCACTTGCCGAACGTCATCGTCGTGGCCATGCAGTAGCACAAGCTCGCGGCCGCTGTCAGCATCCCAGATCCGGGCGGTGCGGTCGTCTGATCCCGTCGCCAGCCATCGACCGTTCGGTGCCCACGCCACTCCGCGAACCCAATTCTCGTGGCCGCGAAGCACGATGAGCTCGCTTCCGGTATCGGCGTCCCAGATCCGGGCGGTGCGGTCGTTCGACACGGTGGCCAGGCGTCGTCCGTCTGGTGACCATGCCACCTCTCGAACCCAATCTTCGTGGCCTCGGAGCACTACTCGCACCGGGGATGCGACGAGTGCAGCGGTTAATGCCCTGAGTGCAAGTGCCGTGGGAGCGCATTCTTCGTAGGCGGCGAGTGCAAGCAGCAGGCTGTAGTCGGGGTCGCGGTCGACAGTGGCGAGGGCTTGCCGGGCGATGGTTTCGGAGAGGCCTTCCATGGTGGCGCGGTCGGCTCGGTTGGAGGAGGCGAGGAATTCAGTGACGAGGTTGAGGTTGTCGTCCAATTCGCCGTCTGAGGCTGCCCAGCGTTGGGCGGCTTTGAGGCGTTCGTCGCGGAGTAGGTAGGCGTCTTGGCGGCCGGAGTTGTCCCAGTCCCGGGCCCAGCGTTCCAGGTCGGCGCGCCAGCGGAGTTGGTCGGCGGAGACCTCGATGGCTTGCTGCAACGGTGCCCAGTGCCGGAACAGTGCCTCGTGGGCCACCTCAAGGGTGCCGGCTTTGTCGCTGGTCAGCAGGCGCGCGGCGATGAACGCCTCGGCGACCTGCCACTGCGCGTCGGTCAGTGTGCTGCGTGGGACGCGGCGGCGGGTGGGTTCGTTCTCGCCGATCGTGACAAACTTCAGCAGGGTCGACAGCACCAGCCCGTCCGCACCACCGAGTTCGGCGGAGACCTTGTCGGCTTGGCGGGTCAGCACCCCGGTGACCCCGCCGATGCGCTGGTAAGCATCGGCGGTCAACGCCCCACCCCGCCCCGCGGTCAGGCAGAGCTCCTGCAACGCGTAGGCCAGCAGCGGCAGCGCATCCCCGCCGCCGGCCTCGGCCGCCATCCGCTGCGGCAGAGTCGGTGGATCGAAGGTCAGTCCCGCCCGCCGGGCCGGCTGCTCCATCACCTCGACCAGCGCCGCATGGCCCAGTGTCCCCACCGCGACCGGATCACGGAACAGCCGAGCCTGCTCGGTGCCCAGGAAGGCGGTCAGGAACTCCGACCGCATGATCATGATGATCCACAGCCGCGGGTCGGCGTCCAGCGCCCGCGCCAGCAGGCCGAGAAAGGCGTCCCGCTCGACGAGTCCGGAGAGGGTGATCAGCTCCTCGGCCTGATCGACGATCACCAGGACCGGGGCATTCGGGCGACGAGCAGCGCGGCGTTGTTCGTCGGCGAAGCGCACCGGAGGCATGCCGTCGGAAGCAGGGTGTCCCGAGCCCGCGGATCCCAGGCAACGAGCCAGGCTGCGCACCGGATGGTCCCCGGGCAACACTGGGGGAACCACGATCCAGCTGCTACGGCGCCTCCGTAGCTGCGGCACCACACCGGCCTGGACCAGCGACGACTTCCCGGCACCCGAGGGACCGACCACCGCGATCAGCCGGTTGGCCTGCCCCGCGACCACGGGATGCAAGCGCTCCAGCAGCTCGGTGATCTCCGCGTCGCGGCCGAAGAACACCGCCGAGTCCTGTTCGGTGAATGCTTCCAGCCCAGGAAACGGTGACCGATCCGAATCCCAGGCTGGACGAGCTGACCGCTCCTCCGCTCTGCGCTGCCAGACCATCACTCCGATCATCAGCAACACAGTGATGCCGGCCAATGGCAGCGACTGTCGCCCAAGGAGCTCCAAGCCCCACGGAAGGGGACCCGGGCCGTTGGTCAGATTGCCGATCGCAACTCCGAGCAAGGTCGCCAGCAGGAATGACAGCACCTCAAGCGGCAACGGCGAGCGCTTGCGGCGCATTCTCAAGCCTCCCGAGTGCCCGCCGTGCACGCGAGCGAAGCGCACCTGGCAGGATCCGCGGCCATGTCGGCCGCCACCGACATTATGACGCTGCTATGGCGAGGCGTGGCGGTGTTCAGGATCATCACGGTTCAGGATCATCACGACGGTTTCGCCCGGCCGGATCTGGGCTGGCTGGCGTTCGCCGGGATAGCTCTGTGGACCGTGCTGACCTGCTTGGCCTACAGCTACGGCCCTCGCCGAGGCCACCCGGCGCATCATCGGCGGCTGGCCCGACGTCCGGGTCCTGGCGCTGTCCGCCTCCGGGGCACACGCCGATGTGCTGGCGGCGATGCGGGCTGGCGCGTCGGCTTACCTGCTGAAATCGGCGTCGGTGGAGGAACTGGTCGACGCGATGTAGGTGCCCACCGAGGCACCCGCGTCCGACCGGCGGCCACCGACCGGCCGGCCCGGCGGCAAGTGAGGGAGAACGGGCTGGACGAGGCGAAGGTGTTGGGCTAGGCGTGCGTGAGGTGCGCTTGCGCAACCGGCTGATCACGCGTGAGGGTGATCAGCCGATTGTCTGGTGGTACGACAGCTCGTAGAGGTGGGCGCCTTTGATGAGGATCGACGCCTCAACCGCTCGGCGATTGTCGGAGTAGACGATACGGAACTGGCGGATCACGGGCACGTCATCGGGGAGTTCCAGGGTTTGAAGTTCCTCGGTGGTGGGCGCTCGCGCGGACAGCCGATCGACGAAGTCCCGTTGTGGGTATCCGAGAGCGGCAAGCGCCTGCGGTGCCCCTCCGGGGATCTTGGTGCGTGCCGCCAGCGGACTGCGGACGGCGATCTCAGCGGGATAGTAAGACCACGACAGCTCGACCGGATCACCGTCATGCAGGAGCAGTCGTTTCCGCACTATGGCCATCTCGTTGCCGGCGAGGCCAAGGGCCTTGGTGGTTTCGGCAGGCGGGCGGATCTCGCTCACGTCGAGTAGTCGGTAGGAGTACCCGTTCGGTGCGGGGGCGAGGTAGGCGGCGACCTGCACCACGAAGGGCTGCTTGTCGCGCACGTACACACCCTTGCCCACTTGGCTGTAGACGAAGCACACGGGCGGCCGTTTCCTGCCGGCTGGAGTACCGGTGTGTCGAATTCGGGGTCAAGATCGAGTAGTTTCGCCACGTCAGCTGGTGCTGGAACGACTTGTCGCCGTTCAGGGAATCCGCTACGGCTATGGCGCGTGTACCGTCTTGTGGATCAGGGCCAGTGATGATGGGTGGGTTCTGCTGCCGCATGGGATGCCGACCCTGGCGGTTCACCTGCCAGCCAGTGAGTTCACCAGCATGCTCGACAGGTTGCGGTACAAGCTGTGACCGGAAGGACATGATCGAGATGGATAAGGACGGTAAGGACAAAAACGAGGACAAGCCCGGCAGGCACGAGGACGACCGGGAAGGCCAGGTTCACGAGGACACCGCTAAGAAAATAGACCCCAGCAAGTACGGCCCCGGCAAAGATGACGACGACTGAGCACCTCGTCGCCGCACTCGACTCCGCAGGGGTCCTCCCGCTGGTCTGGCGGAATGCCTTCCTCGAGGTACCTCGTTCCGCGTTTCTGCCCACCAAGATCTGGGTGGATGACGAGGAGGGTGAGCCGCAGCCGATTGACCGGGCGACCGATCCGGAGCGGTGGCTTACGGCGGCTCACGCCAACGTGGCGATCGTGACCCAGTTCGATGATGGCGCCTCGATGTGGCCGACCGTCGGTACTCATCGCACCAGCTCGGCGTCCGAACCTGCGATGGTTGCGACGATGTTGGATTGCCTGGATGTGCAGCACGGCCAGCGGGTGCTGGAGATCGGAACCGGCACCGGGTACAACGCCGCTCTGCTCGCGCACCGGCTCGGAGTGTCCCAGGTGACCACAGTGGAGATTGACCCCGTGATCGCCGGAATGGCGAAAACCGCGCTCGATGCCGCAGGCTACCCCGTTGAGACGGTTATCGGGGACGGTGCCGCGGGGTGGCCGGCTTGCGCCTGCTACGACCGGGTGATCGCCACCGTGGCTGCGTACCTTGGCGCACTGCCGTATGAGTGGGTACGGCAAACCGCGCCGGGCGGTGTGATCGTGGCGCCGATGCGCGCGGACTACATGGGTAGCGGCCCCTTGGTGCGCTTCACCGTCAATGACGACGGGCTGGCCGTCGGTCGACCGGTCAGCGCGGTGGGGTTCATGCCGCTTCGCCAACAGCGCACTCCGTATGCCGATCTGTCCGATGTGGATTTCGGTGACCGAGCTCAGAATTGCGAGGTCGTCGAGACCATGACCAAGCCGTGGCTGGTCGCAAATAGCATCGATGTGCGGTGGGCCATCAGCACCCGGATAGCGCCGTGCCGATGGGGTCACCGGCCACCTACCATCGAGCGCACCCACCATCAGCTCTGGTTCGCCGATAACGCGACCGGATCATGGGCCATCGCCCGGTACGACGACACCGGCGGCCCCTACCAGATCCGCCAGCACGGCCCCCGCCGTTTGTGGGACGAGATAGCAGCCGCCTACCAATGGTGGTTAGATCAGGGCAAGCCACCACTGACCCAGTGGCAACTCACTATCGGCAGTGATCAACAGTCCGCCACCCTTATCTGAGACTCGACGGCGTTTATCGTTCGGCGGCGGGCTGGCCGTCTCGGCCGAACCGGAATGTGTTTCGACAATGCGTTAGCCGAATCCTTCAACGCCGCCGTAAAAGTCGAACGAGTCAACCGCACCGCCTGCCCTACCCGGGAACACGCCCGCACAGATGTTGTCCGGTACATCGAATTCCGCTACAATACACAACTTCTCCACTCGGATACCAGACCCCGCAAGAGGTCTACGACGAGTACCTGAACTGGCAGTTCGCAGCATGATATAGCAATTAGTCAGCTGTCCGGAAAACTCAAGGCGGCCAGGCCGCAGATGCTAGTCACCCCCGGATATCGCGTAGTTTCTCCTGCAACCGGTCCACTTGCCGAAGTACAGCGGAAAGCCGGTCGGGCGTTAGTTTTGAACCTTCGCCGTGGACTATTGAATTACGGATTTTTAGAAGTTGTCGGAATTGTTGAATATCTTGACTGTTCCATCGGCCTTCGCTGGCTAAATTCGTGAGTACCTTCGCGATTGTGAGGTCACTTAGGGTGTCACCTGACACTGCTGCTGCGGTTGCCTCACTTTCAAGCGTTCGAAGCTTTGACACTAAGAGTGATTCCGTCAATTCATTCGCCGACTGCTCGATCATATGCATTTGTCTGCGGCGACGTTCGGGCACCGAGAAAAGACTCATCCCTGATATGGCCGCGATGGCGAACAGTACGCTGCCCCACGGTTTATCTATGTTGTTAGCCGCATAGCCGGCAATGATCGCACTGAAATAACTCAGGGCACGTGCAATGATCGAAAATCGGTCGAGTTGTTCCTGTGTGGCTCCTCCGTGTAAGATGCGCTCACGGGCCCGGAGGACATCTGATGCCGTAACCTCCGGTACCGAATGCTCTGCCGAGAACTCGGCTGAAACTCGTGAAGCCTCGGCGAGCAGGTATCGGCGGTAATTCGCTACTGCTTTCTGAAATTGCTCCTGCGCCGCCTCTGTCAATCCCGCGTTGTCTAGCGGGCTCGCTTGTGTTTTGTCGTCCGCTGATCGACGGGCGTCTTCGGCGGGATTGGTCATGGCCGCCTCAAAACGTAGATGGTAGATACAAAAACTACGAAAAGAACACATAGAAAGATGGAACGGACAAGCTCGCCCTGTAGCAGGTAACTTCCCAGTACGCTGGCTGCGAGGGTCGAACCCGATGCGACCAGCTGCATGTAAAAGAGCTGCCTTGATCCTCGATGCTGCCGTAAATCCAATTTAGGGTCCGGTGGGTTACGAATCACCTCGTTTGCGCTTACGACCATCTTCTCGGTCACGCGGCTTGGTCGGTCCTCCGTATCGGCGTTTCGCGTTGCCGCCTCCTCGAGACGCTCAATCTCGCGAGCAAGGTCAAGTGCAAACCGCTGTACGTACTTCCCAAATCTCTCGTGAGCGGTATCAGTCATCGCACCGACGATTACAGACACCTGATACTGACGTTGCATAGCAACGTAAGCAGGCAATTGCGCCACCGGCGGTTGCCGCTGCACCTCCGGTGCATCAGATCGCCCATCCTCATCCTCCAAGGGCATCTCCCGCCGTGGCCGCGCAGCGAGTTCAGAGCGTGGCCGACCTGATTGCCTGAGGCGGGGAGGAGAGTCATATACGGAGCCGAACCTCAAGCTGGCAGGTGTGGGTGGCCTATCAGGACAAAGTCAGCGCAGGTGGCTCGCAGGAGCGCGAACAGTGAGGTTCCCTCGTAGCACGGACACCTCGGATGTGAGGTCAGTGATCTTGGTCTGGCCAGGTGTGGAGGGCCTCGAAGGTGACGGAGCTGTGCATTCCGATGCTGGAATGGCGTCGTTTTGGAGTTTTGGATTGTTTTGGAGTTTTGGATTGTACCAGCACTCTATCCACTCAAAGATAGCGTTGGCAAGCTCATCGCGGGTTTGTCATTGTTTTGTGTCGAGTGGTTCGAGTTGCATGGTGCCCCAAAAGATTCCATCATGACATTGTTGTAACAATCACCCGGTGCCCATGGGGCGAGTAGTCCAGCGGTGCGCAGGCGTTGACCGAAGGCCCACGACGTGTATTGTGAACAATGCCACTTAGTTAAGCTACCTCTGGGGTGCGGATGGCTGGTTTCGGGTTGTACGGTCGTTGGCGATGCTCAAGCTTCTTGAGCGGGTAGTTGTGGCGGTTTCCCTGCTTGTGAACTCGGGGGCATGTACGTTTGCGTCGGTCTGTAGTGATTCGTTCGAGGATTTCGGTGATGGCTTCAGATTGTGCCCGGTCCAGGGTTTCGGGGGGAAAATCCCGCCTAGTTAGTGACCTGGCGACGCACGATGTTCAGGGTTCGTATGAAAGAGCGGGTGACGAGGTGGTGTTCAATATTGGCACTGGCAAAGCGACGATCGTAGTCAATCTCCTTGACGTCATCACCACCACAGCAGGAACTCCTCTTGAGCCGACGTTCGCGCCAGCGCGGACAGGTGAGTGGCGCCACGGTGCACTCGACTCCACCAAGGCGGCCGCTGAGCTCAACTGGACCGCCAGCACCAGCATCGTGGCGGGTATTAGGCAGACCTATCACGAGCTCATCCAGCTCAGCTAGCTGCGCCGTGCCGATGGGGCCGCTTCTGCCCCGATTCGACGCGTCAGTATGTGCCGAGTAGCCTCTTGGTATGCGTACCACGGAGCGGGTGACGGTGACGCTGCCGATCGAACAGGCAGAAAGGCTTCGGCGGCTGGCGGGTGAGGGCGAGGCGGCGAGCATCTCGGCCTATGTCAGCAAGGCAGTCCGGGCGCAACTCGACAAGGACGCTGCGCTGGACAGGTTGACACGCCTCTACGCCGAGCGTGGTGTCGCCCTGCAAGCAGAGCACCATGCGTGGGCGCGCCATCTCCTCGGGCTGGAGGAAACTGAACCGCAGGCCCACACTTCATGAGCGCTATTGGTGGAGTGGTTCTGGACTCCACCGCGCTCCTCGCGTTCGTTTCCGGCCGTCCTTACGTCGCGGCGGTGGTGTGGCACGCGGTTGACCACGGTGTCGTGTTGGTAGTGCCGGCCGCATCGCTGGCTGACGCCCAGGCGCGGCTGCTAACCGCAGACCTCGAGGTGATCGAGGCGCTCGTTGATCTGCCGGTCACAATTGTCGTTGATCTTAACCGCAGTGCGGCCCGCCAGGTGGCGGCTGTGCTGGCCAAGGCCGGAAAGCCTGACTGTTTGGCTGCCGGCCATGCGGCATGGGCCGCTCGAAACCGGGGAATGCCGGTGATGACCAGTGACCCCACGCTGCTCTCTGCGCTGGCAGCGGACATCGAGATCGACGAGCTCCCCTAGGCTTACGGGTCTGTGACGGGGGATCGACGTAGGGTATGGCGGCTGGCGGTGCCATGGGTGCGGCTGGTCGGAGGGGTCCCTGCAGCAGGAAGGCGTTCATGCTGGCCTACGCAGTGCGCCGGGTGGCCGTGTCGGTGCCGATTCTGATCATCGCGACGTTCGTGGTCTTCGTGATGGTGTCGTGCTCCGGTGACCCGCTCTCCGAGCTCAAGACCCGCAACCCGCCGGTGCCCCCGCAGACCATCGAGCTCGAGGCGCACCGGCTGCGGCTGGACGAGCCACTGCTGACCCGCTACTGGCACTGGATCACCGGGGTGCTCCAGGGTGACTTCGGTCCGTCGGTGCAGTCCAACCAGGTGATCGGCCCCGAACTGATCCAGCGGTTCCTGGTCACCTTCCGCCTCATCGGGCTGGCGATGCTGCTCGCGCTCCTGCTCGCGGTGCTCGTCGGGGTGATCAGCGCGGTCAAGCAGTACTCCGGGACCGACTACACCTTCACTTTCTTCGGGTTCCTCTTCCTGGCCATGCCCACGTTCTGGTTCGCGATCCTGCTCAAAGAAGCCGGCATCAGCTTCAACAACGCGATCGGTCACCAGGTGCTGTTCACCATCGGGGACAGCTCGGTCTACATCGAAGGCGGCACCTGGGCGTCGATCACCGACATCCTGGGTCACATGATCCTGCCCACCATCTCCCTGGCGCTGCTGTCCTACGCGGCCTGGAGCCGGTTCCAGCGCGCGTCCATGCTCGAAGTCCTGGGCAGCGACTACATCCGGCTGGCCCGGGCCAAGGGCCTCGGCCGGGCCACTGTGCTGACCCGGCATGCGCTGCGGACCGCGCTGATCCCGCTGGTCACGGTCACCGCGCTGGATCTCGGCGCGATCATCTCCGGGGCCGTCGTGACGGAGACGGTTTACCAGTGGCGGGGAGCGGGCAGCTTCCTGCTGGAGTCGATCCAGCGCGACGACGCCTACGCCGTAGCCGGCTGGCTGCTGATCTCGGCGACCTTCATCATCCTGTTCAACTTGGCGGCTGACCTGCTCTACGCGGTGCTCGACCCGAGGATCCGGTATGCCTGAGCAGCGCAGCCAGGCGCAGCTGGTGGCGCGCCGGTTCCGGCAACACCGGCTGGCCATGGCCAGCCTGATTGTGTTGCTGGCGCTGGTATTGCTGGCCTTCGTTGGAGGTGCGGTGTGGAAGTACTCCGTCGTGGACCTCACCTCCGATGAGTCGGTGCCACCGTCGTGGGACCACCCGTTCGGCACCGACGCCGCGGGGCACGACACCTTCGCCCAGGTGCTGCGCGGTACCCAGATCTCGATCGGGATCTCGGTGCTGGTCGCGGTGTTCGCCACCGTCATCGGCACCATCTGGGGGACCACCGCGGGCTACTACCGCGGCCGGCTCGACACCGTGATGATGCGGATCGCCGATCTGGTGCTCACCCTTCCGCTGCTCGCGGTCGCCGCGGTGCTCGGGCACAACATCGGCGGCAGCTGGTGGTTGATCGCGGTGGTCATCGCCGGGCTGTACTGGGCCTATGTCGCCCGGGTCGCGCGCGGTGTGGTGCTCTCGCTGCGGGAGAAGGAGTTCGTAGAGGCCGCCAGAGCGCTCGGCGCCAGCGACGCCAGGATCATCTTCCGGCATCTCGTGCCCAACGCGTTCGGCGCGATCATCGTGAACGCTACCGTGCTGGTCTCTGTCGCCATCCTGCTGGAGACGGCGTTGTCCTACCTGGGCTTCGGGGTGCGGCCCCCGGACACCTCGCTGGGGTTGCTGGTGAGCGAGGCGCAGACCGCGGTGGAGACCCGGCCCTGGCTGTTCTACTTCCCAGGCCTGTTCATCATCGTGATCGCGCTGACTATCAACTTCATCGGCGACGGCCTGCGCGACGCGCTGGATCCCCAGCAAGTCAAGGCACGCCGGTGACCCGCGTGTCGCGTCCTGGTGCCCGGTGTGTCGGCCTGCGGTGCCCGTCATGAGCGCCACCGGTGACGCCGTGCTCGACGTCGCGGACCTGCGGGTGGAGTTCCGTACCGATGAGGGCCGGGTGCCGGCCGCGCGAGGGGTCAGCTACCAGCTGCGCCGCGGTGAGGTGCTCGGCATTGTCGGCGAGTCGGGCTCCGGGAAGTCGGTGAGCGCGCTGGCTCTGATGGGTCTGCTCCCCGGTTCGGCAAAGGTGTCCGGGTCGGTGCGCTTTGCCGGCACAGAACTCATCGGGGCATCGGACGCCGAACTGCGCCGGGTGCGCGGCCGGGGCATTGCGATGATCTTCCAGGATCCGATGACCTCGCTCAACCCGGTCTACACCGTGGGTTACCAGATCGCCGAGGCGATCCGAGCGCACCAGGACGTCCCCCGGGACCTGGCGCGCACCAAGGCCGTGGAGCTGCTCGAACGGGTCAGCATCCCGAACCCGGCCGAGCGGGTCGACAGCTACCCGCATGAACTCTCCGGCGGGATGCGGCAGCGGGTGGTGATCGCAATCGCGATGGCCAACAACCCTGAGGTGATCATCGCGGATGAGCCGACCACAGCGCTGGACGTGACCGTGCAGGCGCAGGTCCTGGAGGCGCTGCGCACCGCGAAGCGCCAGACCGGAGCCGCCATGGTGCTCATCACCCACGACCTAGGTGTGATCGCCGGGCAGGCGGACCGCGTGCTGGTGATGTATGCCGGCCGGGTCGTGGAAGCCGGCACCGTGGAGGACATCTTCTACGCTCCTCGAATGCCCTACACAGTAGGCCTGCTGGGCAGCCAACCCCGGCTGGACGCGCGCCGAGCACGGCTGGTTCCGATCAGCGGCGCACCCCCCTCGGTGATCAGCATGGCACCAGGCTGCCCGTTCGCCCCCCGCTGCCCCCTGGCCGCACCAGTGTGCGACGCCGAGGAGCCCCCGCTGACGGAAACCGGCACCGATGAGCATCTCGCCGCTTGCCACTTCAGCGACAAGCTGGACGGTCTGGCGCCTGACGATCTGTTCCGTCCACTGCCCGAGGACAGTCGATCATGACGCAGCAGCCGATCCTGTCAGTGCGGAACCTGGTCAAGCACTTCCCGGTCGTTGGTCGTGGCCTGCTCCGCCGCCGAGCCGGCGACGTGCACGCCGTCTGCGACGTGTCCTTCGACCTCTACCCGCAGGAAACGCTGGGATTGGTCGGTGAGTCGGGCTGCGGCAAGACCACCACGGCGCGGGTCCTGCTCAACCTGCAACCGGCGACGGCGGGAGAGGTCTACTACCAGGGCAGCGATCTGACCCAGCTGCCCCGCAAGGCCATGCGACGGCTGCGGCGCGAGCTGCAGATCGTCTTCCAGGATCCCTACGCCGCCCTCGACCCGCGGCTGCCGGTGACCGAGATCGTCGCCGAGCCGCTGCGCATCCACGGCCGATACGACACCGCCGGCCGGGAGGACGTCAAGGAGCTCCTCCACCTGGTCGGGCTTAACCCCGAGCACGGTAACCGGTTCCCGCACGAGTTTTCCGGGGGGCAGCGCCAGCGCATCGGCATCGCTCGAGCGCTCGCGCTCCGTCCGAAGGTCCTGGTCCTGGACGAACCGGTGTCCGCGCTGGACGTCTCCATCCAAGCCGGAGTGCTCAACCTCCTCGCGGACCTGCAGACGCAACTGGGTCTGTCCTACCTGTTCGTGTCCCACGACCTGTCGGTGGTGCGGCACGTCGCGGACCGGATCGCGGTGATGTACCTGGGCCGCATCGTGGAGACCGCGAGCGTTGACGAGCTGTTCAGCGCGCCGGCGCATCCCTACACCCAGGCCCTGATCTCGGCGATCCCGCTGCCTGACCCACGCAAGGAGCGAGCCCGGGAGCGGATCATCCTCACCGGTGATGTACCCAACCCGGCGAATCCCCCGTCAGGCTGCCGGTTCCGCACCCGCTGCCCCCTGTTCGCCACCCTCACGAGTCCGCAACGCCACCAATGCACCACCCAACCCCCACCTCTCACCCCCCACACCTCCACTCACATGGTCGCCTGCCACTTCTCCACCCCTGCCGCAGTCAGCGGCCTCAGCGGGGTTAACGGCGCTGGTTTACCCCGCTCAGCCCGCTCAATGCAGGAGGCGGAGGGATGAGCGAGCAGCGGCGCATGGTGGTGGTGCACGCGCATCCGGATGATGAGACGTTGTGGACCGGCGGCATGATCGCTCGCTACGTCGCGGCTGGGGTTGGGGTGACGTTGGTGACCTGCACGCTGGGGGAGCTAGGGGAGGTGTTCGGCGAGGAGTTGCGCGGGTTGGCCGCCGACCGGGCTGACCAGCTCGGTGGGTACCGGCTGGCCGAGCTGCGGGCCGCCTGCGCCGTGCTCGGCGTCACCGACCAGAGGTTCCTCGGCGGGATCGGCCGGTGGCGTGACTCCGGCATGGTCGCCGAACCCGGCGCGAGGGCCAGCGTGCCCGCGCAGCTGCATCCCCGGGCCTTCGCCGCCGGCCGGCTCGACGAGCAGGTCGACGCGCTTATCGAGGTGCTCCAGCAGGTGCGGCCCCAGGTCGTGGTCAGCTATGGCCCCGACGGTGGTTACGGGCACCCCGATCACGTCCGCGCCCACCAGGTGACGATGACCGCCGCCGCACAGACGCCCGAGATACAACGGGTGTTCTGGGCCGTTCATCCGGTCTCGGCGGTGACTGACGGGATCACCGCGCTGGCCACGATGCCAGGGTTGCCCTTCCCACTGCCGGACTCCCATGGGTTGCCCGGTGTGGACGATGCCGAGGTGAGCACTGTCCTGGACGTCACCGCACACCGCGGTGCCGTGCTCACCGCGATGCGCGCGCACGCCACTCAGGTGCAGGTATGGACGGCGGGCCCGTACGCAGCGTTCACCCTGTCCGACGGGGTGGCCCGGCCGGTGCTCGACGCCGAGCACTTCACCCTTGCCCGCGGCACGCTCGCGGGCGCGCGCGACGACCTCTTCGGCGGGCTGGCTGGTCCGGGGGTGACCCCCAGGAGTATGCGCCGGTGAGCGTGCTCGCGCGCATTACGCTGGTGGTGCTGGTTCTCGATGCGGCCGCGCTGGCGGTGGTCGAGTTGCTGTACCTGCCGCTGTGGGTGGGCGCCGTGCCCTTTCCGATCACGATCCTGCTCGCCGCGGTGAGCACTCCCTGGTTGGTGCGCAGTGCGGCTAAGCTGGGCGGACCCCGGATGGTAGCGGCGGTTCCACTGGTGGTCTGGGTGCTGGTGATCGGTGTGCTCGGGGTCGGTGGACCGGGCGGTGACGTGCTGCTTGCCGCGAACTGGCGTTCGGCACTGCTGGTGTGCGGCGGCGTCTTCCCTGCCGCGCTGGTGCTGGGCCGTGCTAGGGCTCGCTCGCCAGCGGCGGGGTCGTTGCTCAATACCGGATCGGACGGAGATACTGTGCAGGTAGACGGCCCGTTCGGGTACCGCGAGTGAGGAGCAGGAGAAACCCCGTGACATATGTGATCGCAGAGCCCTGCGTGGACGTCATGGACAGATCGTGCATCGAAGAATGCCCGGTGGACTGCATTTACGAGGGTGGCCGGATGCTCTACATCCAGCCCGACGAATGCGTCGACTGCGGTGCCTGTGAGCCCGTCTGCCCAGTCGAAGCCATCTACTACGAGGACGACGTCCCGGAACAGTGGAAGGACTACACCAAGGCCAACGCGGATTTCTTCACCGAGCTGGGGTCCCCAGGCGGAGCGTCGAAGGTCGGCCCGGTCAACGACGATCCGCCGATGATCGCCGATCTGCCGCCGCAGAACGAGGAGTGAGCGGCGCGGCGCGCCTGGACCTTCCCGACTTCCCCTGGGACAGCCTCGCCGGTGCAGCCCGCCGCGCCTCGGAATATCCGGGCGGCGCGGTCGACCTGTCGGTCGGCACCCCGGTGGATCCGGTTCCCGACGTGCTGCGGGAGGCTCTCCAGTCGGCATCGGCGTTGCCTGGTTACCCGGCCACGCACGGCACGCCGGAGCTTCGTCGGGTCGTTGTCGCGGCGCTGGCCCGCCGCTACGACGTGCGGGGTGTGCCCGCCGAGGCGGTGCTGCCGACGGTGGGCTCCAAGGAACTGGTGGCCTGGCTGCCCACGTTGCTCGGGCTCGGCCCGGGTGATCTCGTTGCGTTACCGGAGCTGGCCTATCCCACCTACGAGGTCGGTGCGCGGCTGGCCGGTGCCACCCCAGTACGGCTCGCTGATGACGAGCCGGCCCAGCCGGGCACCCGGCTGCGGTGGCTGAACTCGCCGAGCAACCCCACCGGTGACGTGGTGCCTGCGGGGGCGCTAGCCAGCGCGGTGGCCCAAGCCCGGCAGATCGGCGCGGTGGTGGCCTCGGACGAGTGCTATCTCGCTTTAGGGTGGGAAGCACAGCCGGTGTCGGTGCTGCACCCCCAGATCAGCGGCGGGAACCACAGCGGGGTGCTGGCGGTGCACTCGCTGTCCAAGTCGTCCAACCTCGCCGGCTACCGGGCCGGTTTCGTGGCCGGTGACCCGGAGTTGATCGCCGCGCTGCTCGCGGTGCGCAAGCACGCCGGGATGATTGTTCCCCGGCCGGTGCAGCAGGCTATGGTGGCGGCGCTGTCCGATGACGAACACATCGAGCAGCAACGAGACCGGTACGCCCGGCGCCGGGCACTACTCCGCCCGGCCTTGGAGCACGCCGGGCTGCGGGTGCGCCGCTCGGATGGGGGGCTGTTTCTGTGGAGCACCGCAGATGAGCCGTGCTGGGACACGGTCGCCCGGCTGGCCGAGCTTGGGGTGCTGGTGGCGCCCGGTGAGTTCTACGGCGCCGCCGGCGCGCGCCACGTCCGGGTCTCTCTGACCGCGGACGACCGCTCCATCGGCGCCGCGGTGCGGCGGTTAGGCCGCGGCTTTGAGTGATTGCGCCCGGAGCCGCACCTGCTGCCACGCGGCGAGCCAGGTCTGCCGAGTCTCGATACGGCTGAGCTCCTCGCGCTCGACCAACCGCCCGGCGGCGAATGCCACGCTGACGTCGGCTACCTCGCCGAGGCCGTCTAGCAGCAGCATCACCCGGTGCTGGGCCACGCAGGCGTCCTGGTGCTCACCCAGCACGTCCTGCAGCGCCACGGTTGACTCCACCAGCTTGCGGACCGGTTTACGGCCTGAGGTGGCGGCCAGCTCACCGGTGTAACGCAGCCGCTTGCCGTGGATCCGCAGGGCATGCAGGACCTCATCTGGCGGGTCCTCGCCGGCAGCCCGCACCGCTTTGGACAGCCTGCGGTACTCGGTGCGCACCAGCTCGACCAGCGGGGTGGCGCCAGCGCGGCCCGTTGCTGCAGGCAACGGCCGGGACACCGCCCTGGCCAGCTGGCGCAGCAAGGTGGTGTATCGGCGGCTGCTCAGCACGGCGAGCATCTCGGCGCGCGCGGTCTCCCGGTCGGCCACCAGCGCCTCGATCAAGATCTCCACCGCGTCGCGGCCGGTGTCCCCGAAGGCCGCTGCGTGGGCGCGCAAACGGTCGATGAGCACATCCGCGTCGCGGACCGGCCCGAGCGCCCGGCCCAGCCAGCCCAACTCGGCCCGCAGATCGTCGGCCCAGCTCCGCTTCAGCAGGGGTCGGGCGGCCTTGAGCATGGCCCGCATCCGGCGCACCGCAACGCGCATCTGGTGCAGTTCTTCGGGATCCTCGCCCACCCGGGTGCCAGGGTCGTGGGCCAGCAGCGCACGCAACCGGGTATCCAGCGCGGCCCGCAACTGGTGCACGGTCGGGTCGGCCGGCCGGCACCGGACTGGATCGCCCAGCTTGGCGAGTTTGCCGGCGCGGGGGGCGCGGCTGGGGCTGGGGCGCTGGTCATGAGTGGCGGCGCTCATGGGTCTTGATCCTAGTGTTTCATGCTGGTCATGCGGCTATCAGTCGTTGGAGTGCAGGGCGGCGTTGAGCTCGATACCGACCTTGCCCGCCCGGTGCATTGCCTGCACAGCCCCAGTGACCGAGTCCCGGCGAAACAGCACTCCGCTGGCACCGGACAGTTCGCGGGCCTTCACCACCGTGCCATCAGGCAGCGTGACTTTCGTGCCCGCGGTGACGTAGAGACCGGCTTCCACCACGCAGTCATCGCCCAGCGAGATCCCGATCCCGGCGTTGGCGCCGACCAGACAGCGCCGCCCGATCGAGATCTGCTCCGTGCCGCCACCCGAGAGCGTCCCCATGATCGACGATCCACCACCCAGGTCGGAGCCGGCGCCGACGATCACCCCGGCGGAGATCCGGCCCTCCACCATCGACGTCCCGAGCGTGCCGGCGTTGAAGTTGACGAACCCCTCATGCATCACCGAGGTGCCGGACGCCAGATGGGCGCCCAGCCGTACCCGATCCGCGTCGCCGATCCGCACCCCCGAGGGCACCACGTAGTCGACCATCCGCGGGAACTTGTCCACCCCGTAGACGGTGACCGGGCCGAGCTGGCGCATCCGCAGGCGGGTGGCCTCGAACTCTGCCACCGGGCACGGGCCGAAGCTGGTCCACACCACCGTGGACAGTAGACCGAAGATCCCGTCGAGGTTGATGCTGCGCGGGGTCACCAGGCGGTGCGAGAGCAGGTGCAGGCGCAGGTAGACGTCATGCGCGTCGGTCGGGGGGGCCTGCAGGTCGGCGATGGCGGTGTGCACCGCCACTAGCTCGACGCCCCGTCCCGGGTCCGGGCCGAGCAGCGCGGCGAGCTCACCAGGAACCTCGTCCGGCGTTACCCGCACAGTGCCGGTCTTATGGTCGGGTACCCCCGGTGCCGGGTCCGGGAACCAGGTGTCCAGCACGGTGCCGGTGTGCGTCAGGGTGGCCAGCCCCAGGCCGTGCGCAGAGCCGATTTGCGGGTGCTTCACGACGGGCCACGGTAGCGCCTAACGCCGGTAGCGCGGGTGGGCTTCTCAGCTCAGCCGCGCTACCGGGACTACCGTCTCAGCTGTGGAACTGGACCTGACCGCGGACCCCGTGGAGTTGACCGCCGTGCTGGTGGACGTGCCCAGCGTGTCCGGGGACGAGGCCGTCCTGGCCGATGCGGTGCAGGCGGCGCTGGCCACGCAGGCCCCGCACCTGCGGTTGCTGCGCTGTGGCAACACCGTGCTGGCCCGCACCGAGCTGGGCCGTGGGCAGCGGGTGCTGCTGGCCGGGCACCTGGACACGGTGCCTATCGCGGGAAATCTGCCCAGCCGGCGCTGCGGCGATCTGCTCTATGGCTGCGGCACGTCGGACATGAAGTCGGGCGATGCGATGATCCTGCACCTCGCGGCCACGGTGCCCGAGCCGGCGTGTGACCTGACCGTGGTGCTCTACGACTGCGAGGAGGTCGAGAAGGCCCGCAACGGGCTGGAACGCATCGAGCGGGAGCACCCCGACTGGCTGGCCGCACAGCTGGCGATCCTGGCCGAGCCCACCAGCGGCCTGGTCGAGGCGGGCTGCCAGGGCACTCTGCGGGTGGCGGTGCAGGTAGCGGGGCGCCGCGCGCACAGCGCCCGATCCTGGCTGGGGGACAACGCGATCCACGCCGCAGGCGCGGTGCTGACCCGGCTGGCCGGTTACCGGCCGCGCAGCGTCGAGATCGATGGGTGCGCCTACCGGGAAGGGCTGCAAGCGGTGGGCATCTCCGGCGGGGTAGCCGGCAACGTGGTGCCCGATGCTTGCGAGGTGCAGGTCAACTTCCGGTTCGCGCCGGACCGCTCGCTGGCCGACGCGCAGGCGCATGTTCGCGGGGTGCTCGACGGGTTCAAGCTGGAGTTCGTCGACGGTGCCGCTGGCGCGCTGCCGGGTCTGGACGCTGCCGCGGCTCAGGAGTTCCTGGCCACCATCGGGATCGCCCCGGTGGCGAAGTACGGCTGGACCGATGTCTCCCGCTTCGCCGCCCGCGGAATCCCAGCCCTGAATTACGGACCCGGCGATCCCAACCAGGCACACACCCGCGAAGAGCACGTGCGCGCCGCGCACATCACCGCCTGCACCGACGCATTACGCCACTACCTCACCTGCCGCGCCCCCGTTCCCCCCATAGCGACATACCGGGTCGCGAAGGCACGTCGATAACCCCGATATGTCACCATGTCGGGCCGTATGTGCCAGACACGTAGGCTGAATGGCATGGTGGTGGATGGGTGGGGTGGGTTGAGCCGGAACGGGAGGGACGAGGAGCGCCCTCGCGAGAAGCAGCGCGGGCCGGTGGTGCTGCGGCGAGATCGCCGTTACGAGGCGACCACCACCGATCAGCGGCTACTCGACTCGCGCGGCCCCAGCGATTGGGTGCACACCGACCCGTGGCGGGTGCTGCGCATCCAGGCCGAGTTCGTGGAAGGCTTCGGGGCGCTCGCTGAGCTGCCGCATGCGGTCACCGTCTTCGGTTCGGCCCGCACCCCTCGGGACCATCCGGAGTACGCCACCGGTCGGGCACTCGGCGCCGCGCTCGCCGCCGCCGGATTCGCAGTGATCACCGGCGGTGGGCCCGGCACCATGGAGGCGGTCAACCGCGGGGCATCCGAGGCGGGCGGGCTGTCCGTGGGGTTGGGTATCGAGCTGCCCTTCGAGGACGGGCTCAACCCGTGGGTCGATCTCGGGATCAACTTCCGGTACTTCTTCACCCGCAAGACCATGTTCATCAAGTACGCGCAGGCTTTCGTCTGCCTGCCCGGCGGCTTCGGCACCCTGGACGAGTTGTTCGAGGCACTGACCCTGGTGCAGAACAAGAAGGTCACCAAGTTCCCGGTCGTCCTGCTCGGGCGGGCCTACTGGAGTGGGCTGTACTCGTGGCTGGTCGACACCGTGGCCGCCCAGGGCAAGCTCCGTGAGTCCGAGCTCGGCCTGCTGCACGTCACCGACGAGATCGACGAGGTGGTACGGCTGGTCGGCGCGTCCTACCAGGCCTGGCAGGACACCCATTGAGGACGTGTACAAATGGATGAGCGAAAGTGGTCGAGATGACTAGTCAGTCCATCTATTTACCGAATCTCGCGCATCCTCAGCGCCGGATTGGTCACCGCGTCTTCGACTTCTCCCGCAAAGTTGCGGTCATGGCGATCGTCAACCGGACTCCGGACTCCTTCCACGATCAAGGTAGGACCTTCGGGCTGGACGCTGCGGTCGAAGCCGCAGCCAAGGCGGTAGTCGACGGCGCTGATTGGGTGGACATCGGTGGAGTACGTTTCGGGCCGGGTCCAGAGGTAACCGAACTCGAGGAACTCGACCGAGTGCTCCCCGTGGTAGCGGCCGTACGGGAAAATTCCGACGTAGTGATCTCTGTCGACACCTATAGGACCGAAGTCGCTCGACAAGCGATTCAAGCTGGGGCCGACGTCATCAATGATACAAGTGGCCTCCAGGACTCTGTGATGGCCGAGATGATCGCTAATACTTCGGCGACACTGATCATTACCCACAGTCTTGCCGTGCCGCCGCGCACGCCTTTGCGTAAACCTGCTTATCAGGATGTAGTAGGTGAGGTTACAAGCTTTCTTCGTGAACGAGCTGCCCTTGCTGCGAAGCTCAGCGTTTCTGCTGGTCGAATCATCATTGACCCTGGTCATGATTTGAACAAGAACACTTACCACTCGCTTGAGCTCACCCGACGCCTTGCTGAGGTGGCGGCGCTGGGTTACCCTGTTCTTGTTGCGGTCTCTAACAAGGACTTCATCGGTGAGACCCTCAACCGTCCACAACATGAACGTCTGGAAGGTACTTTGGCGACGATCTCGATGTGCATCTTGCAGGGAGCCCGTATCGTGCGGGTCCACAATGTCAAGGCCGCTGTCGCGGCGACCCGCATGGCCGAAGCAATAATGGGTTTCCGGCCACCTGCGATCGTGCGGCACAACCTCGTCTGAGCCTCCCAATGTATCGGCTTTGGCCCAACACGGAACTCGCAGAATTGGATGAAACTGCAGTCATCGACCTCTATAATCCGATACGGCGGACGGCTAGGGTAGTTCGTGTCAATTTCGTATCCAGCCTGGACGGAGCGTGTACCGTCGACGGCCGTTCGCGTGGACTGTCCGACGCTGCCGACAAGCGCGTTTTCGACATATTGCGGATGCTCAGCGACGTGGTTCTCGTGGGAGCCGGAACGTTTCGTCACGAGGGTTACCGTGAGCTGCGTGTCCACCAGGAGGCCGCTGCCTGGCGGGTAGCGCACGGATTATCTGAGCATCCAGTCCTGACTATTGTTTCGAGTCGGCTCGATCTGGCTCACGATCATCCAGCGTTCACCGAAGCACCAAGACGTCCGTTGATCATCACTCATGGAGACTCGCCCGCCGAACAGAGAGACCTACTCGCCAGAAACGCCGATGTGCTGATCTGTGGCAGCCGTGTTATCGATCTTCAGGTGGCAGCCAAGATGCTCGAAAATAGAGCTCTCAACCAGGTCCTGTGCGAGGGTGGTCCTCGCCTGTTCGCGTCGCTTCTTGCCGCAGACGCTGTAGATGAGCTGTGTCTGACGTTCAGTCCGTTGCTTACGGGGTCAGGGGAGGAGCGGGTAACCGTGGGCGCTGTTGGCCGCAGGCGCCGCATGGCTCTTGCTCATATACTCGGGGAGGGCGACACGATCCTTGCGCGCTACACGCGGCTGAGATAACACCGTGCGTTCGGCGAGACTTGTTCGCAAAGCTCTAAAACCGCTCAATGGCTTAGATCCATAGATGCCAACTACTTCAGGGAAAAGTGCTGATATAAGCGGCTCGTAGATGACCCAGGTATTACTTAGAATCGATGGAATTCCTGGTTCGGTAAAGTCTCGCCCCTCCCGGTTGGGAGGGGGGTTGGCAGCGGTTTACGGCACTCGCGCGGGGGGTTGGCCGTCCTTGAAGAGCCCCCAACTGCCACGATCCGGGTGTGAGCACAGTGCTGATCTACCTCATGGTCGCTGCGGTGGTCGCTGCGATGGTGTTCCTGATCGCCTCGCTGGTTTTCGGCCGGAGCGAGGAATTGGCCGCGCTACCCCCGGACGCTACCCCGACCGGGCTGCCAGCGGGATCGATCGTGGGCGACGACGTGCGCGCCGTCCGATTCTCCCTGGTGCTGCGGGGGTACCGGATGTCTGAGGTGGATTGGACACTGAGCCGGGTCGCGGATGAGCTCGACGCGCTGCGTGCCCGGGTGGCCCAGTTGGAGGCGCAGCGATGAATCTGACCGCGCGAGTCGACGTCGAGGCCGCACCGGAAACGGTGTTCGCGGCGGCCACTGACTGGGATCGCCAAGGCGAGTGGATGCTCGGCACCACGACGCGGGTCTGCCGCGGTGATGGCCGCTCGGTCGGTTCGGAGGTGGAAGCCGTCACCGGGATAGCCGGGATCGGGGTCGCTGACCGCATGCAGATCACCGTTTGGGACGCCCCGTCCCGGTGCGAGATGCGCCACCTCGGGCGAGTGGTGCGCGGTTCTCCCTCGATCGCTTCGCCGCCTTCTGCCGGACCTATCCTCCGGTGAACTCCGCATGAGCCAGGGCACCGGCGCGGCAGCTGGCGCGGATGGCCGCCTGCGCTGCCCGTGGGCCACAACGGCCCCCGACTACTGCGACTACCACGACAACGAGTGGGGAGTCCCGGTCCACGGCGAGGACGCCCTGTTCGAGCGGCTCAGTTTGGAGGCGTTCCAATCGGGTCTGTCCTGGCTGACGATCCTGCGCAAGCGCGAGGCCTTCCGGCGTGCGTTCGCCGGCTTCCGCCCCGCTTCCGTCGCCGCGTTCACCGACGACGACGTGGCGCGCCTGCTCACCGACACCGGCATCGTCCGTAACCGCGCCAAGATCGAGGCGACTGTTCGTAATGCCCGCGCAGTCACCGAGCTCAGCGAAGATCTCGACACCTTGCTGTGGGCTTACGCGCCCGACCCAGCCCTGCGAGCGGCACCGCACACCATGGCCGAGACGGCGACCCGGACCCGCGAATCCGAGGCGATGGCGGTCATGCTGCGGCGTCGGGGCTTCACCTTTGTCGGTCCGGTTACCTGCTATGCGCTCATGCAGGCCACCGGGATGGTCGATGACCACCTTATGGGTTGCTTCCGCCGCACCCCCCGGTGAGCCACTGCGCTGGTGAACCGGCGTTCCTCGGTGGACGGTGCGAGGTGTGGCGAGTACGAGATGATCGGTTGCGTGTCGGGGGCCGGAACCGATAGGGGAGAATGCAGGGGGTCACCGGTGTTGCGTGGCCACCCGCGGTGACACGACTGCACGGAGGGAGCACGCTATGGCGGCCATGAAGCCCCGGACCGGCGACGGTCCCCTCGAGGTGACCAAGGAGGGACGGGGCATCGTCATGCGCGTCCCGCTCGAGGGCGGTGGGCGACTCGTCGTCGAGATGTCAGCGGACGAGGCCGGCGAACTCGGCGAGGCATTGCGGGCCGTCGTGGAGTGACGGCCCGCAATCTAGCGTCCCCCGTTCCGTGGCCTCGGTCGGCGCATACAGGCGCACCGGGGCCTCGCCACGAAATCGACTCGGAAGACACCCCGTGCGCGTAACCCCGAAGGTGCCCACCCCCCTGGCTGAGGTGCGGGTGCGCGAGCGACCCGGTGCTGGAGTACCTGATGTCGTGCTGGTCGGGCACTCCGCAACGCCGACCTTGGGCCCCGGTGCAAACCAGCTCGGTGTCAACGAACAGTGGCTGGCCCAGTACGGGATGACCGGCTCCGCGGGCTCGGTGCAGGCGGTGCCCCTGCTCAGCGC
>JBOHFW010000342.1:0-4272 GCA_050699835.1 Pseudonocardiaceae bacterium | reverse complement strand
GCGCTCCACTCGGCGGGGGTGACCGCGAGCACGGGGCTGGCGGTGCCGAGTTTGCTGTCCCGCACCAGCCGGTGACCGGGCAGGACGGCCACCTCGACGCACTGCACGTTGGGCGCGCTGTAGCTGCTGGTGAACCAGTGGGAACCGACGTGGTCGGTCCTGTCGCGTCCCATTGGGGATCGTCCTCTCGGCATCGTCAGGTGAGCTGTGCCGCCGCGTCCCGGATGACATCCAAGGACTCCGCCGGGCCCAGAGCGGCGGCCTGCAACTTGCCCCACAATCTACCGTAGGCGGCCACCGCGTCCAACGCGTCGAGGTAACGCGCGTCGTCGTAGGACTCGACGTAGACGAACTCCAGCGGCGCGGCGATACCTGGCGCGGGGATAGTGAGCAGGGTGAAGCGGTAGACGATCCGGCCCGTGAAGGTCCGGGCGTCGAATGGCAGCACCTGGATCTGCACGTTGTGCAGTCGCGCCATCTCGGCGAGGGAGTCCAACTGCTCGGCCATCACCTCGCGACCGCCGACCTGCCGTCGCAGGCAGGACTCGGAGAGCACGAACGAGAACTCGGGCGGGTCCTCCCGGGTGAGGATCGCCTGGCGCTCCTTGCGGGCTTGGACGCTGTTCTCCAGGTCGTCGGCCGGGCCGAGCGGCTGGGCGTCGGCGTGCAGCGCCCGGATGTAGCTGTCGGTCTGCAGCAGTCCAGGGATCAGCTCGACCTCGACGGACCGCAGCGTGGCGGCGTCGCGCTCCAGGTCCACGAACATCCGGAACCACTCCGGGTAGACCGCGCGGTAGCCGTCCCACCGGCCGCGCAGGCGCTGCCCGCGGGCGAGGTCGAGCAGGATCTCGATGTGCTCGCCTGCGTCGCCGTAGAGTTCGGCGAGCATCTTGGCGTCGCTGGCGGAGATGTTGCTCTGCGCCAGCTCGATGCGGCTGATCTTGCTGACCCGGCAGCCGAGGTGCCGGGCGGCCTGCTCGGGCGTGACGCCGGATTCGTGGCGCATCCGCTTCAGCTCGTTGGAGAGCACCAGACGGCGGACGGTCGGAGTGGTTCCCATCTCACGCTGCCTCCGGGGTAGGGGGTCCGCGGTCGGCGCCGGTCTCCGAGCGCGCCGTCCACGTCACCCGCATGGGTGACTTCTATGCTAGGATTCCTGTCTATACTCTCGGATCATGCCATTGAGCGGGAATCCTATATTGAGTGAACAGGCTACCCGGCCGTTCGACACGCCAGCAGCCCGGTGGGCAGGGCCGGACCCGACGAGCCCCCTGCCCATCGGGTGTTCCAGCACCATCAGCGCGGTGCAGTCGATCACCTCGGAGAGGGCACCGCAGCCCGGTGCGCGGGTGGCCCCGTCATCGAGTGCGCCACCCCGGCCGACCCGGACGACCAGCGCTGGCGGGATCCCCGACCGCGCCCCGCATCCCCCGCTGCGGGATCCGTCCGGGTCGGCCCTCTTCGTGGACCAGAGGTGACCCGTGGCCAAGCACCACCGCACGACCCCGCTGCTGCGCCTGCTCGGCCGGCTGGGCTGGCAGCGTGATCCCGACCTGTGGACGGTGCACTGCCGCGACGGGCACGGACGCCGGGCGCGCATTCTCGTCCACCTCAGTGCGGCTGGAGTTTGTCTCACGGTGCCCGATCACGGTCCGCTGCGGCTGAGCGCGCTGCAGGCCGGGCAGCTGCGCGCGGCGCTGCGGGACGCGTTCTTCAGTATCGAGCGACTCGTCGGCCCCGACGGGCGCTCCGCCATAGCCGAGTCCCAGCGCACCAAGCCCGCAACGCCGGCACCGGTCCGTCTGCCAGGTTCCCGGGAGCGGGGAGCGCTGCTTGGCGCGGGCTTGTAGTGCTGCTCATGTTGCGGCCCTGGCCGCTAGCCGCGAAGCTGGCCACCGCTACGCCGAAGGGCAAACCCTTTACCACCTTGGCGAAAGCCAGTACGAGGCCGGGCACCTGGATGCGGCATACCAATCACTGAGTGAGGCACTGGTCATTTTCGAAAAAATCGGTGATCCACGAGCCGAGGCAGCGTGAAACCGACTCCAATCCCGGTAATCCGGCCTGCGATTGGGCAACGATCACGCTGGTCTGGGTACATCAGGGTCAAGCCAAGGGTGTTGGAGGAGTGCTTGCCAGGCGAGGTGCCAGGGGAACAGGTGCACGTAGTTATCGCCGGTGCCGGGGTCGTGTTGTTTGTAGACGTCATCGCCGGCCAGGATCGTCGCACCCCACGTGGTCAGCGTGCTGATGGCCTGCTGGATCGCCGGGAAGCTGAGCTGGGCCCGGTTGCTGAAGGGCATGGCCACAACGGGCTGGCGTTTGCCGATGGCTTCCACGAGTAGACCCAGGGGCAGCGTGTCGGAGATCCCCGCCGCCCACTTGGCCAGTGAGTTGCAGGTGATCGGGGCGACCACCATGGCGTCGGCGGGTGGGAGGACGTCGGGTGCGTCGGGTTCTTTGTACTGGTAGCGCACGGGGTGCCCGGTCTTGGCGGTGAGGGTGTCGGGATTGATGAACTGGTAGCCGTTCGGGCTGGCGATCACGCAGACATCCCACCCGTCGGCGTGGGCGAGGTCCACCAGTTTGCCGATGTCCCGGGCGGCGGGTGATCCGGTGACGATGGCATACAGGACCGGCTCACCGCGCTCGTTCATGATCCCCGTTCTTGTCAGGTTCGGATGCCGCACCAGGCGGCAAAATGCCGCAGGCTGACAGTGGATCGGGCGTCCCGGGCGGCGAGGATGTGCACGGTCTCGTGGACTTGGGGGTGGTAGCGGGTGAGCTGTGGGGCGATCCGCCGGGCGTGCTGGAGCGAGTCCAGTGCTTGGCGCCGGTCACCGTGCAACAGCCAAGCCCGGGAGAGATCGATCCAGTGGTGGCCGACCCGGGCGGGCGCGGTGCTCGCCGGAAGGGTCACACCTGCTGCCCGGTCTCCGCAACAGAATCGTTCATGGCTACTGGTCAGTAGACATCGAGATCCTTTGCGTCGGGAGGCTCTGGGAGGATGCCGGTCGTGGGGAATCACCGGGATCCGCTGGAGGGGCTCGACGAGGAGCAGCGCGCCGCGGTGTGCGCGCCGCGGGGGCCGGTGTGCGTGCTGGCCGGCGCGGGCACCGGGAAGACACGCACCGTCACCCGGCGGATCGCCCAGCTGGTCCGGTCCGGTCACGTCGCCCCCGGGCAGGTCCTCGCCGTCACGTTCACCGCCCGCGCGGCGGGGGAGCTGCGCACCCGGTTGCGTGACCTGGGGGTCGGCGGGGTGCAGGCGCGAACCTTCCATGCCGCGGCGCTGCGCCAGCTGCGTTACTTCTGGCCCCAGGTCGTGGGGGATGAGCTGTGGCCACTGCTGGAGCACAAGCTGCGGCTGGTCGGCCAGGCAGCGCAGCGGGCCGGCGCCAGCACCGGCGCCGACGATCTTCGGGACTTCACCGGTGAGATCGAGTGGGCCAAGGCGAGCCTGGTCAGCGCCGCGGACTATCCCGCCGCGGTGGCGGCCGTCCGGCGGGTCACTCCGGTGCCGCCGCAGCAGGTCGCGGCGATCTACGCCGGATATGAGGAGCTGAAGAACCGCAACCGGCTGCTCGACTTCGACGACCTCCTGCTGCACACCGCGGCCGCTCTGGAGGAGCACCCGGACGTCGCGCAGGAGTTCCGGGACCGCTACCGCTGCTTCGTCGTCGACGAATATCAGGACGTCACCCCGCTGCAGCAGCGTGTGCTGGACGCCTGGCTGGGCGGCCGTGACGACCTCACCGTCGTCGGCGATGCGAACCAGACCATCTACTCCTTCGCCGGAGCGGCCCCCCGCTTCCTCCTGGAGTTCAGTAGGCGATTCCCCGACGCGGTGACGGTGCGGCTGCGCCGGGACTACCGCTCGACCCCCCAGGTTGTGTCGCTGGCTAACCGGGTGATCTCGGGCGCCCGTGGGCGGCCGGCGGGTGCCAGGCTGGCGCTGGAAGGCCAGCGCAGCGCTGGTCCCGAGCCGACATTCGCCGAGCACGATGACGAGGTTTCAGAGGCCAACGCGGTGGCGGGCGCCATTGCGGAGCTGCTGCGAGAAGGGGTCGCGGCCGCGGAGATCGCGGTGCTCTACCGGGTGAACGCCCAGTCCGAGGCCTACGAGCAGGCCTTGGACGCGCTGGGGATCCCGTTCCAGATCCGTGGCGGAGAACGGTTTTTCCAGCGTCCAGAGGTCAGGGCTGCGATCCGTGCGCTGCGGGCGGCGGTCACCGCGGGCGCCGGGGATCCGGCGGCCGAGCTGGGCTCAGT
>JBOHFW010000341.1:0-5879 GCA_050699835.1 Pseudonocardiaceae bacterium | reverse complement strand
GAAGGCAACTGGGTTGAAGGCAACTGGGTTGAAGGCAACTGGGTTGAAGGCAACTGGGTTGAAGGCAACTGGGTTGAAGGCAACTGGGTTGAAGGCAACTGGGGCGCAGATGGGAGAGGCAGCAGCGCGGTTGGCGCCGGGCTGGTACTGTGCGTCACCGACGGTAGCCGCTGCCCACGCCGGACCGTGGCCGCCGCAGCGGCGAACTCACCACCGGTGCGGTAGCGCTGGCGGGGATCCTTGACCAGGGCTGCCTCGATGAGAGCCCGAGCCCCTGCGGGCACATTCCCAGGTAGCGGCGGTGGTTGGTCCCGGATGTGCATCATGGCGACGCTGACCGCGTTGTCCGCCGAGAACGGGCGCTGCCCGGCCAGGCACTCGTAACCCACCACCGCAAGTGAGTAGACGTCGCCGGCCGGACCGGCCTCGTTCCCCGCGGCCTGTTCCGGGGCGATGTAGTGCGCGGTACCCATGACCATGCCGTTGCAGGTCATCGGAGCCGCGTCGACGGCTCTGGCGATGCCGAAGTCGGTGAGCTTCACTGTTCCAGCGGGGGTGATCAGGATGTTGGCGGGCTTGATGTCACGGTGCACCAGACCGCGTTCGTGCGCGGCCTGCAGCGCAGTGCCGGCCTGCTCCAGGATGTCCAGTGTCCGGTCCGCGGGCAGGCGCCGCTGGCGCTGGAGGATCGTGGCCAACGGGTCCCCGGCTATCAGCTCCATCACCAGGTAGGCCACCAGGTAAGCGCTGGGATCTGAGGTATCCGGGTCACCGCCTGTCTCACCGTAATCGTGCACCGCAGCGATTCCTGGATGGTTCAGCGAGGCCGTCATCCGCGCCTCGGCGTGGAACCGGCGCCGGAACTCCGCGTCGCCGGAGAGCTCCGGCTTGAGCACCTTGACGGCAACCTGACGGCCCAGCCGGGTGTCGTCAGCCTGCCACACCTCGCCCATCCCGCCGACGGCGATGCGCCGGCCCAGCCGGTAGCGCTCCGCCAGCACCTGCCCTGCGCTGGGCATCAGCGGGCTCCTTGGAGGGCGGTGCCGATGACCGCCCGGCCGATCGGGGCGGCCAGGGAGCCTCCGGTCGCCTCGAGGTCGCGGTCTCCGCCATCCTCGACCACCACGGCAATCGCCACCTGCGGGTTGTCGGCCGGCGCGAACGCCACATACCAGCCGTGCGGCGGGGTGTTCTTAGGATCGGTACCGTGCTCAGCTGTGCCGGTCTTCGCAGCGATACTGACGCCGTTGATCTTACCGTCATTGCGATAGCTGTTCTCGGCGGCGACCATCATGGCTCGGATCTGAGAGGCGGTGACGCGCGACATCGCCGAGTCGAGGCGCTCCGGTGTGAAGCGCTCCAGCACGGACAGATCCGGGGCCAGGAGGTTGCGCACCAGCTGAGGTTTCATCCGGACCCCGCCGTTGGCGATGGTGGCCGCGATCATCGCGTTCTGCAACGGAGTGAGCGCCACATCGCGCTGCCCGATGCCCGACTGTTCCAAGGCTGCGACGTCCGGAATGGCGCCCACCGTCGAGGGCGCCACTGGGATGGGGATCTTGAGGTCCTGCTGCCCGACGCCGAGCGCCTGAGCCTGCTTGCGCAGTTGGTTCTCGCCGACTGTGGCGGCAAGCTGCGCGAAAGCGGTGTTGCAGGAGCGGACCAGCGCCTGAGTCAGCGTGACGGTGGTGCCGCCACCACACTGTTGGTCGGCGAAGTTACGCAGCAATGTCGTGGTGCCTTCCAGCCGCACCGCAGCCGCTGCCGTGAGCGGAGTATCCGGAGTGGCCTTGCCGGCTTCCAACGCAGCGGCAGTGACCACCAACTTGAAGGTCGACCCCGGGGGGTAAATCGACGCGACCGTGCGGTTGGTCAGCGGGAACTGACGTTGGGGCGAGGTGCCCTCGTTCCAGGCGGCCTCCTGCTGCGCGCCGTCGTGCGAGGAGAGCCGATTCGGGTCGTAGGACGGGGTGGACGCCATCGCCAGGATCTCACCGGTGCTCGGCTTGATGGCCACCACGGCGCCGGTGTAGCCCCGGCGAGTCAGCGCGTCGTAGGCGGCCCGCTGGACGGCGGGGTTGATGGTGAGCTCGACGCTGCCCCCGCTGGGCGCCCGCCCGGTGACCAGGTCTGAGATACGCCGCACGAACAACCGGCCGTCCGAGCCATTGAGCACAGCATCCAGCGAGTTCTCCACGCCGCCCGAGCCGTAACGCAGTGAGTAGTAACCCGTGACCGGGGCATACAGCGGGCCGTTGAGATAGGTACGCAGGAAGCGCAACTGCCCGCCGGTCTCCACCGAGCTGGCCACCGGCAACCCACCCGCGATGATCTGACCGCGCTGGCGGCTGTACTCGTCCAGGAGCACCCGGCGGTTACGCGGATCGGTGCGATAGTCCTCAGCGCTGACCACCTGTATGTAGGTGGCGTTGGCCAAGAGCAGCACAATCATGATCATGACGGCCATCGCGACCCGGCGAAGTGGTGTGTTCACGGGCGCTGCACCATCTCGGTATGCGCCTCGGCCAGCGGGGTGACCGGCTTGCGGGGACCTGCCGGCGCTGCTGGCGCCCGCGCGGCATGGGAAATCCGCAGCAGCAGGGCCACCAGAATGTAGTTGGCCAGCAGCGAGGAGCCGCCGTAGGACAGGAACGGCGCGGTGAGCCCGGTCAGCGGGATCAGCTTGGTTACCCCGCCGACGACGACGAACACCTGCAGGCCGATCGTGAAGGCCAGCCCGGCGGCGAGCAGCTTGCCGAAGGTGTCCCGGACGGCAAGGCCGGCGCGCATGCCCCGCATCACCACCAGCAGGTAGATGAACAGCACCGCCGCCAACCCGACAAAGCCCAGCTCTTCACCGATGGCAGCGGTGATGAAGTCGGTGTGCGCCTCGGGCACCAGATCGGGACGCCCAGCGCCCAGCCCCGTCCCGAACACCCCGCCGGTACCCAGCCCGAACAGTGACTGCGCCATCTGGTAACCGGCGCCGTCATAATCGGAGAACGGGTTGATCCACGCGGTGACCCGGCGTTGCACGTGCCCGAAGAGCAGGTTGGAGACGACCGCCCCGCCGAGGAAGAAGACCAGCCCGATCACCAGCCAGGCGACCCGTTCGGTGGCGACGTAGATGAGCACCAGCACGATGCCGAAGAACAGCAGCGAGGTGCCCAGATCCTTCTCCAGTACCAGCACGCCCAGTGAGAGCCCCCAGGCCACCAGCAGCGGCGCGAGATCCCGAGCCCGGGGCAACTCCATGCCCAGCACTTTGCGCCCCGCCGTGGTGAACAAGTCCCGCTTGGTCACCAGGAACGCGGCGAAGAAGATCATGAGCAGGATTTTGGCGAACTCGCCCGGTTGGATGGTGAGTCCGCCGAAGCGCAGCCAGATCTTCGAGCCATTGACCTCGGAGAGAGCAGCAGGCAATAGGCCCGGCAGCGCCAGCGCGGCGAGCCCGACCAGCCCGCAGGTGTAGCCGTAACGGGCCAGCACGCGGTGATCTCTGACGACCATCAGGACTGCCACGAACAGCCCGAGACCCAGCGCGGTCCAGGCGATCTGGTGGGGCAGGTTGCCCGCCGGGACCGGGCCGCCGACCGATCTGGCCGACACGTCGGCCAGATCCAGCCGGTGGATCATCACCAAGCCCAATCCGTTGAGCAGCGCCACGCAGGGCAGGATCAACGGGTCGGCGTAGGGCGCCAGCCACCGCACCGCGATATGGGCGGCGCTGAACAGCGCCAGGTAGGCAGCCCCCTGGTAGAGCACCGCCTGGGTAAGCCCCGTCGGCTGGTTGAGCTCGACCAGCACCAGCGCCGTGGTCACCACGATGGCGGCGAACGCCAGCATGACCAGCTCCAGGCCGCGCTTGGTCGGTGGTGCGGACGCGGGCTGTGCGCCCGCGTCCTGGGTGGCAACGGAGAAGACCAT
Organism: Pseudonocardiaceae bacterium; assembly: GCA_050699835.1. Taxonomy (GTDB): domain Bacteria; phylum Actinomycetota; class Actinomycetes; order Mycobacteriales; family Pseudonocardiaceae. The sequence goes on along the minus strand of JBOHFW010000341.1, from coordinate 1,952 downwards.
CAGCTCACCGTCCGGCAGTCCACCCCGGGTTCCGAGGGCTTCTCCGGCAGTGGCGTACCGGTGGTGGGCGCGGGAGAAGCGTTAGGGTCCGCTGTCGCCGCAGACGAGGACTCCTCGGGGAGTGTTTCCGTACCGGCCTGCGACCCCGTAACGCTTGGGAAACTCTGGGTAGTTTGGGAATCCGGGGTGGTTTGCGAACCCGGGGTGGTTTGCGAACACAGTGGTAGCAAGTCGTTTGTGCGCAGCCGACCGATGATCTCGCGGGCGCCATCCAACCCGGTGTTGCTGATCATGCCCCGGCTCACGTTGGCCCGGGCGTAGGGTTGCAGGTCGCGCAGGTGCACCGACTCACAGCCGCGGGCGCCTTCCCGGCAGCTTCCTTCGGCCCAGGAGTGCAGCGGCAAGCCAAGGAATTCGCCTCGAACACCCTGGAAGACGCCTACCTCACCGTTCGCGGCCGCTCCCACGTAGTACTGGCCTAGCACCAGGATCGAACCGATCGCGCTGATCCCGGCGACCAGCGTGGCGAGCACCGCCAAACCGATCAGGGTGCGCTTGCGCTTGCGGCGGAGCAGCTGCGGGTCGGGTGGTGCAGGCTCGATCCGCTGGGGCTGTACTGGAACCGGACGCGGCAGTGTGGTCGTCGCCGCACGGGCAGCAGCCGAGTCGGGCTGCGGTTGCTCGACACCGTCACCCGCCGCGCCGGCGATGATGGGCGCGTCCTCGCCGTACTCGACGTCCACCACTTCGGCCACGATGCACGTGATGTTGTCCGGCCCACCGCCCTTGAGCGCCAGCTCGATGAGACGGTCGGCGCAGGACTGCGGGTCGGGCATGGTCAACCCCTCGGCGAGGTTCTCCGCGCTGACCACGTCGGAGAGCCCGTCCGAGCAGAGCAGGTAACGGTCCCCGGCGCGGGCTTCCCGGACAGTGAGCGAAGGTTCCACCTCATGCCCGGTGAGTGCCTTGAGCAGCAGCGAGCGCTGTGGATGGTGGCTGGCCTCGTGCGCGGAGATGCGACCCTCGTCGATCAGCGACTGGACGAAGGTGTCATCGTGGGTGATCTGGCTGAACACCCCGTCGCGCAGCAGGTAGGCGCGAGAGTCACCGACATGAGCCAAGCCGATCTTGTTACCGCCGAACAGGACGGCCGTGAGCGTGGTGCCCATGCCCTCGCGTTCCGGGTCCTCGCGGACCAGCTCACTGATCGCGGCGTTACCCGCCAGGGTGGCCTCGTGCAGCTGATCGAGCAGGTCGTTACCGGGCTCGTCGTCATCCAGCGGGGCGAATGCCGCGATGACGGCTTTGGATGCCACCTCACCGGCGGCGTGCCCGCCCATCCCGTCGGCCAACGCCAGCAGGCGCGGGCCCGCGTAGACCGAGTCCTCATTGTTCTGCCGGACTAGGCCGCGGTCGCTCTTGGCTGCGTAGCGAAGGACCAGAGTCATGAGCGTAGCTCGATCACCGTCTTGCCGATGCGGATCGGGGTCCCAAGCGGAACTCGGGTGGGTCCGGTGACTTTAGCTCGGTCCAGATAGGTGCCGTTGGTGGAGCCCAGGTCCTCCAGGAACCAATCCCCGCCCTGGAAGCCGAGACGAGCGTGCCGGGTGGAAGCGTAGTCGTCATCGAGTACCAGGGTGGAGTCGTCGGCGCGGCCGATCAGGATGGGCCTGCCGTCCAACGAAATCCGGGTACCCGCTAACCCACCCGCGGTGACGACCAGCTGGCGAGGTGTCCGGTTACGCTGCGCCCGAGCACCGCGGCGGGATATCGGGAGGCTGGCGCGCAACCCGGACGCCGCGAACAGATCGGACCGCACGATTCGTAGCGCAGCAACGACGAACAACCAGAGCAGGAGCAGGAAGCCCGCTCTGGTCAGTTGCAGCACCACATCCGGCACGCTCGGTTCGTTTCTGCTAGATCGCGTGGTGGTCAATGTTATTCATCACAGC
>JBOHFW010000340.1:0-2838 GCA_050699835.1 Pseudonocardiaceae bacterium | reverse complement strand
GACCCGGGCGGCCTGCTCGGCCCGCCGCGACGCGGCCCGCGAGGGCAGCATCTCGACGAACCGGTCGATGGCGTAGACCCCGGCCATGGTCACCGCGGGCACCGCCATCGGGCCGGTCGCCTCCGCGTCCGGGCCGCGGCGGGTCAGCTCCAGTTCGGTGGGGTCGCACCCACCTCGGGCGGTGGCCCGCCGGATGGTCAGCGCCAGCGCGGCGGGCAGCGCGGTGGTCAGGGTCTCGTCGGAGACGTTCTTGTACAGCGCGGCGAGCGCGTTGCGCTCCAGCAGGTAGGTCTCGCGGGCCGGGTCGGCTCCGCGCAGCGAGGCGTGGTGGCGGTGGTAAGCGATCGAGTGCGGCTGGTAGCGCACCCGGTAGCCGCGCAAGTTGAGCCGCCAGCCCAGGTCGACGTCCTCGCCGAACATGAAGAACCGCTCGTCGAACCCGCCGAGCTGCTCGAAGAGGCTACGGCGGACGAACAGCGCGGCGCCGGTGCCGAACAGCACGTCGCGGGCGAGGTCGTGGGTGCCGTCGTCGGGTGCGCCGACGTGCGGCTTGTAACCCATCCCATACCAGGTCAGACCGCCGTCGACGAAGTCGATCCGCGTGCCGTCCCAGTCCAGTACCTTGCTGGCTACTGCCGCGATGGCGGGGTCCTGGCTCAGCGTCTCGACGGCGGCGCGCACCCAGCCGCGGTGCGGCCGGGCGTCGCTGTTGAGAAAGCCGACGACCTCGCCGGTGGCTCTGCTGACCCCAAGGTTGCAGCCGCCAGCGAACCCGGTGTTGGTGGCCGAGCGGATCAGCCGCGCTTGCGGTACTGCGGAGGCAATCCGCGCTGAGCTGCCATCACCCGAGGCGTTGTCCACGCAGATCAGCTCGAGCGCATCGGTGGGCCAGTCCAGCTCATCGCGCAGCGCCCGCAGGCAGGTCACGGTGTGCTCGGCGCCGCAGTAGTTCACCACGACCACCGACACCTTCGGCGGCATGCGATCACCCACGTCCGGCGTCCTTCCCTCGGCGGCTGCCTAGGGTGCCCCATCCCGCGGCCGCGGTTTTCTCCAGGGGTCGGTGCCGATCGTCGTCGAAAGCGTCATCGCGATGCGCTGCCCCCAACGGCCGAGCGGCAGCAGCAGCCCGGCCGCCTCGATCACCGCCTGTGGGGCTGCGCTGGGACCTCTCCCGGTCGTTCTGGGTTTTCCTTGTGCAGGGCATGGCCGAGGGCAAGGAGATAGCGCAGAGCCGATGAGTACCTATGGCGGATCTGAATCTGACGGCTCCGGTTGTGGAACCCAGTCAGCACCAATGTGAGGGAGGAATGATGGAGTTTCGTCGTGTCGCTGTAGTTTCGCTGAGCGTGGCCACGCTGTTTGGGCTGGCTGGCGTGGGTGCTGCTACGGCCCAAGCCACTGTGTTGACATCCACTTCTCGGTCCGCGCCAGCTATTTTCTCGGCCACTGACCCGCCCGGACCGTGCCTTCCCTCAGAAATAGGCCAGCGGAAACGCGGCCCTGATGGAGAATGGTATGAATGCAAGCGCGTCCGCTCATAGCCAGCCGAGATTGATCAAATCCTAGCAGCGTTCACTGCTGGACCCCCTGCCGCGCATCGAACCGATTCCGGTCCCAGCTCCCCGTTGATGTGTCTCAGGATCGGCCGGCCCAGGTGGACCACACCGCCATCCGACTGACGGTGGCGCGCCGGCCGATCCGGTACCGGGCGATCAGCGTCGCGGGCAGCCGGGCCGCGACCTCGGTCAAGACCCGCAACCGCACGCTGGTCGCGAAGTTGGGCGCCGCGGGTCGGTTGCGGCGAAACGGCAGTATCAGGGTCAGCCCGGCGAAGCGGGCCAGCTCGCGAGCTGTCACCTGAGCAGGCGCGCAGCGCAGCAGCACCAGCAGCCGGTTGCGCTCGTTCCAGCGGTGGAAGGCCGCGGTGCCGTGGCCCGCTGAGGCGCCACCGACGTGGCTGACCTGGGCCTGCGGCACAGCGAGGATCTGATAGCCGGCCAACCGCAACCGCCACGAGGTGTCGGTGTCCTCGTAGTAGCAGAACAGCGAACCCGGGACGCCGCCGGCGGCGCGGAGCACCTCGGTGCGCAGCAATACGGCGCCACCGCAGAAGCCGAACGGCATCGCCCCGGTGGTGTCGGCGCCGTACCCGATGCGGGTGAGGGCCACGCCGGTCGAGGTCACGCTGCCGCCCCCGGTGTGCAGCACGGACGTCGCGGCGGCGGCCGTGTCATCGTCGTCCAGGGCCCGTTCCAACGCGGCGAGCCAACCCGGCTCCGGCCGGGCATCATCGTTGAGCCAGGCCATGAACTGGGTATCGACCTGCGGTAACGCCACAGCCAACGCGCCCGCGTAGCCAACGTTGCGGGTCATCCGGATCACCGGGAAACGGCGCCAGGCGATCTCGGCCGCGGTCCCGTCGGTCGAGGCGTTGTCGACCACCAGTACCCGGTGCGGGCGGGTCTGGGTGGCCAGGGCGTCCAGACAGGGCCCGATCAGACCGCGCCCCCGCCAGGTGACCACGACCACCGTGGTTCGAGCCTGCGCTGACATGGGGCGTGACGGTACCCGTGCCACACTGGCGCGCGTGCCGAAGCTGGTGGTGCTGCTCGAGCAGCTGTTCGCCCCGGTTCCGGGAGGCACCGGGCGGTACTCCCGCGAGCTCACTCAGGCATTGGCGGCGACCGCGCCGGCCGGCTGGACGGTGGGCAGCGCGATCGCCCGGCACGCCGACGCCACTGCGGCGATCATCCCCGGGGTGGAGGGCCCGCACCGGCTGCCGTTGCCCCGCCGTGCGCTTGTCGCGGCCTGGGAGTCCGGGGTGCCGTTGTGGCC
>JBOHFW010000339.1:0-6937 GCA_050699835.1 Pseudonocardiaceae bacterium | reverse complement strand
GCTCGACTCGATGGTCGTCGGCGAGCCGCAGATCCTTGGTCAGCTGCGCACCGCATACGCTGGCGCCGAAGCAGCAGGCACCGTCGGCCGGACCCTGCACGAGGTCGTGCAACAGGCGCTGCGGGTGGGCAAGCGGATACACACCGAGACCGGCATCGACGCCGCGGGAGCCTCGGTGGTCTCCGAAGCTCTGTCCGCCGCGGCGGCCGAATTCGCCGCGGTCGGCGGTGCTGGCCTCACCGGGCGGCGGGTGTTGGTACTCGGCGCTGGTTCCATGGGCGCTCTGGCCGCGGCCCAGTTGCGCCGGGCTGGGGTGGCCGAGATCGTGCTGGCCAACCGCACCCAGACCAGCGCGCAGCGGCTGGCCGCGCTGTGCGAGGCCGAGGGCACCCCCGCTCGGGCCGTCGGCCTGGACCGCGTGACCAGTGTGCTGACGGGCGTGGACCTGGTGATCTGCTGCACCGGAGCAAGCGGCGCAGTGCTCAGCGTCGATGAGGTGACTGACGCTCGGGGCGTCAATCAGGCAACTGACGCTCGGGGCGTCAATCAGGCAACCGACGCTGGTCGGCGCCTCCTTGTGGTGTGTGACCTCGGGCTGCCCCGCAACGTCGAGCGCGGCGTGGGCGAGCTGCCCGGCGTCATCCTGCTGGATCTCAGCACCGTGGCGTACCGGCTGGAGCAGCGTGGCTCGGGATCCACTGCGGTCAACGCCGCGCACAGCCTCATCGCTCAGGAGGTGCGTGAGTATCTGGCCACCCAGCGCGCTGCGGAGGTCACCCCGACGGTCGCCGCGTTGCGCAAGCGCGCGGCCGAAGTGGTGGACGCGGAGCTGTTGCGGCTGGACGGCCGGCTGCCGGGACTCGACGCCGCGGTGCGCAATGAGCTGGCCCGGACCGTGCGTCGGGTGGTGGACAAGCTGCTGCACGCCCCCACCGTGCGGGTCAAACAGCTCGCCGAGGCCGGTGGCGGCCAATCCTACGCCGACGCGCTGCGCGAGCTTTTCGAACTCGACCCGCAGGCCGCTGCCGCCATCGCCGCGCCGGTTCGTACCGACTCCTCCGGAGCCCAGTGATGAGTGTGCTGAGGCTGGGGACCCGGGGCAGTGCGCTGGCCCGAGCCCAGACCGAGTGGGTGGCCCGTCGGCTGCATGCCGCTGGGATCGAGGCGCGGGCAGTGCCCGTGCCGGTCGCCGGTGACGGCTACGCGGCGTTGCGCACAGCCTTAGTGGCGGGCGAGGTCGATGTGGCGGTGCACTCCTATAAGGATCTGCCGGTCCAGGCGGATCCGCGAGTGGTCGTCGCCGCCGTACCGGAGCGGGCGGATCCGCGTGATGCGCTGGTGGCCCGGGACGGGATGGTGCTGGGCGAGTTGCCTGCCGGGGCGGTGCTCGGCACCGGCTCGCTACGGCGGGGCAGGCAATTGCGGGCGCTGGGCCTGGGGCTGCAGGTCATGCCGATCCGCGGCAATGTCGACTCGCGGATCAGCCGGGTGCTCGCCGGGGAGTGTGACGGAGTGGTGATCGCTGCTGCCGGGCTGACCCGACTGGGCCGGCTTGCGGAAGCCACCGAACTGCTCGACCCGTTGCAGATGTTGCCCGCGCCCGGGCAGGGAGCGCTGGCCTGTGAATGCCGGGTTGGTGACCTGGACACCGAACATCTGCTGGGCACGCTGCTCGACGATGCTGGGGTGCGTGCCGCGGTCACCGCCGAGCGGGCGTTACTCGCCGCCGTAGGGGAAGGCTGCGACGCGGCGGTCGGAGCGCTCGCCGATGTTGTCGAAGACTTGGACGATGAGGGACGGGTCGTCCTGCGGCTGTTTCTTCGGGGGGTTGCCGCCACCGCGGACGATGATCTGCTCCGGTCGTCCGCTACCGCGCCGTATTCCGCGGTGTCTGATTCTGTTGGGAAGCCAACCGATGCCGAGAAGCTCGGCCGCCAGGTTGCGGTTGAGTTACTGGATCTGGCTGCAGGCGCGCTGGGTGGCAGGCCCAGCGCTGCGCGACCAGGTCCGCCGGCCTGAATGGGAAACGAGTAGATAAATGAGCCCTGTTTGCAAGACCGCCGGACGGATCGCCTTTGTCGGTGCCGGTCCCGGTGACGCCGGAATGCTCACCATGCGAGCACACCAACTGCTGGGTTGCGCCGAGCTGTTGGTGACCGACCCCGACGTGACCGCCGAGGTATACGCCCTGGCGGCCGCGGGTGCTGAGGTGCGCCGGGCGGTGGGGGAACCTGGTGAGGTCGCCAAGGACCTGGTCACCGAGGCCAAGGGTGGGCGCACCGTGGTGCGCCTGGTGTCCGGGGATCCGCTGACCGCAGACGCCGTGGTCGCCGAGGTGCAGGCGGTGGCCCGCACCTCGGTACCGTTCGAGGTGGTGCCCGGAGTGCCCGCGGCTACCGCGGTGCCTGCCTTTGCCGGAGTGCCACTGGGCTCCGCGCATACCGAGGCCGATGTCCGGGCGGGGGTGGACTGGGCGGCGCTGGCGTCAGTGCCGGCTCCGCTGGTGCTGCATGCCACCGCGTCCCACCTGGCTGAGGCGGCCACCGCGCTGATCGAGCACGGGCTGGCACCGCAGACCCCGGTGGCGATCACCGCTGCGGGCACCATGCCCACTCAGCACACCGTGGAGACCACGTTGACGTCACTGAGCGGCGGGGCCGGTGAGCTCATCGGGCCGCTGGTGGTCACCGTCGGCACGGCGGTCGGGCAGCGCACGAAGCTGTCCTGGTGGGAATCCCGGGCGCTGTATGGCTGGAAGGTGCTGGTGCCGCGGACCAAGGACCAGGCTGGAGTGATGAGCGAGCGGCTCGCCGTGCACGGTGCGGTGCCCGTGGAGGTCCCGACGATCTCGGTGGAGCCGCCGCGGTCCCCGGCGCAGATGGAGCGCGCGGTCAAGGGCCTGGTCGATGGCCGCTACCAGTGGGTGGTGTTCACCTCAACGAACGCGGTCCGCGCAGTCTGGGACAAGTTCGCTGAGTTCGGGCTGGATGCCCGCGCGTTCGCCGGCGTCAAGATTGCCTGCGTGGGGGAGGTCACCGCGGAGCGGGTGCGTTCGATGGGGATCGCCCCCGAGCTGGTGCCCTCAGGAGAGCAGTCCTCCGAGGGGCTGCTGGCCGACTTCCCGCCCTTCGACGACGTCCTCGACCCGGTGGACCGGGTGCTGCTGCCGCGCGCGGACATCGCTACCGAGACGCTGGCCGCCGGGCTGCGAGAGCGCGGCTGGGAGATCGACGACGTGACGGCCTACCGCACGGTGCGCGCCGCCCCACCGCCTGCCGAGATCCGCGAAATGATCAAGACGGGTGGCTTCGACGCGGTCTGCTTCACCTCCTCCTCCACCGTGCGCAACCTGGTCGGTATCGCCGGCAAGCCACACGCCAGAACGATCGTTGCCTGCATCGGCCCAGCCACCGCGGAAACCGCCGTAGAGTTCGGCCTCCGCGTAGACGTCCAACCCGAGGTAGCCCAAATCGGCCCCCTGGTGGACGCCCTAGCCGACCACGCGACGCGGTTGCGCGCAGCAGGCGCCCTCCCCCCACCCCGCAAAGCCAAAACCCGCCGCCGCTGACCCGTCTGTGGATAACCCGTGAGTGGTGTTACGAGCTATAGCTGGTATCGCCACTCACAAGACCGGAGGCCGTGATGTACCCGAGTAGTCGGGCGCGGAGGTTGCGGACGACCGGGGCGATGCGGGGGTTGGTGCGGGAGACCTCGGTGGCGGCGCGGCAGCTGGTGCGGCCGGTGTTCGTCAAGGAGGGTGCGACCGCAGCGGTGCCGATCCCGTCGATGCCGGGCGTGGTGCAGCACACCCGGGACTCGCTGCGTAAGGCCGCCGCCGAGGCAGTGGCCGCTGGGCTGGGCGGGATCATGCTGTTCGGGGTCCCCACCACCAAGGACGCCACCGGATCCGGCGGGATTGACCCGGACGGTGTGCTCAACACCGCCCTGCGTGACGTGCGCGCTGAGGTCGGCGACGAGATCGTGGTGATGGCCGACACCTGCTTGGATGAGTTCACCGATCATGGGCACTGCGGCCTGCTGGACGCGTCCGGCCGGGTGGACAACGACGCCACCCTGGAGGTGTACGCACAAATGGCCGTCGCCCAGGTGCAGGCCGGCGCCCATCTGGTCGGGCTCAGCGGCATGATGGACGGCCAGGTGGGAGAAGTACGCGCGAGGCTGGATGCCGCGGGACACTCCGATGCCGGCATCCTGGCCTACAGCGCCAAGTACGCCTCCGCGTTGTACGCACCGTTCCGCGACGCGGTGGAATCCCAGCTGCGCGGGGACCGGATGACCTACCAGCAGGATCCGGCCAACTCCCGGGAAGCGCTACGTGAGGCGGCGCTGGATCTCGCCGAGGGCGCCGACATCGTGATGGTCAAGCCCGCGATGCCCTACCTCGACGTGCTGCGCGCGGTGGCCGAGATCTCCGAGGTCCCGGTTGCCGCCTACCAGGTCTCCGGTGAGTACTCGATGATCGAGGCGGCGGTGGCCCGCGGCTGGTTGGACCGGCGGCGAGCCGTGCTGGAGACGCTGACCTCGATCCGCCGCGCCGGTGCCGATCTGGTGCTGACCTATTGGGCGGTGCAGGCGGCAAGCTGGCTGCGCTGATTATCCAGACTGCAGTAACGATGCGAGTGCTCTGCGGCTATCGTCTTGGGTATGACCATGCCCCGTCCTCAGGCGGCGAACCGGCCCAAGGAGGTCGACGCCTCGTTCTGGCTCTGGATCTCTGCTTTCGTGGTCAGTCTGCTCGGGACCTTCTTCTCGTACCAGCAGATCAAAGAGATACAGGCCGAGGCGATCCGCCAGGCGCTCGCTGAGAACCCGGAGCTGGACCAGACGGCGTTCGAGAGCATCACGACAGCTGCGTTCAGCGTGGGGTTGGTGCTCGGGCTGCTCTTCCTCGCCGTCCAGATCGTCTTCGTGTTCCTCATGCGCGGGGGCCGGAACTGGGCTCGGATCGTGATGGCCGTGCTCGGTGGTCTGAGCCTCCTGTTCGGGTTGATCGGTCTCCTGAGTTTCTCCGGTCCTATGCTCGTTACCGGGCTGCTCCAGTTCCTGTTGCTCATCGGGGCGATCGTGACCATGTTCCTTCCAGCAGCCAACGCCTGGTTCCGGCCCCGCCAACCCGGGTTCTGACGGGTTTGCGCTCCCGTCGCCGTGTCCTGGTCGCCGGGGCCGAGGTGCTGGTTGTGATCGTGCTCGGCGTCGTGGCGTGGTGGTGCTGGCAGCGCGGCCTGATCGTGACAGTGCGTCGAGGCGTCAGTATGAGCCGTGTCGAAGGGGCTTGGTGGGCGAGTGCCATCGGCGCGGCCACGCTCGCCGGGATACTGCTCCTCGACGCCGGACGGCGGATACTACGGGAACGATGCCTGGCCTGAATGGATCTGTTACGGACGTGACGCCTCCCCAGTCAGCCCGACTCTTCGAGCGGGCCAGTGCCGTGATCCCCGGCGGGGTGAACTCCCCCGTGCGGGCGTTCCGCGCCGTCGGGGGCACGCCGCGGTTCATGGTCCGCGCAGCAGGGCCCTACCTCTGGGACGCCGACGGCAACCGTTACGTCGATCTGGTGTCGTCCTGGGGACCGATGATCCTGGGCCACGCGCACCCCGCGGTGGTGGATGCGGTCCGTGCGACCGCCACGCAGGGGCTGTCCTTCGGTACGCCCACCGCCGGGGAGACCGAGCTCGCCGAGGAGATCGTGCGCCGGGTGGGGCCAGTTGAGCAGGTCCGGCTGGTCAACTCCGGCACCGAGGCGACGATGAGCGCGATCCGGCTGGCCCGGGGCATCACCGGGCGGCCGGTGGTGGTCAAGTTCGCCGGACATTACCACGGGCACGTTGATGCATTGCTGGTCGCGGCCGGTTCCGGGGTCGCCACCTTCGGCCTGCCCGCCAGCCCCGGCGTCACCGGAGCGCAGGCCGCGGACACCATCGTGCTGCCCTACAACGACCTCGATGCGGTGCGCGCGCTATTCGCCGAGCGGGGATCTGTGGTCGCGGCGGTCATCGCCGAGGCGGCTGCCGGGAACATGGGCGCGGTGCCGCCCGATCCCGGTTTCAACGCCGCCCTGCGCGAGCTGTGCCACGCCCACGGCGCGTTGCTGGTCCTGGACGAGGTGATGACCGGGTTCCGGGTCTCGCCCGCCGGCTGGTTCGGGCTCGAGGGTGTGCCGGCCGACCTGTACACCTTCGGCAAGGTGATGTCCGGCGGGCTGCCGGCGGCGGCGTTCGGTGGCTCCGCATCGCTGATGGCCTACCTGGCCCCCGCCGGGCCGGTGTACCAGGCGGGCACGCTGTCCGGGAACCCGGTGGCGGTGGCGGCCGGGTTGGCCACGCTGCGGGCCGCGGACGCCGAGGTCTACGCCCGATTGGACGCCGCGGCCACCCGGTTGACTGGTCTGCTGGACGGGGCGCTGGACGCCCGTAGCGTCCCGCACGTCGTGCAGACCGCTGGCTCCCTGCTCAGCGTGCTGTTCACCAGCTCAGGGCCGGTCCGTGACTACGCCGGTGTGCAGGCCACCGAGACCTGGCGTTTCCCTGCCTTCTTCCACGCGTTGCTGGAGCACGGCGTCTACGCTCCGCCGAGCGCGTTCGAGTCCTGGTTCGTCTCGGCGGCCTTGGACGACGAGGCCTTCGAGGTCATCGCGGCAGCGCTGCCCGCCGCCGCCCGGGCCGCGGCCCGCGCGCCGACGCCGGAGTCAGTATGAGCCGCACCCTGGTGCACCTGCTTCGGCATGGTGAAGTGCACAACCCCGAGCAGATCCTCTACGGTCGCCTACCGGGCTTCCAGCTTTCCGACGTGGGTGTCCGCCAAGCCGAGCGGGTCGCCGCGTACCTGGGTAACCATGATGTGGTGCACGTGGTCACCTCGCCGTTGCTGCGCGCGCAGCAGACCGCGGCACTGATCGCCACGGCGCACGGTGTGGATC
>JBOHFW010000338.1:0-4419 GCA_050699835.1 Pseudonocardiaceae bacterium | reverse complement strand
GCTGCGCTGGCACGGCGCCGAGGAGGTCGAGCACCGCTCGGTGGCCTTCGATCTGTTCACCCACCTCGACGGCCGCTACCTGCGCCGGGTGCGAGGCATGCAGGTCACCTGGCCCATCATGTTGTGGCTGTGGGCGCGGGGTGTGGTGTTCCTGATGCGCACCGATCCGGAGCTCAGCGGCCGGCGCAAGAAAGCGCGCTGGCGTTACTACTTCCGGGCCAGCCGCCGGCACCTGCTGCCCCCGGCGAACGAGCTCGTCCGGGGAGTATTGAAGTACAGCCGACCCCGATACCACCCCTCGGAGGAGTTCTCCACCGGGCAGGCCGTCGCCTACCTGGCTAGCTCTCCTGCGGCGATGGCAGCGGCGGCGTGACATGGACGCCGTCCAGCGCGACGTGGCTCCCCCCGACCTGCGGGGCCGCCAACGCCCCGACCGGCTGTTCACCCTGTTGGGAAAACTGATCACCGGTCTTGAGTGGCTTGCCATCGGCGGCTACCTCCGGCGCCGACCGCCCCAGCAGGTGAACCGGGATCTGCACCTTGTGGTGGACGAGGTCCGGGTGGAGGCATCCGACGCGCGGAGCTTCCGGCTGGTCGCCGCGGGGGGTGCGGAACTGCCCCGCTGGCAACCAGGAAGCCACCTGCAGGTGCTGCTGCCCTCCGGACGGCGTCGCCACTACTCGCTGTGTGGGGATCCGGCCGACCGCGGCAGCTACCGGATCGCGGTGCGGCGGCTCGCCCACGGTGGTGGCGGTTCCCGGGAGCTGCACGACTCGATTGGCGCTGGGAGCACGCTGACCGTCCGCGGTCCCCGTAACGGCTTCCCGTATGCGGCTGCGGCCAGCTACCTGTTCCTCGCCGGCGGGATCGGCATCACGCCGATCCTGCCGATGGTCAAGCAGACGGCGGCCGGTGGCGTGCCCTGGCAGCTGGTGTACACCGGGCGTTCGCGGGCGTCGATGCCCTTCCTCGACGAGCTGGCAGCGCTGGATCCCGACCGGGTGTGGGTCCGGCCCTACGATCAGTACGGGTTCCCCTCGGGTGCCGAGCTGCTGGAGCGGGCACCCACCGGGGCCACCGTGTACTGCTGCGGCCCCGCTCCCATGATCGCCAGTGTCCGCCGGGACCTGCCGGGCAGCGCTGCGGCGGCGTTGCAGTTCGAGCGGTTCTCCGCGCCTCCCGTCCTGGACGGCACGATGTTCGAGATCGCGTTGCAGCGCAGCAACCGCGTGCTGACCGTGCCGGCCGATACCTCCGCGCTCGAGGTCATCCGCCAGGTCGTGCCTGGCGTCGCGTACTCCTGCCAGCAAGGCTTCTGCGGGACCTGCCGGACCCGGGTGATCTCCTGCTCTGGCGAGATCGAGCACCGCGACCGGGTGCTCACCGATCGCGAGCGCACCGACACGATGACGATCTGCGTGTCCCGGAGCCGGGGCGGCCGGATCACCGTCGATCTCTAGCTAGCGGACGCTGACCAGGTCGACCACGAAGACGAGGGTTTCGCCAGGCTTGATCGTGGCACCCGCGCCGCGGTCACCGTAGGCCAGCTGCGGCGGGATGGTGAGCCGGCGACGGCCGCCCACCCGCATCCCGACGATCCCATCGTCCCAGCCCTTGATCACCCGGCCGGTGCCGAGCCGGAACTCCAGCGGGGAGCCACGGTCCCAGGACGCGTCGAACTGCTGGCCGGTGGAGTGGGCGACGCCGACGTAGTGCGCCCTGATCTGCGCACCCACGATGGCCTCGGTGCCCTCGCCGACCACCTGATCCTCGATCACCAACTCGGTCGGCGCCGGTCCCTCGGGCAGCTCCACCGTGGGGCGGGTCAGCTCGCTCACGTCGTCATTCTCCTTCTAGCCCGCCGCCACCCGGCGGACCACCATCCTGTCAGCCCGCGACCCGGTGGATGCGCTCGGTAGCGGTCAGGATGTACCAGGTAACAAACACCGCCACCGCCAGCCAGGCGGTGGCGCTCACCGGATCACGTGCCGCCCCTGTCTTGAGCGGCGATCTCAGCTGCGCAGAGGCGACGGTAGGTACGGTTACGCAGGCGCAGCACCACGGCCGCCAGCAGGGCGGCCAGCAGCGAGCCGGTGAGCACGGCGACCTTGGCGTGCTCACTACGCTCGCTGCCGGCGCCGAAGGCCAGCTCGCCGATGAGCAGCGAGACGGTGAATCCGATCCCGGACAGAATCGCCAGCCCCAAGACGTCCACCCAGGCCAGCCCCTCAGCGAGGCTGGCCCGGGTGAACCGGGCCACCAGGTAGGTGGTGACCATGATCCCGATGGTCTTGCCGACGACCAGACCGAATACCACACCCACCGCGACGCGGTCGCTCAGGGCCGTGGTAAGTCCACCCAGGCCACCGATGACCACCCCGGCGGAGAAGAACGCGAAGATCGGCACCGCGACGCCCGCGGAGATCGGCCGCCAGCGGTGTTCGAAGTGTTCGGCCAGCCCGGGGCCGGCATCAGGACCGCCGGCCCGGTGGCTGCGGATCACCGGTACGGCCAGCCCCAGCAGCACCCCGGCGACGGTGGCGTGCACGCCCGAGGCGTGCATCAATGCCCAGGTGCCGACGGCCAGTGGCAGCAGCAGAAACCAGGAGCGCACCCGTCGCTGCACGAGCACGGTGAACACAGCCAACGGCGCCAGTGCCGCCAACAGCGGAATGACCGACACGTCCTCGGTGTAGAACACTGCGATGATCATGATGGCCAGCAGGTCATCGACCACGGCCAGGGTGAGCAGGAAAGTCCGCAGCGCCGAGGGCAGATGGCGGCCGATGATCGCGAGGACGGCCAGCGCGAAGGCGATGTCGGTAGCCGTCGGGATCGCCCAGCCCTGCGCCGCACCGCTCGGGCCAAGGTTGATCAGGAGATAGAGGCCAGCCGGGATCAGCACACCGCCGATGGCGGCGGCGACGGGTACCGCGGCCTGGCGCGGGTCGCGCAGGTCACCAGCGACGAACTCACGCTTGAGCTCCAGGCCGGCGACGAAGAAGAAGATCGCCAGCAGCCCGTCGGCGGCCCACTGGGCCAGTGTCAGCTCCAGGTGCAGCGCCGCAAATCCGATCCGGTACCCGAGTAGGGACTCGTAGGACTCCGACCACGGGGAGTTCGCCCAGGCCATCGCCAGCACGGCAGCGGCGAGCAGCAGCGCGCCACCGATGGTCTCCTTGCGGAGAATAGTGGCGATACGGCGGGTCTCGGCCCACGAGACCGGTCTGAACAACGCGAGCCTACGGCGGCTGATCTCGCGCATGCCGAACTCCCGAATCAATGGCGAGGTTGCTCCCCCGAAGTCCCCCCGCCGGTCGACGCCATGGTAGGGGTGATCCGCTGCGCCCGCTGTGGACTGCGTAAGGTTCAGGTATGCCGCACGTGCGAATCGGCACCCGTTCCAGCCCGATGGCTCTGCATCAGGCCGAGCAGGTCGCCGCGGCCCTGGAGGCACTGGATCCCGCGGTTACCACCGAGCTGATCAAGGTCATGACCAGCGGCGACCAGTGGATGGGCGATCTCGCGAAGCTCGGCGGCAAGGGTGCCTTCGTGCGCGAGATCGACCGTAACCTGCTCGAAGGCTCGGTCGATCTCGCAGTGCACTGCCTCAAGGACATCCCGGGCGACGTCCCAGCGCCCGAGGGCCTGAGCTTCGCCGCCTTCCTGCCCCGGGAGGACATCCACGACGCCGTCGTCTCCCGCACCGGCGCCACCTTGGCCGAGCTGCCCGCGGGCGCCGTCATCGGCACTAGTGCGGTGCGCCGCGCCGCTCAACTCCGCCTGCATTACCCGCACGTGCAGATCAAACCGTTGCGCGGCAACGTCAACACCCGCCTGATGCGTCTGGAGGAGGGTCATTTCGACGCGATCGTGGCCGCGGTGGCCGGCCTGCACCGGGTCGACGAGGCCGATCGGATCACCGAGGTTTTGCCGCTGGGCACGATGTGCCCGGCGATCGGCGCGGGCATCATCGCGTTGCGGTGCCGCAGCGCCGATAGCGCCATCCGCGCCTTGGGCGCTCAGCTCAATGACGCCGAAACCGACCGGCACGCCACCGCCGAGCGCGCCATGTTGCATGCCCTGCAAGGCCACTGCAACTCACCCATCGCCGGCTACGCCAGCACCGAGCCCAGCGGCAAGCTCACCATGCACGGCAAGGTTTTCAGCCTCGACGGCAGCCAGTGGCTCGACTCCCACCACTGGGGTGTGCCCGAGGAGCCCGCGGCCCTGGGCTACTTCGTCGGTGCTGACCTGCTCCGTCAGGGCGCCCGAGCGCTCATCGACTCCATCGCGCACTAGCTCGGTACCTGATAAGCGGCGACGGCCCGCCCGCGGCCCCCGAAACCGGGCGGGCCGTCGCCTTCGGGAATCAGCTGCCGAACAACGCCGGGATTTTGATCAGCAGCTGATATACGC
>JBOHFW010000337.1:0-10611 GCA_050699835.1 Pseudonocardiaceae bacterium | reverse complement strand
GGGGTTGCCTGCTGCGAGTACTCGCCAGTATGGCTGGTTGCGCCCACTCCGGGCGGTGAGTATCGGCACGGGCGCGACCCATCGCCGGTACGATCCCAACCTCCTCAGATTCCTACTGCTACCGCTGAGGGACCTAGGGATCCGGTTGGCACGCTTCGCGTTGCCAGGGTCCATGAACGACATAGATGCGCCTGGCGGGGTCCCGGGATGTGAGCGGACGCTAGCCTCATAGCGTGGCCACACCGAGCAGGGTTTTCGCTGCGCGGGTCGCGAGGCTGCCGGTGTTCGGGCCCGACGGGGAGCAGATCGGCCGGGTCCGTGACCTGGTCACCGCGCTGCGCATCGGTCCGCGGCCGCCGCGGGTCCTCGGGCTAGTGGTCGAGCTCGTCATCCGGCAACGGATCTTCGTACCGATGCTGCGGGTCACCTCGATCGAACCCGGCGCGGTGGCGCTCGCCACCGGCACGGTGAGCCTGCGCAAGTTCACCCTGCGGCCCAACGAGACGCTGGTGATCGGGGAGATCCTGGACACCCGGGTACACGTCGCCGCCACCGGGGCGGTCGCGGTGGTGGTGGACGCCGGGATCGAGCAGACCCGCACCAGGGACTGGGTGATCACCAAGCTGGCGGTGCGGGAGCGCACCGGCCGGCTTGGCCGGCGCGGTCCGGTTGAGGTGCTCGGATGGGACGAGGTCGCGGGACTCACGCTGGCCGAGGTGACCTCCCGCGGGCAGGGCGCTGACCAGCTGCTGGCCCTGTTCGAAGGGATGCGCGCAGTGGAGGTCGCCAACACGTTGCGCGAGCTGCCCGCGAAACGCCGCGACGAGGTCGTCGACGCACTCGACGACGAGCGGCTCGCAGACGTGCTGCAAGAACTGTCCGAGGACGAGCAGGCCGAGGTGCTCGCCCGGCTGGGTGATGAGCGCGCCGCCGACGTTCTCGAGGCGATGAATCCCGACGACGCGGCCGACCTGCTCGGCGAGCTCGCCCAGACCGAACGGGAACGGTTACTGCGGCTGATGGCGCCTGAAGAATCGGCACCGGTCCGGCGGCTGCTCACCTATTCCTCAGACACCGCCGGCGGCCTGATGACCCCAGAACCCGTGGTGCTCACCCCGGACGCCACCGTCGCCGAGGCGCTGGCCCGGGCCCGTGACCCTGAGCTGACCCCCGCGCTGGCCAGCATGGTGTTCGTGTGCCGGCCGCCGACGGCCACCCCCACCGGCCGCTATCTGGGTTGCGCCCACCTGCAGCGGCTGCTGCGCGAGCCTCCGTCAAACCTGGTGGCCGGGGTGCTGGACACCGAGCTGGGCCGCCTCGGGCCGGACGCCACGCTGGCCGAGGTCACTCGCTACTTCGCCGCCTACGACCTGGTCTGCGCGCCGGTGGTGGACTCCGCAGACCACTTGCTCGGGGCGATCAGCGTGGACGACCTACTTGATGCCGCGCTGCCTGATGACTGGCGGCAGCGGGAAGCCTGGCTCACCCCTGACTTCTCTGGTGAGGTGACCGGTGGCTGAGTCACGGTGGCTCTATTCGGCAAGCCGGCTGGATCTCCCGCGGGGCCCGCGGCGACTGGCGCCCAGAGTGGATCCGGACGCCTTCGCCCGCTTCTCCGAGCGGATCGCGCGTTTCCTGGGCACCGGCCGGTTCCTGGCCGCGCAGACCGTTCTCGTCATGGTGTGGATCACCCTGAATCTGGCCGCGGTGTCCCTGCGGTGGGATCCGTACCCGTTCATTCTGCTTAACCTGGCATTCTCCACGCAGGCCGCGTACGCCGCGCCGTTGATCCTGCTGGCGCAGAACCGCCAGGACGACCGCGATCGGGTGGCGCTGGAGGAGGACCGGGCCCGGGCTGAGCGAACTAAGGCCGATACCGAATACCTGGCCAGGGAGCTGGCGGCGCTGCGGCTGGCCGTCGGTGAGGTGGTGACCCGGGATTTCCTGCGCTCCGAGCTCGGCCGGCTCAGCGAGCTCAAAGATCCGGATCCGGCAGCATCGGAACGGCATGGCTCAGATCGTGCCGGCGGGATCCGTCGAGGGAAGCGGGGCTGACCAGCTCGCCAGCGCAACGCCTAGCATGGGACACGGATCCCGTACTCAACCGGAAGGTCGGTGTCACCCGTGGCCTCCACCAGGACCGCCCCGCTAGTCGACGCAGTGAAGGCCGCGCTGGGCGGGGTGCATGACCCCGAGATCAACCGGCCGATCACCGAGCTGGGCATGGTCAAAGACGTGACCATAGCGGGCGAGGGGATCGTGAAGGTAGCGGTGTGGCTCACCATCGCGGGCTGCCCCATGCGGGACACCATTACCTCCCGGATCACCGAAGCGGTGTCCGCGGTACACGGCGTCCGGGGCGTGCAGGTAGAACTCGACGTGATGAGCGACGCCCAGCGCACCGCGTTGCGCCGCCAACTGCGCGGCACGGCTGAGGAGCCGCGGATCCCGTTCGCCGAGCCGGCATCACTGACCCGGGTGTACTGCGTCGCCTCCGGCAAGGGCGGGGTCGGCAAGTCCTCAGTGACGGTGAACCTGGCGGCGGCGATGGCTGACCGCGGCCTGTCGGTCGGGGTGGTCGACGCCGACATCTATGGCCACTCGGTGCCGGGCATGCTCGGTACCACCGCCCGGCCCACCCAGGTCGAGAAAATGATCATGCCGCCGGTCGCGCACGGCATGAAGGTCATCTCGATCGGCATGTTCACCAAGGACAACACCCCGGTGGTGTGGCGAGGGCCGATGCTGCACCGGGCGCTGCAACAGTTCCTCGCCGACGTGTTCTGGGGCGATCTGGACGTGCTGCTGCTCGACCTGCCGCCAGGCACCGGTGACATCGCCATCTCGGTGGCGCAGCTGATCCCCAATGCCGAGATCATCGTGGTCACCACCCCGCAGCGAGCCGCCGCGGAGGTCGCGCAGCGGGCCGGGGCGATTGCCCTGCAAACTCGCCAGCGACTGATCGGTGTGGTGGAGAACATGTCGTGGCTGGAGATGCCGGACGGCTCGCGCAACCACCTCTTCGGTTCCGGCGGGGGCCAGGCGGTCGCCGAGATGCTGACTCGTTCGCTAGGTAGCGACGTGCCGTTGCTGGGTCAGGTGCCGCTGGATCCGCGGCTACGCGAGACCAGCGACGCCGGCACTCCCCTGGTACTCGCCGCTCCCACATCGCCGGCTGCGGTAGTGCTGCGCGGGGTAGCCGATCGGCTCGCGACCCGCTCCCGTGGCCTGGCCGGAAGGCTACTCTCCGTAAGCCCCAGCTCCCGATAAGGCCACCTCAGGTCACGTCGGGATCGAACGGAGCCGGCTCACCCGGCTGTAGCGGCCGGTAAACCGGTGAAGGTGTGGGTGCCAACACCTCTCCGGGTCACCCGGCCGATCGTGGCACGTTCAGCGGCGAATGCCTCGGCGACGTGGGGGTCGCGATGGCGCTTACCGCGTCGCCAGATCCGTTGGGCCAGACGGCGGTCGCCGTGCAGGGCGTAGAGGGCGCCGAGTCGGGCGAGTGCGGCGCCGATGGTGGCTGGGTGGGCGCCGGGTTCGGCGATCGCGGCCTGGTAGGCGGCTTCGGCGTCGTCAGGATGGTCGTACTGATTGATCCGGCCCAGTCGCAGCGCCGCCTGTGCCCGGTCGTCTCCGCTGACCAAGTCCAGCGCCCGCGCACAGGCCCGCGCCAGCACGATCTCATCACCGAGCCGTTCGGCGAGCCCTGCCAGCGCGATGGCGGCGCGACCGCCAATCGGGGTGTCCCCGAGGAGGATGGCCTGCTCGAATGCGTGCGCCGCAGTGATCGGGGCCGAGTGTTGCTGGATCAGGCCGAGGTTGAGCCAGGCCAGCGCCGCGACGGTCGGGTCGTTGCTGTCAGCGGCGAGGTGCCACAGCTTGATAGCTCGGTCGCGATCAAAGCAGGAGTACAGCTCGACCTGCGCCATCGCCATCGCTACCCGGTCTCGGATGCCCTCACCTTCGTCGGCGAGGAGGGCGTGATCCACGGCGGCGCGGAGCCGGAGGCGCTGCTGGTTGTCGGGCCATAGACCGCGCATCCCGAATACGGTGATGGTCGGCAACAATGCGGCCAGGGCCGACGGGCTCGCCGCCACGGCGGCGTCGATGAGACAAGCGAGCCCGTCGCGGCCGCGGCCGGCGCGGTCCAGCAGCAGCGCCCGCAGCACGGTCACCTCATCGGGGTTGAGGTGACGAGCCGCGATGCGGACGGCGGCTTCGGCGTCATCGGGACGGCCTTGCACGGTGGCCAGGTGCGCCAGGCTGGTGGCGGCCCATGTCGCGGTGTCGGGGGCGGCGGCCTCAGACAGGTACTCCAGCAACGGCCGCGCGCCGGGGATCAGGCAAAGCTTCTGCTCGGCGGCGAAGTGCTCACCGCAGGCGATCAGCAGCGGGCGGACCAGATCGCGACGCTCGGTGTCGTCGGTGTCGGTCAACGACCGGAACAGGCGGGCCGCGCGCTCGTCGTCGCCCTCGGCGGCGGCCACCGACGCCTCTATGACGTCGGCCCGCACCGACACCCCCGGCAGCGCCGCGCTCCAATGGGCGCGGACGCGGGCCAGCGCCTGTCGAGTAGCGTCGAGGTCGTCGCGAGCTGCGTGCGCCGACGCCAGCGCCAACAGCAGGTCCCCAGCGAAGGGCCCGTTGTCAGCGGCGTACTGCTCAAGGACAGTCACTGCCTCGTCACCACGGCCAGCCGCAGCCATCAGCTGCACATACCGCCCGGTGTCCGGGCCGTGCAGCAACGGCTGGTCCAGCAACGTGCGGTACACATCGGCCGCGCCCGACGGATCGCCGCAGGCAGCGAGTGTCTCGGCCAGGCGCTGGCTGTACGACCAGTGCCACACTCCGGCCGCCTCCACCGCCCGCCGCAGAGCGGCCACTGCCCCCTCTTTGTCGCCGTCGAGCCAGGCGAGGCTGGCCAAAAGCCCCCATGCCTCCGCCCGCAACGACCGATCACCGCTACTGACGACCTCGTGCGCCAGAACACGCGCCGCGGGCCGGTCACCATTCTGGGCGGCGTGGCGAGCAAGCCATAACACCGCAGGCGGCGAAGCAACCGGATGCCCCAGGGCCGCAACGTCGGCGTACCGGCGTGCCGCCTGCGCTGGTTGGTCGCGCTCCTCGGCGAGCTCGGCCAGCCGCAGCGAGGCCAACGCGACCGCGTCCGGGTCGTCGCCGTCCACAGCGAGCCGATACGATACCTCGGCCGCATCGAGATCGGCCGGGCTCGCACCGCGATCAGCATCACCCTTGACCACCAGCTCCAGCGGTGTGAGCGCACCAGAGACCACCGCCGCACGGTGGCGCTCTTGCCAGAACCGCGAACCGACCGGGAACACCGTCCCGTACACCGGCCGGTAGCTGCCCTGCCCGTCGCGCTCCAGCAGCGCCGGGTCCCGCGTCGCCCACTCCAGAGCCGCAGCCACCCGGTCCGCGTCGTCCACCGCGTCAGTGCAGACCCCCCAGGCGGCCATCAGCCGCCGCGCCTGCGCACCCAACACCCCGGGTGCGCGCCACCCCCGCTGGTCCACCCGATCCCAGCACAACGCCGCCATCACCAGGGCACACGGCAACGGCTGAGCAGCAAACGCCTGCGCCAACCGCACCTCGGCGCTGTCCTGCCGCTCGAACAGCTTGGTGAACTCATCAACCATTTCCGGCACTGATCTCGACATCTCAGCCATGACGCGCGACGCTACCGTCACCACAAGCCAGCAGAAAGAACGGGTACAAGCCGGGCCCCGCCGCGATCGGCAACCAGCGATCGCGTCTCCACCGCCCGTCACGGCCGACCTGGCCACGCACCCCGACCTGGCCGAGCAGATGCCAACCTCGCAACCCCGGCGCAGACGATGGTCTTCGATCGCGCGCGCCGCGCCCTCGCAGTACCTGCTGACCTCGACTCGACCTACGGGCGGCCTCACAACCCCAGAGCAGGCACATGGTCACTCACAGTGGCAGCTCCACATCCCCACCAACGTCCGACCATGCCGATGAGAGGACGTTGCGGGTGTCCGTTTGCTTCCCTGCTCTGGGATGACTATTTAAACGCGGTCGTTTCCGAGGGATTCTGAGCAATCGATCAAGGCCGTACGTCTACCGGGATGTTCCGCGCAGCGAAGATGCCCCGCCCATAGAACTCCAACTGCGCCCCCGGGGCGAGGCAAATCTGAGTGTAGCGGTCCAGCAGCACACCTACCGGAACCGAACTGCGGCACCGTTGCGTCGGCGGAGGACCCGCTTTATGCACACTGAGCTGATGGCTCGCCATCACGTTTCTGACATCTCCGGCGAGGTCCGCCTTTGCCGGATCCACTTCAGGAGTTCTGGTCCCCGTTGCCGTCGTCGGAGTCGGCCCCGGTGGTGTGATCAGGTGGTGCGCGTGGCTGTGAGGCCGGGGTGAGTGCTAGAGCGCGGTGAACGGCTCGGCGGCGGGTTGAGAGACTTTGGCATGGGTCTGGGGCCGATGCAGCCCGGCGATCGTGCTCAGGTGGACGAAGTTCGGGTCGAGCTATACACCGGTTCCCGAGATGAGCTGCGGCCATTGTTCGAGATGGCGGAGGATTCCCCGGCCCAGCTTGATTCGTATCTCGGCCTCGGCCGGGTCTTGGTGGCCCTGTGCGGCGGCGAGGTGATCGGTCACCTGCAGCTGGTCAGCACTCCCCGTCCTGGCGAGGCCGAGATCAAAAATATGGCGGTTAAGGAAGGTCACCGGGGCCGGGGGGTTGGCGGCCGGCTGGTGTCGGCGGCTGTCGATTTGATGGTCGCGGAGTCGGGTGGGGTGCTGTTGGTCGCCACAGCGGCTGCGGACATTGGTAATTTGCGGTTCTATCAGCGGTGCGGTTTTCGGATGCGCTGTGTTGAACGTGATGCCTTCACTGCGGCGAGCGGCTACCCTCCCGGGATCTGTATCGACGGTATCGAATTGCGTGACCGGGTCTGGCTGGACTATCGCACCCGGCCCGAAACCGGGGTTTCTTCCTGAACCGCAGCCGCCCGTTCGGTTGATCACGCGGTGGCGGGTGCCGCGCGGGCGTGGGCCAGCCGGCACGCCAGCGGGAAGATCATGACCGGTATCCTGCCCGAGGCGTCCAATCCAGTAACTGTCACCTACGCTGCAGGTCATCGAGGTGTAGCGGAGGTTTACGGCACCGCGGGGGGACCTGTTCCAGACCCCCGGCTTCGGCGACACCATCGACTTCGACCACATCAAGCGGCACTACTACCAGGTCCACCGCGACATCAACCCGACCGGCATCGTGCCCGCCGGACCAGACCTCGGTGGCTGGCTCACCCCACACGGCCGCGACACCCTCGGCGGCCGGCCCTTCGGCACCGGAACACCACCATCCCCGCCCTCACCCCCCGAGGCCGTCCCCGTCGGCCCACCCCACTCGCCACCTGAGCACACCAGCCATACGGCCCCTACTTACCGATAAACCTGCGTTGATTACAGAAAATCGGGTTGCCGGGCAGGATGCTGGACTGCTTCGCCGTCTCTAGGTTTCGGCCAGCGTGGATCCCGGACAAGTACGCGCTCCTGGGATGTCTGTCATGCCGCGGTCCACCGTGCGCGGATGCTGGCCCAGGGCCGTCGGACTCTCGGCTGTGCAGCAGCCCATCTGTCGGCGATTCCCCGCCCGGTTCAATCCCGTATCGGCGAAGCCGTACCGCGTCCTCGCTCGCCCTGCCTCCACCAGCAGATCAGCCGGCGCTCGGTACGCGACGGTGCTGCCTGACGCCTCGGCGATATGCTGAAGGGGGCGATCGCCTCCTCGATCCGCTCCGCCCTCGCTGACAGACGGGCCGTCTCCCGGAGCGGGAAGGTGTCACCGGCCTGGGCGGCAGTCTCGTACAGCTGGAAGGTGTATCGGTAGTCTTCCCGCGCGGCGTGGGCTACTAGGGCATCCCAGAGCGCGGCCGTGGTGGAAGTGCGTAGCGCCCTTTCAACGCCCTCAACCTGACGCCGCCGGTTGGGCAGCACTCGGAGTTCGGTCCACCCCATTCGGCATCAGTCTCGGGGACGGAAGTAGACCTTCGTCACGTGCTGGGCGATTTCGCTGCCAAGCGCGCCGCCCTCAACCATTGAGTTGCGGTAATGCAGGCCGGCCCACACTCGCGCGTTGTCAACGTCGTCCATGAGGGCATTTAGGCTTGTATAGGTCCGCTTGGTCTGCACGAGCTGGGGGACGGCGTCCTTGCTCGTTTCGATGGTCCATTCCACCTGGTCGGTCCCGAAGAACACTGCGACCGCTTCGGTCAAGGCGGTCGACGCGAAGGCATGCCCCGAGGGGTACTCCGGATGGTTGACCGTGAGCAGCGGAGTCCAGGCTGGATCCGGATCAGTGTTGGGGTTGGCGTCTTCGGCGGCACGGGGGATCGCGGTGCGGGGACGCCAGGTCCGGTAGAAATACTTGGCCTCGAAGCCGGCGATCGCGGCGTCGGACGCCGCGGTGTGCGCCATCGCGAACAAGCGAGCGGTGTCCGAGACGTCCAGACCCTTGCTGACGGCGAGGCTGATGAGATTGCGGTTCCAGTGCACGTAGGAGTGCTCGGCCCAGAAATACACCACGTCCGTCTGCTCTTTGGTGCGCACCGAGCTGTCCATGCGCCCGTAGGCCTTCACCTCGTTGAAGTCCTTAACCCAGCGATCGGAGCCAAAGGAGTCAGGGCCGTCGGGGCGGAACTGGGCCGGGTTAGGAAAGGTGAACGGCGTCACCTGGGCGATCACGGCATCCACTGGCTGGGTACCGCAACCGCCATTGGGCTCGAACTCACCGGCCGGGGACGGGTTGGCGCTGCATTGGTAGGCGACGGTGTTGGTGAAGCCGTCGTTGGCGCGCAGCGCGAGGATGCCGGCCGCGGCGGCTTCACCGACCTCGATACCGTCGGTCTTGGCCCGGCTCTGGGGAACGTCTTTCATGTAGGCGCCGTAGCGTTCGTCAAGATAAGCGAACTGCGATGGCGCCACGCGACCGCGGACCGTTCGGTAGGCTGCGGTCGCGACTGCAGCCCGCATGTCGGCTCCCTCTGGGACCTCAATGGCCGTGTGATAGGGCTTGTAGCCGCCCTCAATCGCCACCACCGCGTCGTACACGGCAAGCTGAGCAATTGTGTGCAGCACGAACGAGCTCCCGGGGGGCCGCGGTTCGCTCGCGCTATGAATCGCTGGCTGCACGATCGATGCCCAGTCCGTCACCGCGTTCGGGGCCTCTGCCGGGTGGGAGCTGCCCCCTGCGGAACTGGTGCAGGCGGTCAGCCCGGCGATCGAAACGGTCAGCACGAGCATCGCCAGGTGCCGCTTCATGTCTTTCCTCCTTATCACCTCAACCGAGACCGCTCAATCAAGAAGCTGGTCCCGGATACGAGCCTCACGCAGCAGACTCGACTGCAGCTTGGCGTTACGTCCGGCGGCGAAACGACGCCTCATCATCAACTCACACCGCACTCATAGGGGTAATCGCTTCTTCGCTGGACAACGAGCCCCTCCCGGATCCGGGGCTTATGACTGATCGGCAACCCCACTGGACGGATAATCGTCGTCCTGCTGGTATCACCACGATCCCTCCCTCGTCGTCGGGCAGGGGACGCAAGGAGTGGCCGATCGCAAACTGACCGATCTTGCGCCCCACATCGACGCCTGTGTCGCACGCGAAGCGGAAGTGGAACCAACCATCACCCGCGACTCGGCATTCTCGTGCTCGGCTTGGGTTCGCTTGACCTCATCGAAGTGTTGCGTGTACGTCGCGCTGGTCAGCGCCGGTGGGGGAGGGAGCAGGAACTGGGTGCGATCGTGGAGCGTGAACGGTGCGACGCGGAGAAATTGGGGCTCGAGCATCGGAGCGAGGGCTGGCGGTGTCGGCTGCCAGACGCCTGGACCCGCTGTCGGGTTGAAGGGGTCGGAGGCGGTGAATCCGTCGTTGGCCCGTGCCGCAAGATGCAGGCGAGCGAGTTGGCAAGCTGGGCGTCCAACGACGCCTGGCTTTCCGGGAACAACGATGACGAGGACCGCGTGCGCAGCGGTAACCGCCGCATCGGCGTCCACAGCCGGATCCGTGCACCTTCGTGCACAGTGAGATCAATATTGGAGAGGACGAGGCTGGCCACAGCACACCTCCGTGGGCCTAACCGGGTCAACGGGCCTGGCGTCGCTCGCGAGATCATCGGCCTGGTCATCTGGGCGTCACAGCAATAGAGCCACGGGCCGACCCGTTACGTACAAAGACTTGGAAATGGCGCCTATGACCGCGCTGCCGGGATCCGGCGGTTCGGGTCGAGGTCGACGGCCAGTTCATAGTGCCCGCGGCGCAGGTTCTGGACCAACGCATGTCCTGCACTGATCACTCGCGCCGAGCGCCTACACCGAGCGCCGCGCCGAGAACAAGGCCGACGGCCATGACACCTCATTGTCAATTCTCGCGTTGTCTGTCCGGGCGGCTATGGTGTGCGGTGTGACCGCCGCAGCAACTCCCGGACCGCGGCACGGCCGCAGCGGACCGTCGTTCTGCGACGCCACTCCGGCCGAGGTCCGCGCCGCGCTGATCCCGGAGGAAGCCGCCGAGTTCGACCAGCAGTGGCGCGAGGTCATGGCCACGGCCACCGAGA
>JBOHFW010000336.1:0-13111 GCA_050699835.1 Pseudonocardiaceae bacterium | reverse complement strand
GGCCTTGAGCGCGGAGACCTTGACAACCGGCACGTCGTCGCCCGGGAACTCGTACTCCGAGAGCAGCTCACGGACCTCGAGCTCGACGAGCTCCATGATCTCCTCGTCGTCGACCATGTCGGCCTTGTTCAGCGCGACGACGATGTAGGGTACACCGACCTGGCGGGCGAGCAGCACGTGCTCGCGGGTCTGCGGCATCGGACCGTCGGTGGCGGCCACGACCAGGATGGCACCGTCCATCTGAGCCGCACCGGTGATCATATTCTTGATGTAGTCCGCGTGCCCGGGACAGTCGACGTGGGCGTAATGCCGCTTCTCGGTCTGGTACTCGACGTGCGCGATCGAGATGGTGATGCCCCGCTGCTTCTCCTCGGGGGCCTTGTCGATCGAGTCGAACGCCGACACCTCGTTGAGGTTCGGGAACTTATCGTGCAGGACCTTGGTGATCGCCGCAGTCAGCGTGGTCTTGCCGTGGTCGATGTGACCGATGGTTCCGATGTTGACATGCGGCTTGGTGCGTTGGAACTTCGCCTTCGCCACTGGTCTCGTCCTCCTGGACTCGTTCTCTTAGTTCGCTTGATCCGCTGGACCACTTTCGGCCCTGATGAAGCGGCATGCTGTCAGGTAGTTCTCACTTAACGATGCTCACTCGCCCGTCGCCTTCGCGATGATCTCCTTGGACACGTTGGCCGGGACCTCGGCATAGGAATCGAATTGCATCGTGTAATTCGCCCGCCCCTGCGTACGCGATCGCAAGTCACCGACGTATCCGAACATCTCCGACAACGGCACCAACGCCTTGATGATGCGGGAACCGCTGCGCTCCTCCATGTGCTGGATGTGACCTCGCCGGGAGTTGAGGTCGCCGATGACATCTCCCATGTAGTCCTCGGGGGTGGTCACTTCGACCGCCATCATCGGTTCCAGGATCACCGGACCGGCTTTGCGGGCCGCCTCCTTGAGCGCCATCGACCCGGCGATCTTGAAGGCCATCTCGGAGGAATCCACCTCGTGGTACGCGCCATCCAGCAGGGTGACCTTCAGTCCGACCAGCGGGTAGCCCGCAAGGACGCCGTACTGCATGGCGTCCTGCGCACCGGCATCCACCGAAGGGATGTACTCTTTGGGGATCCGCCCACCGGTGACCTTGTTGTCGAACTCATACAGCGCGCTATCGGTGGTCTGCAGCGGCTCCAGCTTGATGAGCACGCGGGCGAACTGGCCGGAACCACCCGTCTGCTTGCGGTGGGTGTACTCGAGCTTGTCCACCGTCTTGCGGATCGTCTCCCGGTAGGCCACCTGCGGCTTGCCGATGTTCGCCTCGACCTTATAGTCGCTGCGCATCCGGTTCACCAGCACTTCAAGGTGCAGCTCGCCCATTCCGGCAATGATCGTCTGACCGGTCTCGTCATCGAGCTTGACCTGGAAAGTGGGGTCCTCCTCAGCCAGCTTCTGGATGGCCGTACCCAGCTTCTCCTGATCGCTCTTGGTCTTGGGCTCGATGGCGACCTGGATGACCGGCTCGGGGAAGGTCATCGATTCCAGGATGATCGGCGCCTGCGGGTCGCACAACGTGTCACCGGTGGTGGTCTCCTTCAGTCCGATCATCGCGTAAATGTGACCGGCCCGGGCCTCATCGACCGGGTTCTCTTTGTTGGAGTGCATCTGGAAGAGCTTGCCGATGCGCTCCTTGCGCTCCTTGGTCGAGTTGATCACCTGCGAACCCGCGGCGATCCGGCCGGAGTAGACCCGGACATAGGTCAGTTTTCCAAAGAACGGGTGCGCGGCGATTTTGAAGGCCAGTGCGGAGAACGGCTCTTCGATGGAGGGTTCCCGGGTCACCGAGCGACCATCGGGCAGCAGACCCACCATCGGCGGCACATCCAGCGGCGAAGGCAGGTAGTCGATCACCACGTCCAGCATCGGCTGCACGCCTTTGTTCTTGAACGCCGAACCGCACAGCACAGGGTAGACCTCGCTGCGCACAGTGAGTTTCCGGATTCCTGCCTTGATCTGCTCGGTGGTGAGCTCCTCGCCACCAAGGTAGAGTTCCATGAGCTCGTCATCGGACTCAGCGACGGCCTCAAGGAGCTTCTCCCGGTATTCGTTCGCCGCTGTGACGACATTTGCCGGGATGGACTCGATGGTGTAGTCCTCGCCTTTCTGGACTTCTCCGCGCCAGGTCAGCGCGCGCATCTCGACCAAGTCCACGACGCCTTGGAAGTCGGACTCGGAACCAATGGGAAGCTGGATGACCAGCGGGGTAGCGCCCAGCCGCTCACGGATCGTCCGCACGGTGAAGTAGAAGTCCGCGCCGAGCTTGTCCATCTTGTTGACGAAACAGATGAGCGGCACGTCTTACTAGTCGGCTTGCCGCCACACCGTCTCGGACTGGGGCTCCACGCCCTCCTTGCCATCAAAGACGGCAACAGCTCCATCGAGTACCCGCAAGGACCGCTCCACCTCGACAGTGAAGTCGACATGGCCGGGGGTGTCGATGATGTTGATCTGGTGGTCGTTCCAGAAGGTGGTGGTGGCGGCGGAGGTGATGGTGATGCCGCGCTTTTGCTCCTCTTCCATCCAGTCCATCGTGGCGGCGCCATCGTGCACCTCACCGATCTTGTAGTTGATCCCGGTATAGAACAGGACCCGCTCGGTGGTGGTGGTCTTGCCCGCGTCGATGTGCGCCATGATCCCGATGTTGCGGACCCTGGCGAGGTCGGTTAGCACCTCACGTGCCACGAGAATTCATCCCTAGCTATCTCGAAAGTCGGTTACATCACCAGCGGTAGTGCGCGAAGGCCTTGTTCGACTCAGCCATCCGATGGGTGTCCTCGCGGCGTTTCACGCTGGCCCCAAGGCCGTTGCTGGCATCGAGCAGTTCATTCATCAGGCGATCGACCATGGTCTTCTCCCGCCGCTGCCGGGAAAAGGTGATCAACCAGCGAAGCGCGAGGGTGGTGGAGCGGGTGGCCCGCACCTCGACTGGGACCTGGTAGGTGGCGCCACCGACGCGGCGGCTCTTCACCTCGATGGCCGGCTTGACGTTGTCCAGCGCACGCTTGAGAGTCACCACGGGATCGGTACCGGTCTTCTCCCGGCAGCCCTCCAGCGCCTGGTACACGATTTTCTCGGCCACTGAGCGCTTGCCCCGCACGAGGACCTTGTTGACGAGCTGAGTGACCACCGGAGATCCATAGACCGGGTCGGAGTGCAGCGGCCGCTTCGGGGCGGGACCCTTGCGAGGCATCAGCCTTTCTCCTTCTTCGCACCGTAGCGGCTACGGGCTTGCTTACGACCCTTCACACCCTGAGTATCCAGCGAGCCGCGAATTATTTTGTAACGGACGCCGGGAAGGTCCTTCACGCGACCGCCGCGCACCAGGACGATGGAGTGCTCCTGGAGGTTGTGGCCCTCACCCGGGATGTACGCCGTCACCTCGACCTGGCTGGTCAGGCGGACTCGGGCGACCTTGCGCAGCGCCGAGTTCGGCTTTTTCGGGGTCGTCGTGTAGACACGGGTGCATACTCCGCGTCGCTGCGGGCTCCCCTTCAGCGCGGCAGTCTTGGTCTTCGCGAGCTTGTCCTCGCGGCCCTTGCGGACCAGCTGCTGGATGGTAGGCATGGACCAGCTTTCTTCGTCTTCACGCGCTTGCCTGTTGTTGGGCAGTGCTATCAGGTGCTGTCATCTGCGTGCTGCGTACCTGGTGCTGACCGGCCGCCGGAGCGTTACATGGCCGGTCACTCCGTATCCCGCGGTCGGGCGTGTCGCTGTGAACCCAGCCGTCCGGTCGGGCAAACCCGACGGGAGCTGGGCAGCGCCGACGCCGAGGTCCAGAAGCGGGGGTTCCGCAGAACCCACACCACCAGCGGCACAGCGCCATCACGCGTAAGCCAACAGGCATACAGAGCGGCCCGACCAGGGCCGGGACCGAACGCCAGGATACCCGCCCCATTCACCGAGGGTCAAAACGGGGTCAGAATGTGCACCGTCACCCACCGAATGGGGAGGACAGGAACAGGGAGGAGGGTGATATCGGTGCCGGGGCCGTTGGCGGGGTTGCGGGTGGTTGAGTTGGC
This sequence comes from Pseudonocardiaceae bacterium, assembly GCA_050699835.1. Classification (GTDB taxonomy): domain Bacteria; phylum Actinomycetota; class Actinomycetes; order Mycobacteriales; family Pseudonocardiaceae. Next base: position 9,032 of record JBOHFW010000336.1, on the reverse strand, counting down.
GGGGATCGGGCCCGGGCCGCATGGGGCGATGTTGCTGGCCGATATGGGAGCTGACGTGGTGCGGGTGGAGCGACCCGCCGGTGGCCTGCAGCTCCCTCTGGGAGCGGAGGACCAGCTGCTTCGCGGCCGACGATCGATCGTGCTTGACCTGAAGGATCCTTCCGGCCGGGAAACCATGCTGCGGCTGGTGGAGCGGGCCGACGTGGTGATCGAGGGCTTGCGTCCCGGCGTCACCGAGCGATTGGGTGTCGGTCCGGCCGACTGCCACGCCCGCAACCCGCGACTGGTGTACGCCCGGATAACAGGATGGGGGCAGGACGGGCCGCTGGCGCAGCGCGCCGGGCACGACATCAACTACATCGCGCTGTCGGGCGTGCTGCATGCGGTCGGGAACGCCGGAGGTAAGCCGGTACCGCCGCTGAACCTGGTCGGGGACTTCGGCGGCGGGTCGATGTTCCTCGTGCTGGGGGTGCTGGCCGCGCTGTGGGAGCGGGAACGCTCCGGCACCGGTCAGGTCATCGACGCCGCCATGGTGGACGGGGTCAGCGCGCTGGCCCAGATGTTCTGGTCGTTGCGTGCCTGCGGGCTGTGGAGCGACCAGCGCGGCCAGAACCTGCTCGATTCGGGCGCCCCGTTCTACGACACCTATCAGTGTGCCGATGGTCGTTATGTGTCAGTCGGAGCCCTAGAACCACACTTCTATGCCGCGTTACTCCAGGGCCTGGGGCTCACCGAAGCGGATCTACCCGGCCAGCAGGACCCTGCAGGGTGGCCGGTGTTGCGCCAGCGGTTCACCGAGGCGTTCGCCAGCCGCAGCCGCGACGACTGGGTGGCGGTGTTCGAGGGAACCGACGCCTGCGTCACACCAGTCCTGTCCTTCGCCGAGGTGCCCACGCACCCCCACATCACGGCTCGCAGCACCATCATCGAGATTGGCGGAGTCTCCCAGGCCGCTCCCGCCCCTCGCTTCTCCCGCACCCACCCCGATCATCCAACGCCACCCCCACACCCCGGTGCCGACACCGCCGCGGTACTCACTGACTGGGACGTCACTGCGCAATGAGCGGGCTCAGCAACCCTGAGTTAGCGCAGGTGGGTGTTTCCGGGCACAGGGTCGGCAGCCGTAGGTCCAGCCCCATGCCACCACCCACCGCCCAGATGGAATATCTGGGCTGGCTGCCGCGGCCCCGGCTGCGGGAAGCGTTCGCCGACCACGACCTCCTCGTCGTCCCCTCCACCATCCTGGAAGCCTTCGGCCTGGTCGCCATCGAGGCGCAAGCCCGCGGTCTGCCGGTCGTCCACCAGCCAATACCCGGTCTGCAAGAAGTGCTGGCCGGCAGCGCCCTTCCCGTCGACCTGGCCGACCCGACCGCGCTCACCGCCGAACTGGAGTAGCTGCGCACGGACGCTGCCGCCTCGACCGAGCTACGCACCGCCGGGTGCGCAACGCAGCCCGCTATCCGCTCAGTCAGACTGTCCGGCGACTCACCGACCTCAGCGACCAGATCACATGATCCACCCAACTCACCGAAGTAGGCTCAACGCCCATGGCCGCTGCCCACCTTCCCTGCCGCACTCAGGCCACAGGTCAAAAACGGTCTCTCCCACCGGGAGCCTGCCGCCCGACAACGGGCTTGCGCCGGGTCGGGCGCTTTGGTGACGATGTTCTACAATTGCGTGACACCTGTCAAACACAGGTGATACTCTTTGGACCATGGCGACCACGATCGGCTTCCGGCCTACCGACGAGGACGAGCGGATCATCAAGGCTGCGATGCGCCCTGACGAGCGCACCAGTGACGTGATCCGCCGCGCACTGCGGCTACTCGAGCGCGAAGTATGGCTCTCCCACGCCCGATCCGACGCTGAGCGCCTCGCGAGGGAAGACTTGACAGGTGAGGCTGATGCGTGGTGATTCGTGGCGCGGTCTACCGAGTGGATCTGGGTGACACGAAGCGCGGCCACGAGCAGCGCGGCAGGCGCCTTGGTCTGGTACTAAGCCCGAGTTCAATGCCATGGAGTGTCGCCACGATCGTCCCCACCTCGACAACTGCGCAGCCCGCCGTCTTCCGCCCATCAATGGAGATCAACGGACAGGAGACCAGGGTCCTCGTCGACCAAATCCGCAGCATTCACACGGACTACATCATCGGTGACCCGGTGCACTACCTCGAACGCGACGAGCTCGCCGAAGTCGAGCACGCCGTCACTCGGTATCTCGGCCTGTGAGGTCGGGCGTTCTTCCGCTCACACAGCCGCACGCCGGCGATCACGCCCTTCCGGCTTCGGCCTATTCGTCCATGAGAGACACCCGGCAGATGATGTTGTTCGGCTCATCTAGCCACACCGACCAGACTTGCGGTCTTACCGTGCCGCAGCTCAGTGGGCCGCCTCACTGCATCGTCCGTATAGCGACGTCCAGCGACATCGCTGGTCAGGAGCCTTCAGCCGCTCCAGCGACCCGCCTCTCGCGTCACTCCAGCGCTAACGTCCGGGTACCAGGAGATCGTTCAAGCGTTGGCGGAGTTTTTCTACGTTTTGAGTTACTTCGGTCGCTACAGCTCGGCCTTGCCACCGATGCCGACGGTAAACGAAGTCCATGGTCCCCCAGCTTTTCGAGCTGGCGCAGCGCGCAGCGGCTTGCCGTTCGTGCCCCAACGACTGCCCGTCGTCCCGCACCGTCACCCGAAAACCCGCTTCCATACCGACCCCCGACCGCCCCAGGTCTAATCTGCGGCCACGGCCGCTTGCCCGACTCGGGTGCCTCGGCCGTGTGGGCGGCCCGCGCCACCCACCCCGAGCCGAGACCACCCATATTAGGAGTAACCACGTGACTACACTCCGGACGATGAACGTCGGTTCCGCACAGGAGACCATTCAGGCTGATGCGCTGCGTGCGGAGTTGGTCGACAAGCTCGTCGCGCAAGACGCCGTCCGGTCGAGCGAGGTCGAGGCCGCGCTGCGCACGGTGCCCCGGCACCTCTTCGCGCCGGGGGTGCCGTGGGAAAATGCTTACGCCAACGACACCGTGCTCACCAAGCGCGACGAGCACGGCATCGCCCTTAGCTCGCCTTACATCTGTGGCTGGCCCTGGCTCTGACGGGTTTCGGGCTCCTCAAAGTGCAGCGGGAGGCCGTCGATCGCGGTATCGTCACCCACTCCTGGGCCTTGGGTATCCCGACGGCCGTGGACGGGGGAAACCTCGCCTACCTCGCGCTGCGCCCGCTCACCCCGGAAAGGCAGCGATCCGAGTTCGGCGTATACGCCCACGGACCAGACGCAGGGGAGCTTGCTGACCGGATGGTCCGGCATATCCAGTCCTGGGACGGCACCAGCCTGAGCGCGCGGATTGAGGCGCACCCAGCGGGCACCCCGGATGACCAGCTCCCCGAGGGTGCTCTTGTGCTCGACAAGAAGCACACCCGGGTCACGATCTCCTGGCCCTTGATGGCGGCGTCCTGACCGAGGCCAGAGCACTCAGAACACCACGATCAATAGGGAGGATCCATATGACAACCCAGGGGGGACGCGGTAGTAGGGAGCATGACGGCAATGGATTCGGAGTTCGATTTCGATGTGAGAATTGTCGAGTCCAGCCCAGTGGTCGCCGAGCTGATGCAGGACACCAGCGACAATTGTGGCCAAACCTGTGAAAGCGCCTGTAGCGACAGCTGTCCGTAGGTTGCCCTGATCTCGACAATGTGTCGGCCTTCTCGGTTCTGGGGGTGTTGCGGTTTGTATCGATTAGTCGATGCGGCTGTGGTGCGGGTGGCCGCGCATCCGTCCGGGTTGGACGTTGCGCCCTGGCCGGACCTGACCGGCACCACGGCCGGGCATGTGACGCGGTGGCGCCGCTGGCTGGGACAGGTGTGGGCGCAGGACGCGATCGCGGAGGCCATCGAGGTGGCCAGCCCGGTGCTAGCTCACCGGGTCCATGAGGCGTGCGCCGGGCATGAGCAGCGGGCGCGTCAGGTGCGGCGCGCGGTGGTGTCGGTCGTGCGGTATGTGCTGCGGATGACGAGCCGGGCGACACCGTTCGGCTTGCTCGCCGGGGTAGCCGCAGGGCGTTTCGGTGCCGAGCTGGCGGGGAGTTCCAGCCCTCCAGCGCCGCGCCCGGGATCGGCAGAACGGCTTTGATCTGTGGCGCAACATGGTGCGGGAGTACTCCGAGGAACTCCTCGGTGAGCCCGAGCATGACGGCACCCGCAGCCAGCAGATCGACTATGCGCGGTCGCCGCTGTTCCAGCGCTTCGGGCGGCCCGGGCCGGCGGTTCGCTCAGCGCCTTCGTGCTGGGGCTTGGCGTGGATGCGCTCACCCTGTTCCCCAACATCCTGACCGTCGTGGTGATCGATGACGACGTGTTCACTGATGTGTTCGAGTAGCAGCTTGAAGTGATCTTCGGTTCTGGTTCGTGATCTTCTGATGGTCGTTTTTCCGGGGTGTGGGCAGGCCGAAGGCCCGAGTATCGTCTCGGGTGGGTGAGGTTGGTCCCGACTCCTCGGCACCGCGTACCGCAGAAGCAGTCGGCGAACCACAACGTCGGGAAGAGGAAGTGTCCCGTGAGGTGCTCACGCTCCGGGCCCTATGCCGCGGCTAGACTCCGCGCGGTGACTACCGACACCACCCGCGAGGGCGTGGGCTCGGATCAGGACGCCGACGAGCTGCGCGACGCCATGGTCGATGAGATCATCGTGCGACGCAGACGGCTGGGCCTGGTGCCGCCGCGCGAGGTCGAGGCCGCGCTGCGGACCGTGCCCCGGCACTTGTTCGCGCCGGGGGTGCCGCTGGAGAAGGCTTACGCCGATGACTCCATCGTCACCAAGCGGAACGAGCGCGGCGTCGGCGTCAGTGCGGTCTCGGCACCGGCGATCATCGCGATGATGCTGGGTCAGCTCCAGGTAGCGCCCGGGCAGCGGGTTCTGGAGATCGGCAGCGGCGGGTACAACGCGGCGCTTCTTCGGGAGCTGGTCGGGCCGGATGGCTCGGTGACCACGCTCGACATCGACCAGGAGGTGGTGGACCGCGCCCGCGCGTGTCTGGCGACGGCGGGCTACCGCGATGTGCGCGTCCTCTGCTCGGATGGAGAGTTCGGTGCTGCGGAGTACGGCCCATTCGATCGGATCATCGTCACGGTCGGTACGTGGGGTATCCCGCCGGCGTGGGTGGAGCAGCTCGCCGAGGGCGGACGGCTGGTGGTTCCGCTGCGGACCAAGGGGCTGGGCCGGTCTTGGGCGCTGGAACACGCCGACGGATACCTGGCGGGCCGTGACCCCATGACCTGCGGGTTCGTGCCGATGCAGGGCGCCGGCGAACACCGCAGCCGGTCACTCGCGCTTCGTAGCGGCGAGGTCAGCCTGTGGGTGGGCGACCAGCGGGTCGATACCACAGCGCTGAGCGAGGTGTTCTCGACGGCGCGGGCGGCGGCATGGTCGGGGGTCACGGTCCGCAAGGGGGAAATGTTCGGCGACTTGGACCTGTGGCTGGCGAGGCTGCCGGACTTCTGCCTCCTCTCGGCGAAGCAGGACGTCGTCGATCGCGGGCTGGTGTTCCCGGGCTGGCCTCTGGGCACTCCGGCGCTGGTCAACCGAGGAAGCAGCCTTGCCTATCGCGCCAAGCTACGGCCGGTGAACACCGACGAGACCGTGTTCGAGTTCGGCGCATACGCCCACGGCCCGGATGCGGTCGAGGTCGCTGATCGGCTCGTGGAACAGATCCGCATCTGGGATCGGGATCACCGGCACGGCCCGGGGCCGCGCCTGACGGTTCACCCAGCAGACACCCCCGATACCGAGCTGCCGAGCGGGCTGGTTGTCGATAGGCGACACACCAGAATCGTGATCTCCTGGCCGGATCGCGCCGAATAGCACCACCCTGCCCCTGCTGAGAGAAGGAGCCGTGATGGATGCCATCACGCCGTCGACGGATTACGACGAGCTGGATCTCGATGTTAGCTTTGTGGAGTCGGGCCTGGAGGTCGCCGGGGTCTCGACGGAGGACTGTACCAGCGACAACTGCGGAGATACCACAGGCGAGAACTGTTAGCTTCGCCGGGTCCGCCGCCCCGGTGTCCCGGCCGGCCTGGGCTTTCGCATGACAGGGGCCGGGTGAAGACCGTTGGATGAGGACGATGGCGGCTCAGTTCCGATGCGTTGATGCGGCCGTCATCCGGGTGGCTGTCTTCGGCAGCGAGCTGGACCTGCCGCCGTGGCCGGACTTGACCGGCGGCACGCCGGAGCACGTGCAGGAGTGGCGGAGCTGGCTGGCGCGGGTGTGGGAGCGAGACGCGCTCGTCGAGGCGATCGAGGTCGCTAGCCCGGTGTTGGCCCGGCGTGTCGGTGACGTGTGCGGTGGACAGGTTCAGCAGCCGCGTCGGGTGCGGCGGGTGGTGGAGTCGGTGGTTCGGTACCTGCTGCGGTTGACGAGCCGGGCCACGCCGTTCGGGCTCTTCGCCGGGGTGGCTCCGCTGCGCATCGGGTCCCAAGCCAGCGTCCGGTGGGGTGAGCGGCCCCGCACCGTGGCACGCGCCGATGCCGCCTGGCTCGCGGAGCTGATCACCCATCTGGAAGCGCGGCCCGAGGTGCGCGGACGCCTCCCGGTGATGGCGAACAACCTGGGCTTGGTGCGGGGAGACCGGCTGGTGGTGGCGTGCCAGCAGCCCCCCGGCGTTGCTGGCAAGGTCAGGCCGGGCGATGTGTCGGTCCGGTACACCAGGGCGGTTCAGACCGTGATCCAGACCGCTCGATCACCCATCACCCTCGGCGATCTGATCGCCAAGCTGGCCGCCGAGCTGCCCGGAAAACCGCTGGCGAAGATCGAGAAGATGCTGACCGAGCTGGTGACGTGCCGGATCCTGGTCACCAGCCTGCATCCGCCGATGGATGTCACCGACCCGCTGGGCCACGTCATCGACCAGGTGACGGCTATCGAGACCGGCGCTGGGTCGCTGTCTGTGGTGCGGGAGCTGCGCGCGATCAGCGGCCAGTTGTCCCGGCACGATCAGGCGTCCTCACCCGGGGCGCGCCGTGCTGTTCGTGTGTCGGTGTCGCAGCAGATGTCGGCCATCTGCGATAGCCCGGAACCGGCCCTCGCGGTGGATCTGCGGGTCGACTGCTCGGTGGTCCTGCCGCAGGCCGTAGCACGCGAGGCCGAGGCCGCTGCGTCGGCGCTGGTGCGGCTGACACCTCATCGGTTCGGCAACCCCGCCTGGCAGGCCTACCACACCAGGTTCCTGGAGCGGTACGGGTCCGGCGCGGTGGTCCCGGTCGGCCAGGTCGTGGACGCCGACACCGGGCTCGGCTATCCCGCCGGCTACCGGGGCTCGGTGATGAAGCAATCCGATCCGCCGCTGGTGGCCCGGGATCGGACACTGCTGCGCCTGGCCCAGCAGGCCGCGCTGGACGGCAGCGACGAGGTGGTCCTCGATGAGCACACGCTCTCGGAGCTGGCACCTGAGTCCCCCGAAGCAGCGCCGCCCCATGGTCCGCCGCACACCGAGCTGCGCTTGCGCCTGCACGCGCCGACGACGGAGGCGCTCGACCGAGGAGAGTTCACCCTGGCCGTCCTCAGCGCGGCACGCCACGCCGGAACCACGACAGGCCGATTTCTGCACCTGTTCGAGTCCGAGGACCGCGACCGGATGGTCCACGCGTTCACTGGCCTGCCCACGCTCGTCCCCGGATCGCTGCTCGCGCAGGTGTCCTGCCCGCCGCTAGCTCCGCGGACCGGGAACCTCGCCCGAACCCCTGCGGTCTTCCCGCGGATCCCTCTCGGCGAACACCGCCCAGACGCAGAGGCGCAGATCCCGTTGGACGATCTGGCGGTCAGCGGCGACGCCCACCGCTTGTTCCTGGTCTGCCTGTCGCAGGGCCGGATCGTGGAACCGTCAATTCTGAACGCCGTGGAGTTCCGCCGCGCAACGCATCCGCTGGCCCGGTTCCTCTGCGAGATCACCACGGCGCGCGCAGCCGCCTGTGTCCCCTTCGCCTGGGGAGCCGCCAACGGTCTTCCATTCCTGCCGCGCCTCCGGTACCGCCGCACCGTGCTGCGGCCCGCCCGCTGGCACCTGTCCGCCTCCGACCTGCCCGGGTCGCGTACCGACTGGCTGCAATGGTCGCAGTCCTGGGGCGGGCTGCGGCGCAGATATCGCATCCCGGAGGCGGTCCACCTCGGTGAGCACGACGTTCGTCTCCGCCTCGACCTCAACGAGCCCGCGCACCTCGCGGTGCTGCGCACTCACCTGGACCGGACCGGCGGCAACGCCACCCTGACCGAGGCGCCCGACCCCCACGACTACGGGTGGACCGGTGGGCACGCCCACGAGATCGTCATCCCACTGGCGGCCACCGAGCCGCCGCCTGCTCCACCGTCTACTCGGCGGGCCGGGCCGATCAGGGTCACCTACCACCCAGGACACACGCCCGGTAGTTCAGGATGGCTCTACGCGAGGCTGTACGGGCACCCAGACCGGCAGGCCGCCATCCTCACCAGCCATCTGCCCGATCTGCTGTCGGCCTGGGAGGACAGCCAACCACACGACTGGTGGTTCCTGCGCTACCGAGACCCAGACCCGCACCTGTGCCTGCGCATCCGGCTTCCTGACGCCCGCAGCTACGGGTCCGCCGCTCAGCGTCTCGGGGCCTGGGCCGATCACGTCCGGAGCTTGGGGCTGCTCCGTGACATCGTGCTGGACACCTACTACCCGGAGGTCGGCCGCTACGGTGCCGGTGCGGCCATGCAGGCAGCCGAGGCCGTGTTCGCCGCCGACTCGGCCGTGGCCATCGCAGCGCTGACCATCACCGCCAGCGGCACCCCACACCCGTACGCCGTCATCGCGGCGAGCTTCACCGACCTGGCGGCAGCGTTCACCGGCAGCCTCAGCAGCGGCCTGAACTGGCTGACCGACCACGTCAACCACCACCCGGCCCCAGCGCTCGCCCGCGAGATCCACGACCAGGCGATGCGCCTGGCGGATCCCCGCGGCGACTGGGCCGCCCTGCGCGCGCTGCCGGGCGGCGAAGCGCTCGCCCTGGCC
>JBOHFW010000335.1:0-18810 GCA_050699835.1 Pseudonocardiaceae bacterium | reverse complement strand
AGTCCTTCCAGGCCCGTTCGTGTGGGGAGTCGACCAGCACGCCGTCCACGTCGAAGATCGATCCCTCAAAGCCTCGTGTCGGCATGATCGCTCCCTTGCCTGGTGTGCTCGGAGTGTTCCGGAAGGTCGGGCTGGCGGCGCAGTGGCGCTACCCACGTCTGACCCGCGGTCAGCTCTCGAATCTCGGCACCGATGCCGATCCGGACGGGCTGGGTGAAGCCCTCGGTCAGGGTGTGCACCGTCAGCTCAGCACCGGAGATGCTGACCCTGATCGATGTCCCGCGGAACTGCATCGGGAAGGTGAGCCCGTCAAGCCGGTCGGTGAGGGTGGGTTCGAAGTGCAAGACCCCATCACGCACGCGGGCGCCCAGGTAGCCGCGCTGCAGGAGATCCAGGGTCCCGGACATCACACCCATGTGGATGCCCTCTTTGGTGGTGCCGCCCTGCAGGTCACTCATGTCACTTTCCAGCGCCCTGCGGAAGCGATCCCAGGAACTATCCGGGTTCAGGTCGCTGAGCACGGCGGCGTGCGTGACCAGGCTCAGGGTCGAGCCGTGCGAGGTGCGCTGGTCGTAGTAGTCGATGGTTCGCCGGGCGAGCTCGGGGTTGTAGTCGTATCCGAGTCTGTCGAACAGCTCGCGCAGTTCGCCGTGGGAGAACAGGAAAAACAGCATCACCGCGTCGGCCTGCTTGGCCAGCTGGTAGCGGTTGGGGTCATCGCCCGCGGCCGTGAGGATGCGATCCAGGCGCCCGATGTTGGGGTGCTCACCACGGTAGCGCTCCCAATCCAGTTCCTCGAGATCGGCGTAGCCCTCAAACTGGCTCACGATGTCCCCCGCGGCGTGCCCATGGAACGGGACGAACATTTTGCGGCTCATCTCATCCCAGGTGCGCAGCTCCTCATCGGTAATCCCGAGATAAACCCGCAGTGCGGCGCGACGGCTTTTCGGTAGCAGGTCGAGCACTCGCGGGGCGGTGCTGGCGATCCAGGCCACCATCACGTTGGTGTAGGCGTTGTTGCGCAGCCCACTTTCCTCGGCTCCGGGGTAGCGCTCGTGGAACTCGTCGGGCCCCATCACCCCATGGATCTCGTAGCGATCGCGCTCGGGGTTGTAGTGCGCGATCGAAGCCCAGAAGCGAGCGATCTCGAGCATGAGCTCGGCACCGTAGTGGCGAAGAAACGCCAGGTCGTCGGTCGCCTGGTAGTACTGCCAGACGTTGTAGAAGATCGCTGCGTTGACGTGGCGCTGGTGGTGGCTGTGGTCAGGGTGCCACCGCCCGGACAGCGGGTTGAGGTGGACGACTTGCGTCTCCTCGGAACCGTCACTGCCGCTCTGCCAGGGGAACATCGCGCCCCGGTAGCCAGCCTCCCGCGCCGCAGACCGCGCCTCGGCAAGGCGGCGGTAGCGGTACATCAACAGCCCTCGGGTGATCTCGGGCAACCGGAAGTTGAGGTAGGGATAGACATACAGTTCGTCCCAGAACACGTGCCCGCGGTAGGCCTCGCCGTTGAGTCCCCGAGCCGGCACACCCGCGTCGTGGCGGGCGGTGTGTCGCGAGCACACCTGCAGCACATGGCAGATGTGGAAGCGCAGTAGCAGCTGCACGCGGGGCTGGTGGGGCAGCTGGATGTCACCGACGTCCCACAGCTCGCTCCACGCCGACTCGTGCTCGCTCAACGCCGCGGCGAAATCCGGGTACCGCGCGACATGCTTCCCGGCGGCAGCCAGGGTTTCGGTGATCGCATTGTCGTGGGAAGTGAACAAGGAGATCATCTTCTCCACGCGCACGGGGCGGCCCCGCTCGACGTTGAAGGCGAGGACCTGCTGGATGTAGTCCTCCATCTGGTACAAGCTGCGGGCAACCTCCAGCGGATCGTCAATCGAAGACCTGCTTGCAGGGTCGAGCATCGACACCGACGACCCGCCCGCCGGGTCAAGCATCGACACCGACGACCCGCCCGCCGGGTCGAGCATCAGCGCCGCGCCGCCGCGGAAGACGCGAGCGCGCGCGGCTTCGGCGATGTAAATATTGGACTGCCGGGTCTGCACCTTCAGCGCGATGATCTCCGGACCGAACGTCCGGGGAGATCCCGGGTTGAGGTGGCGCCCCTCGAGCTCGCGGTAACGGGCAACCATCCGGTTCATCACGCGACCATCCAGACCAGAAATCACTTCCACCCGACCAGACCAGTTATCCGGGGTCACCATCCACTCGATGCCAGCCAAGTGGCTATTAGCCATGCTCACGAACCGGCGACTACGCAAGGTGGTCTCACGGCCAGCGCGGTCGCAGAACCGGACCTCACGCCCCACCACGGCGGTGCGGATGTCATAGGAGTGCCGATAGGAGAGCACCTCGACGTTGTCGAGCCGGATCGCCTCCTCACCCTCGATCCTCAGCTTCAGCAGCAACCAATTGGGAAGATTGACCAGATCTTCGTTGAGGACCGGGCGACCACCAAGGATGGTCGTCTCCCGATTGAAACAGCCATGGACATAGGTGCCCGGGTAATGGATCGCGTCAGCGTCCTCCCACTCCGCCGCTCCCCGGGTCGCGAAATAACCATTACCGGTCGAGGTCAGGGCCTCACGCAAACCCTCCTGCACAGGGTCGAAACCGTCATAGCTGAGTACGAAATCCCCCACGACGCCTCCCGAACACGACTCAGCGAGCCAACGTGTTGAGAAACTGCTCAACCTCAACGGTGGATTCCAGGACGAAATCGGCAGCGGTGGACCGCTCCGCCACCTCCGGATCGTCCGAGTGACCGACGATGATGCCAACACCCCACCCGGCCAACGCCCGGAAGGCATCCTCGTCGGTGATGTCGTCCCCAAGATACAACGGCACAACATCATCAGCATCAAGATCAAGCGTCCGCAGCAGATGCAGGACAGCCTTGCCCTTGTGCCAGCCGATCTTCGGCTGGCACTCGTACACCATCTTCCCCGGTGTCACCCTCAACCGCCCGGAATACTCCTCCAACAACTCCTCCACCACCGCGGCGATGATGGCGTGATACTCCGGATCAACAAGCCGGTAATGGACCGCGACCGAGGCCCGCTTCGGCTCCACCACCGCACCCGGAATCGAGACCACCTCAGCGTCGAGCCGATCCCTGACCTCGGAGATCACATCTTCGAAACCGGTCGCGGCATCATGCGCAATGGTGCCCTCCTGCGGACTCCAGATGTCGAAGCCATGGCTGCCCGCCACCACCAGACTGTCGATGCCCATCAACTGCTGCACGACGGGTCGGTCGCGACCGCTGACCACGCACACCGAACACCGCTGCGCCAGCGCCTGGACCACCCTCCGCATGCCATCGGACATGACTGCGTCCTCGGGCCGATCGACGATCGGGGTCAACACGCCATCGTAGTCGAGAAACACCGCCGGCCAGCGACCAGCCAACCTCGCGGCGAACTGCTCACCATCACGCAACGCATCCGGCAGATCACGAACCGTCACCACCTACGTGATCACGACCGTCGACGCATCGGCGTAGCCATGGTCCCAACCAGCATCAGCACATACCTACCTTGCGTAGAGAACATCCACCACCACACAGATCACCGACGCTAACACATACTCCCACACCAGCCTTTCAGCGAGTTCCCACAAACTACCCAACACCTCACACAGTCAAGCCCGGCGCCGATGAATCCACACTCGTTGCCCTCCAACGTTGCTTGATCCCACGACCCCACGGCGCACGCCAACCAGATGGCCTACGGAACAGTGGCGCGGTTCGATCTCGGCCGGCCCCCGTTCGCTGCCGGGACAAGGCGACAAACACCTGGCCGCTCGCGATCCTGTCCAAGGGCGATCCTGGCACATCCCGCACCATGCCGACCCTAGCTGCGCACCACGGACAGGTCGGCGTCTCCGCCCGAATCATCGGGGCCCTCGGGGAACTGGGATGGGCGCGCGACCTCCACCGCCCGGCTGGCCCGGCTCAGCACCGACCCGGCAGCCTCGACACGCTGACCCCCGCCTCCGCGCCCAGACCAGCGGCGGGAAACAGGCCAACAGAGCACCGCGGTAGTATCGCTTCAGGTCGTTCAGTTTCGGTGTTCGTGTGATGCACGCCCGCGGGAACAAGTTGGTAGACGAGGGCCCGCGTCAAATGGACTCTTGCCAGCGCTATCAGGACCGGCCGGGCCCACACAGTGCGGGACCCACCACATATTAGGAGCACATCGCATGGCGCAGGGAACTGTGAAGTGGTTTAACGCGGAGAAGGGCTTCGGCTTCATCTCCCAGGACGACGGCGGAAACGACGTCTTCGTGCACCACTCCGAAATCGAGGCCGGCGGCTTCCGCAGCCTCGACGAGGGGCAGCGCGTGCAATTCGAGGTCCGTCAGGGGAACAAGGGTCAGCAGGCCACCGGCGTGCGCGCCGTCTGATCCCGCCTCTCAACCGGGAACCCGCCCGCCCCCGGACAGGCGGGCTCCCGGCATACCTGCCGGCACCGCCCTAGCCACGAGTTAGCCAGACTCACTCAACGTCACTCGACTGACTGGCCGGCAACTGTGCCCCTAGCCGCGGCAATACCCTAAGTGCAGACTGCGGTAGCCCCGGAACCGTCCCGGATGGTTGTTGGGTGGGTTGCTTGGGCCAACGTGCGTGGTGTTCTCGCACGTCAGGTAGGGTGCACTAATTCAGTATCGATCGGGACGGAAATGATACTCCTATGGTTAATCCATAACGGTGATCTCTGTCGACGTTTCTATCCAGTAACCGCTGTACAGTCGTCGTCGCACCAGCCAGCGGGCGAGGGCATGCACGGCTGCGTTCCGGACGTTCTTGTCGGGGTCGGTACTGGCGCGCTCGCGCAGGAGCGGACCGACGTGGGGGTCGTCGCGGCAGCCGGTGGCAAGGGCGAGGATTGTTCAGGAATCATAAACGTTCCTCATCGGCGACTTGGGCGCCCGCAATGGTGGCAAACTCCCTGGCCAGCGCCGTGACGGCTGTCCGGATGCACACCACGGCTCTCGTGAACTGGCGGAATGTCGTACAACAGCATCAGGCGTCGCCGGGGACCGCGCGCCAGTCCAGTGGGGCGCGCCACTGCCGGACCGCGATGGTGAGCAGGGCTGATTGTGGATCCCACTGCTGAGCTACAGAGAAAATCGATATTGGATGTTTCACAGTCACAAGGGAAGTGGCCGCGACAGCCCCGGTCGTAACCGTCGATCATGTCCAGCGAGTGTCGCGCGAACCGTTCGGCGTCGGCTGGAGGCCCGGGTCACGGAAGCAGTGGATCGCGGTCCAGCGAGCCACTGCGGGTGCATGCGAGCAGGCCGTCGACCACATCGGTGAGCTCGCCGCGTCGGCCGAACATTCGGCGTTGGCGGGCAGCCGAGCTGCCTGCGGCCAGAGCGCCCTGCGACAGTTCACACACTTGCTTCCAGTCATCGAATGCCTCAAGCTCCGGCCGTAACTCGTTGACCAACCGTCCGATGAGCAGTGAAGGCGGTACCAGGGTCGGCCCGGACGGGCTGGCAAGGTCGACCAGGTCACCCTCCAGACCATATCGGGCCGCCCGCCAGGTTGCCGCCCGCAGCAGCTCGTGGCGAGTCTCGGGGAACGGTTTGCCCTCCGCGACCCACCGGCGGGCCCGCTGCACCAGCGCCCGAAACAGACCGGCGATGAGCACGACATCGTCCACCACGGGACAGGCATCGCAGATCCGCAGTTCGACGGTGGGCAGGTGCGCCGAGGGCCGAATGTCGAAATACACCATTCCGGGATCGCTGATCGTTCCCGAGGCGACCAGATCGGCCACCATGGCGTCGTAGGCGGCAGCGGTGCACATCGGCCCTGGCGGGCCAGCGGTCGGCCAGCGCTGCCAGACCATGGACCGGTAGCTGGCATAGCCGCTGTCGATTTCCCGCCAATACGGCGAGCTGGCCGACAAGGCGAGGAAAATTGGTAGGTGCAGCGCCACGTGCTGCACGACGGCGACCGCAACGTCCCGATCGGGCACGTCGACGTGCACCTGAGTCCCGCAGATGTGCTGCTCGCGGACCAGCAGCTGGTACTCGTGCTGCATCCGCTCGTAGCGGACGCCAGCCGAGATGTCAGTGCCGAGTAGGTCCACCAGCGGAACCGTTCCGGCCGCCACCACACCCAGCCCGAGGGGATCGGCGACATCGTTCAACCGGCGGCGCAGCCGACGCAGCTCGGTGCGCAGTTCATCAAGGCTGTCGCAGGGCAACGTATTGGCCTCTACCAGGGAACGCTGCAGCTCCGGTGCGAACGAGTCACCGTCCAGCCTGGCGAGCATGTCATCGACTGCCGGCGTCGCTTTCCTGGTGTGCAGGTCGACGAGGTGGAACTCTTCCTCCACACCGATCCGCGAGGTCACCAAATCGCCCATAGCCGTCATGCTAGGCGATAGTTGTTACCACTACTTTACCTGGAAGCGACCTGAACCGGCGCTGTTCACCCAGTTTGACAAGGCCGTTGCGGCCGATGCCTCGCCTGAAGACCTGGCGCCAGGACCATCATCGGCGGAAGCCGCCTTCGTGCAAAACCTCCGCCGCGGCCACGGTGAGCTCCACCGACGCTACGTGTCGCAGCGTCCTTACTGAAACTCGGCGTGAGACGCCGGAAGTGTCGTTCATCGGTACCAGAATCATCGCCATGAGCAGCAACGATGAGCGTTTCGTGGTGACGCTCTATTCGGCGGCCGAAGCAGCCCGTCACCTCGACGTCCTCGTCTCTCGAAGTATCGCCAGGTGGACGTCATCGATCTGTCGCCGCCTAGCGGCCACGGGCGCTCGCCCAACCTTCTTCATCGACCGGGACGACGACTCAGCACCATCGACTGCTGCCTGACGGCAAAACCGACGAGGCTGGTTGATGACACCCGATTGATGACACCCGACGGCTGCGGTTAAGCATCGCGCAGGTGAAGCTGTCCGACGGGCTGTACTTCGAGCAGTACCTGTTCAGCTCCAGGGGTGCAAGAGCAGCATCCGGGAATAGGAGATAGACCCGCCTGGCGGCGAGATCGCAACACCAGGCGGGCCGGGGAGGGACTTCTCGGTCCGCGGAAGTGAGAAGCGGCTCGATGACGTCCCGTTACCGGGGCACCCTCTCAGCCACTGAGATTTTCCGCAAGCCCAATCTTCCGCACCGAGCGACCGGGTTTCCTCGACGGGCGGCTACTTGGCGCTGCACTGGCCCGGGGAACCCGACGGGCGAGGCGTCTCGTACCGCCCCCCCCCGCAGACCACCGAGGTCGACCACGACCCGGCTGTGCTCGGTCAGGTCCTTCGCCAGCACCTCATGGAGTTCCGCCGCGGTGCGCACCGTGAGCAACCCCTCGCGGGTGGACGACGACCACCTGCCCATGCCGATGAACGGCGATATCGAGTCCTGAATCCCATCGATCTACTCCACCCGCCCCGCCTACGGCGGGCTCATGCTTGTGCGTAAGGTTTGCACGCGCCCGAAGACTACCTGCTGAAGAAGTGGGCATCGGTAGCCATTTTCGGACAAAAGCGGGGCGTTTCGGCTGTCAGGCTTGCCTGACGTTCCGGTTGACGCCTATTGCTGAGCGTGTACGGTCGGATCTCGCCTGTGACGCACTTCGGGGGAAGGGTTCGACAAGTGGCAACGATGATGCAAGACCGACTCGACACCGCCGCACCTGCACTACCGCTTAGCGGCCCTATGGTGATCGCAACGGTGAGCTGTCCGCAAGCCGACACGGCGGTGTGCCGGGTTACCGGAAGTGTTGACTTGGTCACAGCTCCGGTCCTCGCCAGCAGGCTCATCGAAGAGGTCCATGCTGGCCGACCGCACCTCGTCATCGATCTGTCCGCAGTGGCGCTCCTCGACTCGACCAGCCTGCACGCCATCCTCGACGCACTCGACTGCTATGACATCGACGGTCATCTCGCGATCATTGTCGATGCTCGCTCGGAAACCATCACCCGGCCCAAAATCAGCATGTTGAGCGAGATCGTCGACATTCATCACGATCTGGCCAGCGCGCTGCGCGTCTGCGCTCGCGCCTCGATCTCCACCGGCGGACGCCACCGGGCCAAAGACCCCAGCGCGGTGTCCGTTCCCTAGATCACTAAGCTAAGCGAGCCTGCGCTCAGGCTCCCGAGGCAGGGAGCTGGGCATACGGATCAGCAGTCACCCGGTTGCCGTTGTCGTATCCGGAGGATCCGCCATATAGCGGCTGTCCGGGACCCGGATTCGTCGCTACGGTCGCTGCTCGGCACACTCGGGTAAAGACGAGTGAAGGGGACTGATGTGGTCACACACGCGACGAAGGCGGACTGGCAGCAGGGCCAGGACGCACTCCGCGAGGAGACTTCCCGGGTCACGGCGCTGCTGCGGTCCATTGAGGATCCGGGAGTACCCGCGGTGGGCAGCTGGAGCCTGGGCGAGGTGGCCATGCACCTGTCCCAGGTCTGGTTGGGTTTGCCCAGCCTGGCAAGACGGGATCTTTCGCCGGTTTACGAGGTGCTGCCCGAGATCAAAGGCGCGGCCGGCGAATCGATGATGAAGGACATCTGGGAGTTGGGCGACCTGATGATCCGCGGAGTCAAGAATGACCCCGAGCGTGATCTTGGCGTGCTCGCTGATCGCATCGACGCCGAAGCCGAGAGGTATTTCAGAGAATGCGCTGGCGCGGATCCCAATGAGCCACGCCCATGGATCGTCGAGGGATTGACCTTTCCGCTATCGACCACTACCTACCATCTGCTGAACGAGACCCTCATCCACGGCTACGACATCGCCCATGCCGCCGGGCGCAAGTGGCCCATCAAGTCTTCTCATGCGGCCATGGCCTTGGGCCGGTTCATCTTCCGAGTTTTCCAAGCGGCCCCTCCTCGGATGTTCCTCAACGAGGCCAAGGCAGCCGGCGTCCGGGCCACCTATGACGTCCGTCTCCGGGGCGGAGACAGCTTCTACTTCATCTTCAACGACGGGGGCCTCACTGTCGAAGAGCCGTCCTCCCGCACAGTCGACTGTCATATCTCGGCGGATCCGGTAGCGATGCTCTTGGTGGCCTTTGCCCGGCAGAGCCAGTGGTCGGCGATCGCCATGGGCAAGCTCATGGCCTGGGGTCGCAAACCGTGGCTAGGGCCCCAGCTCAGAGGCCTGCTACGTAACCCCTAGAGATTCGTGCCAGCGGCGTAACCTCCCCTAGGCGAGCGAGGGCGCCGAGGCTTTCCCCTTCCTGGATCGCTCCCGGGAGTCGGCGGTGCTGCGGCGGCTGCTGCACGATGCCAGCAAGGGGACCGGCCGGGCCGCCGTCGTGCAGGGTGAAGCCGGGATCGGGAAGACCCGGCAGCTGGCCGAGATCATGGCGCACGCCGCGGGGCAAGGTTGCCAGGTCCGGCTGGGCAGCACTGACGAACTGGCCCAAGACCGTCCCCTCGGACCGCTCATCGAGGCATTCGGGCTGCGGGCCGACTCGACTGATCCGGACCGGGCCGAGATCGGCCGGCTCATCAGCACCGACGCGCCCCTGTTGCAGGCTCCCGTCGTCGACCTCGGGTTCCGGGTCATCGACTCGGCGGTGGCGTTGCTGGAGCGACTGTCGGCCGCGACGCCGGTCGTGGTCGCCTTTGAAGACCTGCACTGGGCCGATCCCGCCACGCTGCGCGCCGTCCGCGTCATCGGGCGAGCGCTGCCCCGGCTACCCGTGCTTCTGATCGTCACGGTGCGGCCATTTCCCGAGCGTCCCGAGCTGGCCCGGGTGATCGAGGAGCTGGTGAGCCACGGCGCTGCGCGCCTGGAGCTGCAGCTTGGCCGGCGGCTGGGCGAAGAGCGGGGCAACGTGATGTGGCTGCCGCTGCACCACGCCCTGCTGGCCGTGCACCACATCGTCAACGGCGAGCTCACCGATGCGGCGGCGGAGGCGCAGGCCGGTCTGGCACTCGCCGATGAGGTCGGGATTCGCCTGCACGCGGCCCTGCTGCACGGCACGGCTGCCTGGGTTGCGCTGCAACTACGTTTCCTGCTCTCCCACCGGTTCCTGGGACCCGACCTGGTCCGCTTGGCTGTCGCGGCGGGTGATCGGGAACGAGCGGCAGTCGTGACACAGGAGCTAGCCGACGGGGCCAGCCGGGCTGGCGTGGCGGGGACTCGCGGCGCTGCGCTGCCAGGGTCTGCTTGACGACGATCCGGTCGCCTTGCTGGCCGCCGTGGACGCCTACCGGCAAGTACCCCAGACCGTCGAGCTGGCGCTGACCTGTGAGGATGCCGGCGCTTGCCTCGTTCGCGCCGGCCGCGGCGGCGAAGCGGTGCCGGTATTGGAGGAAGCTCTCGAGTTCTACCTGCGGACCGGGGCACACCGCGGGGTGTCGCGGTTGGACGCGGCACTGCGGGCGCTGGGCGTCCGGCGGCGTCGGCCAGGGCAGCTGCACCGGTCGCCGGTGGGCTGGGACAGCCTGACCAACAGCGAGGTCCGTGTCGCCCGGCTGGCGGCCGAGGGGCTCACCAACCCCCAGATCGGTGACCGGTTGTTCATCTCCCGCCGCACCGTGGCGACCCACCTGGCCAATGCGTTCCGCAAGCTCGGGATCACCAACCGGGTCCAGCTGGCCGCCGAGGTCAATCGCCGGTATCCCGGCAGCTGACTCCTCGCGACTCACTCACCAGGCTCGAACAGCTCCGTCTCCCGGATTCCGGGAGACGCACCCCGGCGGATGAACCATTCGTAGCCCACACTTGTGTGACGATCTCCGGTGGCATGGCAAGAAATAAGGAGGTCTCGGCGATCTGGCTGGCATGCGCCGCCATCGCCTTTCGCTTGAGCGGTAGGTAATCGCGCACGTCGACGACAGTCGTGATCAGCTCCTCCGGGGTGCCAAAACTGTCCAGGTTGATATCGAATCGTAGATGGTCAGGACGTCGGCCTGCTCGTCGTTGAGAATGGCAGTAAGGCGCTCGGCCGCCTGCTCGACATCGGCCTGCCAGAAGCTGTCCGGGGCGGAGTTGGTGGGCCAGCCCATCATCCCGGAGTCGACGTAGTCCAGGAATTCCCCGCGGTGTACGCCCAGGATGCGCCCGGCCTCGGCGCTCTCCGCCATCCGCCGCTGCCAGAGTTGCTCACCCGGGCGCAGCAGGCCTTCCGGGATGTTGCTGTTTGCCCGGCTTCGGGTTGCCCAGCGGGGATCATCCGCTGCTGAGGGGATAGCTGGCCAGTGACACGCTGGTAACGTTTAGTTACCTGTGGCGATGAGAACGATGAGATGCCACGCGATCGTGAAGCAGAGGACCCAGCGGTGCGGCGAAGAGTGAGCAGTTGGTCGCTCTTTTGCTTGCTCACAACACTACTGTTCGCGCTCGGGCCGGTCGCCGCCGCCGAACCGTCGGAGGACTACGGCGAGTACTCACTGATGATGCGGCGCCATGCCGGGCAGTTCTACGCTGGGGGAATCCCGGCCGGGCAATGGTCGTGGACACCTCACGGCGACGAGTCAGAGGTGGTGTGGGGCGACCCATCGAAGTGGCCACCGGACAACGTGGAGCGCTTCCTGCATACCGGCGACTGGGTACTACTCGACGGGTACGGGCGGCGCAGCTTCGGCACCCACTACGTCCAGCGGGTCAGTCGCGAGCTCATCGGCGACGAGTCGTGCCAGAACCTGGTGCCGCTGCCCTCCGACGGTGGCCGCCAGCACTACGTGCAGTGGAAGATCCCATCTCGGGCTTACTGCCTCCAGGCATGGGGCACCATCACCGAGCAGCCCAGCGGAAAGATCGTGGACTTCTTCCACGCACAGGTGTGGTCCCCGCCGAGCCCGTGTCAGAACAGCTACCTCGGGTCCCAAACCTGTATCCGCCAGTGGGAAACATGGTCGGACAACAACGGCGCGCCGGGTAGCCCGATCACCCGCAAGCTGGAACGCAGCGTGTACCTTGCCCGCGGTGTCGGGATGGGCTTCCTGATCGATCAGACCTACCCGCAACCGTGGCGTGCCGAACTGCACTCCAACTGGGTCTGGTAGGCACGGGGTCTGGTAGTCCACTACCCGGTGCCCTACGCAGGCGGCAGCGGCCCGACGTGACCCTGCAACTCAGCGCCGCCGGTACGCCTGGTACGGGCGCGCCCGTAGCGTTCGTGGGCTGCTTGCTTGCTGACTCCGAGGGACTGACCGATGTCAGTCCAGGGCGCACCGCGGGTCCGGGCCAGCCGGACCAACCTGGCTCGCCACCGGTCAACCACTCGGGCGAGTGCCTCCACCGCAGTCAAGGCCTCAAGTACCGGTTCGATGTGGCGTCGTTCGGTGCTCACCGCGGTGAGGCGTTGGGTATCGACGGTAGTCTCCTGCGGGAGGTAACGGCCGAAACGTTCAGCGGCATGCAGTGCCTCGTAGGTCTGCCATGGCAACGGCGTCAGCCCCGGGGGCGGCGCGGACCGGATCCGCGGCGGCGCAGGCACCGGTTCGCCGGGATCTTTCGGTGGCTCATCGACTGTCGGGAGTTTCAGATACACCCGGGTCGTGGTGCCCTGCGGGCAGGAGTGCTGCTGAACCAGGTCGGACAGGTGGTAGACCATGAGCAGGCCACGACTATCTGGTCTTCTGGGGTCAGCCAGCGGGCGCTCAGCGAGCGGATCACTGATGTGTCCGGCGTGCCGGACATCGCACACCAGGTAGCCCCGCTCGGCCCAGATGCGCAGGCTGCCGGCCCCTCCGCCGTGCACCAGACTGCGGGCTACCAACTCGCCGACGATGAGCTTGAGTTCCGCGTGATCGCTGCTCAGACCCAACCTCGCAGCGTGGTCACAGGCGAACTGTCCGGCGAGTGCCGCCCTGGTGGCATCGAAGGTGAAACTGGGACCGAGCACGGGCTTGCAGAGCCGGTCGTCGGTCATGACGCGTTCAGGGTCGAAGCCGGAGCTGACCCGCTTACCGCGGCCGTCGATCACCTGCGGATGGTTGAGCTCGACCTCGGCGAGGGTCCGTGGGGCCACCAGCTCAACGTCGTACGGGCAGAGCATGCTGACCGATCGACCGGCGAGCGCGGCGTTGATCAAGGTCTCCTGGTGGGCACAGGACGGATACTCCCTGGCGGTGCGTCCGGTCCAGAACTGTTCGGCGATGATCCGCACCCGCTCGGAAGGGTGGCCATCGGCGAAGGCACGCAGCACATTCGGGATGATCCGACCTGGATTGCGGCCCGAGCGGGTCATATCGAGCAGCCGGACCCGCTCGGCGTCAGTGCCCAATTCAGTGAGGATGAGCCGCAGGTTCGGACCCGGCACGGCCAGCGCCACGGGTTCACCGGCGGCCAGCCCATCACGGATGAATGGCACCGTGCCATCGAGGTACTCGGCGGTGCCACGATAGAAAAGCGCCGGGTGCGTGAAGTCATCCGCCCAGCGCGGAACCGGGGCGGTCATCGCCCCAAGCTCCCTTCAACGTGTTCGTGCGGAGACGGCCGCGGGACCCCGACCTGCACACCTACCACCTCGTCTCGACGCGACAAATAGCGGTAGCCGCCGACTGATCGGCCGACCACCCATTTACCGCGCCAAGCCCCGCCACACAGAGTAGTCAGTTGTCCCGATTGTCACAACCCGAAATCAGTCTGTTCACGGAAAGTTTCCATCAGGGGGCGCCGTGACTCACACTGTTCGGTGACACATGTCACAGAATGCGACGCCCTAGCCGTGACCGATCTTCTCTGGACCGCCGGAGGTACTCGACGCCCTTCGCACGGGCAAGCATACCGGAGAAAATCGTCACGCGGCCTTGGCGTTATTAGGTAACTCCCGGTGCCCCTCATTTACCTGCGGGCCGGGCTCCCCAGATGGGCGCGAGTCCCATGCGCCAGGCCAGGGCACGCAGCTCCCGGCGCCCGGCCTCGCTCAGAGCCTGACGCAGCAGGTCAGAGACGACTTCGCGGACGAGAAGGTTCACGTGGATTCGTTGCGGGGCCAGCTGCTCAGCGTGCACAAGCACCCGCACAGCCTTCTCCCGAGTCTTCTTCTCTGCGGCAAAGGCCCGGCCGACGTCAGCCCAGAACCCGGCCTGGTGGCTGGCACTGGGCAGTAATTCGGGGTGTGCTGGCTTGGCTGCTTCCAGGGCCTGGCCAGGCTCGCGGAGCGTCATGGCGATCTCGGTCGCCCAGACAGCGACGTTGACCGGCCCGAAATGCAGGCCCGCCCAGGTGCCGACCTGGGTGTACATCCGGGCCGCCAGCGCCGAGGCCTCCTGAAGGTGAGTGGCCGCGGTGTCAAGGTCGACTTGCCCCGCAGCCGCCTGCGCAGCGGACAGGTGCAGCATCCCGCACGCTTGCAGTGCCTCGCTGCTGTCCAGCTGGTTGGTCAGGCTCTCCGCCGCAGCAACCGAGCGGCGGTAGTGCGCGGGCCGGTCGAGCGGACCGGTGGCGGCCCCGCGAATCCAGGCCGCGTACCCCAGCCACACCGGATCACCCAGCTCCTCGGCACACTGCTGCACCGCGCGGACCACCAGGATCGGCAACCCGTGATCGCCGAGCCGGATGGTGGTCCACATCACCGATTGATAGACATCCATCAGCCCGACCAGCACCTCGGGGCGCTGATGCGCCAAGTGCAGGTACGCGCCATGCAGCTCCCCGAGCACTACCGGCGCCAGGTCACATTGCGCCGCGTAGTCCCCTGCCAAACTCATCGTGTCCAGCCGCTGCAGATCCTCGGCGATCTGCGGCCAGGGCCGTATCGGGACCTCTGGATCGGTACCGAGCTGACAGCGATCCAACGCAGTCGCCAGCGCCCTCAGCCCGGCGTTCGCTTCAGCGCCAACCTCGTCCCGAGGTGCCCAGGGATACTCGGTCAGCTCACTCGGGTGCACCCGCAGCGCCCCCGCCATCGCCTCCAGCGTCTTACGGCTATTGACCACCTTCTCCCCGCGCTCGACCTGACCCCAGAACGAGAAGGACAACCCGGCCAGGCCAGCCGCCTCCCGCAAGGTCAGACCACGCCAGCGGCGCAGCTCATAAAGCCGCAGCCCAAACGCCTTCGCGTCGTCCAACCTGCCCACCCTTCCCGTTCAACTTGTTTCCTCGCCTGCTCTCACGCTACTGAGCTTTCACGACTGTGCAGAGCTGCCAGCACCTCGCCATGGATGAGGTGCGGCGACGCTTCGTCAGCAAGAGCAAACTCGCATCAGGGGAAATCAGGGTCGGCGCGGTCATCACGCATGCCACGGTTCCTCCCCGTTCGCGAGATCATCAGGCTCGATCCGGCGTTGGTGTGCACGCACGGTGCACACCAACCATGTTCACCCGATCGACTCCCCGACCACGAGGTTCTCGTAACCCGAGTTCGGCCAGCGCTCGGCGCGCCGCGCCGGCCAGGGCTCGGTCGAGATCTTGGGCCGGGACAAGCCAACCTGCTGGGCCACCCACTGTTGAGTGACCTGGGCGCCGGCTAGGTGCCGTTTCACCTCGGCCGCGAACGCGCGTTCCTGTGCAGAGGGTTCCACTGCCCTACTCCTTGGCATGTCCCCGGCATCGTCCCCAGAGTGTCCCCGCGCTGTCCGGACCCCCAGCGGTCGCCCCACGCTAACGACGCCGGACGGCACAGGAGCGTCGAGAGGACCTTGCCGTGACCACCTTCTCCGTGATGATCGCCGCACTGCTGGGGATCAGTGTGCTCTGCGCGCAGCTGGGCCGCACCACCGTGCTGCTCGTCCTGTCCTACCTCGCCCTGCGGCGCAGTCAGCCAGACGAGCGCAAGGAAATCCTAGAAGCGCTGACTCCCGCGCTCAGCGCGGTAGGCTCTCCCGATCATCCCGATGTCCAGCGATCTTGGCGCGACGGTCCAATTCCTCAGCCAACACCGCCGCTCGAGCCCGCTGGAGCAGATCGTCCGGCACCGTGATATTCACCCTGGCGCCATGCGCACACTATGCATATCCGCCCACCCACCTTCAGCGGGATGAGCGGGGCAACAGAGACGCCGATAAACCCGCTGAGCCCGCTGAATGCGCATCAGCTGGCATGGCCGCAGGGGCGCTAGCGGTAGCGGAAGCCGTCGAGGAAACGGCGGAACAGGCCGCCCTCGGGCGGCAGCGCCGGACCCGGGGGCGGTGCGGTGCTCAGCTGGCGGGCGATCGGCTGGTCGTAGTCAGTCCTGGCGATCGCGTCAACTACCTGCGATTCATCGAAGTCTTCTGAACCCTCAATGACGGGCACAAAGCCGACGAGCATGCCGTTGCGCATCACTTGCGCCTCAAGGCTCGCGGTGCCGTCGGTGTCCCACATCGCCTCTCGCCCGTCCGGCAGCGACACCCGCACGCCACACTGATACTCGCCCGCCCGCACCAGATGTGCATCCACGCCACGCTCGCGCAATGCGTCCGCAACCCGCCGCGCCCTGTTCTCATCCACCCCTGCAACCTACCCGTGCCTCCATCATTCCAGGCTCGCCTAGGATCTGCCCTCGTGACGGCGATAGCGGAGCTGGTGGAGCGCAATTCCTTCCGCGCGGGTACCGGCCCTGGGCCGATGGCGTCTCCACCAACGCTGCACATCGCGGTGGTGGCCTGCATGGACGCCCGGCTCGACCCGGTTCAGTTGCTCGGCCTGCGGCCAGGCGAGGCGCACGTGATCCGCAACGCGGGTGGCGTCGTCACCGATGACGTCATCCGATCCCTGGCAGTCAGTCAGCGGAAACTGGGCACCACCGAGGTCATGCTGCTGCACCACACCAAATGCGGAATGGCGACGTTTACCGACGAGGATTTCTGTTCCGAACTTCAGAACGCCACCGGTCTGCGGCCCACCTGGACGGTGGAGACCTTCAGCGACGCCGAATCCGACGTCCACCAGTCGATAGAACGGGTGCGGCGCAACCCGTTCCTGGCGAACACCACCTCGGTGCGCGGCTTCGTCGTAAATATCGACACCGGTGATCTCGCCGAGGTCTTGCCACCACCGTGAACGCCGCGCGACTGATCGCCTGGTTCGACGCCCATGCGCGGGACCTGCCCTGGCGCGAGCCTGGCACCACGCCCTGGGGCGTCCTGATCAGCGAGGTCATGCTGCAGCAGACCCCGGTGAATCGCGTCGTCGACGTGTGGACCGAGTGGTTAGCGCGCTGGCCAAAGCCCTCGTGCCTGGCCGCCGAGACACCAGGCACCGTCGTCCGCGCCTGGGGAAAGCTGGGCTATCCGCGACGGGCATTACGGCTGCACGCAGCCGCCACCGCCATTGCCACCGAGCATGCGGACATTGTCCCCGCCGAGGTGGACGTGCTGCTTGCGCTGCCGGGGATCGGCGCCTACACCGCGCGGGCAGTGGCGGCCTTCGGGTATGGCCACCGCGTGCCGGTGGTGGACACCAACGTGCGCCGGGTGGTGGCGCGTGCGATGCACGGCATGGCCGACTCCGGACCGCCGTCGATTACCCGTGATCTGTCCGATGTGGATGGTGTGCTGCCGCAGGCGCAGCCCGCCCGCTTCTCCGCCGCGCTGATGGAACTCGGGGCCGTCGTCTGCACCGCCCGCCGCCCGCGCTGCGCCGAGTGCCCGATGGCCAGTGAGTGCGCCTGGATGAGCGCCGGCCGGCCCGCCGCGATCGCTCCCAGCCGGGCTGGGCAACGCTTTGCGGGCACGGACCGGCAGGTACGCGGCTTGCTGCTCGATGTCCTGCGGGCAGCGGCGGACCCAGTACCCCGAACCCAACTGGACGCGGTCTGGCAAGACACCTCCCAGCGCGACCGCTGCCTGCACTCGCTTCTCGTGGACGGCCTCATCGAACAAACCCCCAACAACTACTTCGCCCTCCCCGGAGAACACCCCCGCTGACCCGTTATGGAGACATATCGCGGTCAACACACCGTCCATATCGGGGTACAGGCGCCCTGTAACGGGCAAGGGAGGAGGGAGGGCGCAGTAGGGTGGGGGTATGGCTGTGGTGAAGATCAACGCTATTGAGGTGCCTGAGGGGGCTGGGAGCGAGCTGGAGCGGCGGTTCGCGGCCCGCCACGGATCTGTGGAGTCCGCCCCGGGCTTTCTCGGCTTCGAGCTACTTCGACCCGTGGCCGGGGACGACCGATACTTCGTCTACACCAAATGGGAAACAGAGGAGCATTTCCAAGCCTGGCGCAACGGCCCGGCGATGGAGGCCCACTCCGGTGCCCGAGCCAAACCAGTGGCCACCGGCTCCTCCCTACTGGAGTTCGAGGTGGTCCAGTCCGTCGACCCATCCCCCGGCGCCCCCTGATCGACATTCGGCTCCGAATAGCGGGCTTGGGGCCAACCTGGCCCGCCATTCGGAGCCGAATAGCGATGATCACGGAAGCACGGTGTGGGTGGGGGATTAGTCGGGGCTCGCGGTGCTGCCTAGGTCGACCAGGGGTGTATCGGGCACCTTCGGCGGCTTGGCTGTGCCGCGGAATGCGAATCGGGCTTCCTCAGTCGAGCCCTCGCCGTCCCAGTTCTCGGCGTCGACGACGACAATCTGTCCGGATTCGATCTCACCGAACAGGATCTTCTCCGACAGCTGGTCCTCGATCTCGCGCTGGATCGTGCGGCGCAGCGGCCGCGCACCCATCACCTGGTCGAACCCGCGCTTGGCGAGCAGATGCTTGGCGCCAGAGGTCAGCTCCAGGGCCATGTCCTTGCTCTTCAGCTGGCCCTCGACCCTGGCGATCATCAGGTCGACCATCGTGACGATCTGGTCAGAGGTGAGCTGGTGGAACACGATGATGTCGTCGATGCGGTTGAGGAACTCCGGCCGGAAGTGCTGCTTGAGCTCGTCCTGGACCTTGTTCTTCATCCGCTCGTAGCCGGACTTCACGTCGTTGTCCGCGGCGAACCCGAGGTTGAAGC
>JBOHFW010000334.1:0-9951 GCA_050699835.1 Pseudonocardiaceae bacterium | reverse complement strand
GGCATGGACTGCGCTGGAGAAGCGGGCGATCTTTTGCGTGCAGCCTTCGCCCTGGACGGTTTGGGAAGGCTGGAGTTCGACGTCGGCCAGCCCAACGAGGCTCTGAAGCTGTTTCAGCTCGGCGCGGCGTCCGCGCGTAGTCCCCTGGCCCGCTCCCGACTGGAATTTGACTGCGCGTATGCCCTTGGCCTGCTCGGTATGGCGGAGGAGGCGCTCGCCGCACTGCGCCGGGCGCACGACTCTCATCAAGCAGCAAGCGACGAACCCCGGCCTTGGGAGCACTTTGCGACCGCCGTTCCCCATATCGAGGGCTGCACATATTTCGCACTCGGCCGCTTTGACCGAGCCACGCTGGCGTTGTCAGCCGCCGTGAAGGGGGCGGGTCACGCCGTGACCTGCGCAGTGAACAATTCTGGCCTGCTCGCAGCCGCGCAGCTCCGAGGCGGCGAACTGCGATCTGGCCTGCAAACGGCCGCGCGGGTGATCGAATTGGCGAGGCGCCTGCGGTCGGTGCCGGTGCGGGATGGTCTCGGGCCGTTGCAGGAGGCTGCGGCGGCGCGGCGGGACTCGGCCTGCCAGGACCTGGCCCGTGAGGTGGCGATACTGCGCCACGCGGCATGAGCACTGGAGGCGGAGTACCTGCTGGTGCAGGCGCTGAGGTCGTGAGTATCAGCGCAGCAGCGTGGGGATGTCCTCCGGTGGTGCCGGCTCGGCGAACGCGCCACCGCGTGCCGCGTCGGCTCCGATGGCACGCCACCAGTAAACCTGCTCGGCGTCATCGATGTCCGCCACCACCACTGCGGCGCCGGTGCGACGGATCAACGGCACCAGGCTGGCCAACGCGGGGCGCAGCACCGAGTCGGGCTTCGTAGTCGCGATCTGCACCAACGAGCCAGCCAGCTCAACGCCCTTTACCTGCAGCGTTTCCAGGAGAACGAGGTTGCCGACCGCCTGACCGTACCGGGTGAGCACGATGCACACGCCGATCTCGGCCAGAGTGCGTATGTTGTCCACCGCGTCCCCATGCCCGGCAACGATGGCCTCCACCGGCATCCCGAGCTGGATGTCCTGCGGCGCCAGCTGGGTGGCCGCCAGGGTGTCGTGCACCACGGCCACCAGGTCGGGGTGCTGGGTCAGGTAGGCCGTCAGGTCAACGCGGACCGGCGGCACGGCGGGACCGAGTTGGTCACGCCAGCTTCGCAGGTGCTCGCAGGCGCACTGGAGCAGCCATGGCCCAAGCTTGAGGACCAGGCCGGTCCGCTCGGCGAGGGCGAGACCATCCTCGTGAGATACCACGCCGTGCTGTGGGTGCTCCCAGCACAGCAGCGCCGCGAGCGCCACCGTCCGCCCGGCGTCGGCCGCCGCGGGGTCGATCCGCACCAGCGGCTGGTAGGAGACCGTGACCTCGCCGTCCTCCCAAGCCCCGGGCATGTCAGTGGCCAGCGCGTACCGAGCACGCTCCTGCGCGTCGGCGATCGGGTCGTAGATCCCCCACTGCCCGCGGCCGGTTCGCTCGGCCCGGTGCAGCGTCGCCTCCGCGGCCCGGATCAGCTCCATGGCATCAGTCTCACCAGCGGTACGTCGTACGACGCCGATGCACGCGGAAACGGCCAGCCCGCGGCCGCCGATGTAGACCGGTTCGGACAGCTCGGCATTGATTCGCGCGGCCAGGGTGGCGGCATCGGGGGTGGTCGGCGACTCCTCGATGACGATCGCGAACTCGTCGGCATCAAATCGGGCGACGAAAGCTTTCTCGTCGGCGACCAACGATTGGAGCCGGTCAGCAACCGATATCAGCAGGAGATCACCGATGCCGATGCCGAGCCCGTCGGTGACGACCCCGAAGCAATCCAGATCAATCTTGTACAGCGTGACGGGGGAGCTACGGTGACGCTCGAGCAGCTCTTCGAGATAGGTCCCGAAGTGCAGCCGGTTGGGTAACCCGGTCAGCAAGTCATGCAGGGACTGATGACGCACCCGCTGTTCAAGTAACGCCTGGTCAGCGATGTCCTCGACCGTCGTGAGATGGCGCTTCGGGTTGCCGGACGCGTCGCGCAGCACGGACACCGTCAGCGCGACCCCGGTGGTGTCTCCGCGCCCGGTGCGCATCTTGGTCCGGCGATGGAGGCGTTCCCGCGTCCCGTCGAGCAGCGACTTATAGCCGACCTGCAGCGATGCCGCGTCATCCGGATCGAAAAGCCCAGCCAGGGTGTGGCCGGTGAGCTCGGCGGGCCGGTAGTGCAGGATCCCGGTCAGCGCGCCGTTGGTCTCGGTGATGGTGCCGTCCAACCGGCTGACCACCATGCCCACTGGTGCGGAGGCGAAAACCTCCCGGAACCATGCTTGGCGATCGGCGAAGCCACGGCGACGCACCGCAGCGGCAAACCCGATCGCTATGGCGCCGAGCACGGACGGCACCTTGTCGGCCAGCCCGTAGAGACCGCTCAGCTCAGGCAGCCTGGGAAGGACCTGCCCGAGCACCTCAATGGTGCGACCCAGCGCCTGCTCACCGCCGATGCCCTGGGCTACCAGCGCGGTGGCGGCCTCCAGCACTGTTTGGGACGAGAAAGGCTCCTGCAGGAGTGCCTCAACTATTGTGTCGACGTGGCCACACAGACATTCCGTGATGAGGTCCTGCGGTAACGGTATTTCGGCGGTCGGAGTCACCGCCTGGGACCAGGCGCGGGCCACGTCTCGCCGCGAGCTGAACTCGCCCGCGCTGCTCATGTCCTCGTTCCACCCCGCCCAGCATCCCCTGACGTGCTGATGGTCCACCAGCTCCGGTCATGAGTGTACCGACTATCGCGACGTCGAATTGGTTGGTTTCCCCAGGTTGAGGGCTAGCGCCCGGTGACCCACCGTACCCTGCGCACCGTGCGAGTTCTCGTGATCGGTGCTGGCGCCCGCGAGCATGCGCTGGTGCTGGCCCTGGCCAGCGACCCGGTGGTCACCGCGCTGGCCTGCGCGCCCGGCAATGCCGGCACCGCGGCCTTGGCCGAGCAGTCCGGTGCGGATGTCACCGACCCGGCCGCGATCGCGACCCTGGCCGCATCCTGGTCGGCCGATCTCGTGGTGATCGGCCCGGAGGCGCCGCTGGTGGCCGGAGCGGCCGACGCCGTGCGCGCGGCTGGCATCGCCTGCTTCGGTCCCTCCGCTGGCGCGGCGCGAATCGAAGGATCCAAGGCGTTCGCCAAGGACGTGATGGCTGCTGCGGAGGTGCCCACCGCACGCAGCGAGCTGGTAGACAACCCAGGCCGGTTGGATGCGGCGTTGAGCCACTTCGGGCCGCCCTGGGTGGTGAAGGACGACCGGCTGGCCGCGGGTAAGGGAGTCGTCGTCACCGAGGATCTGGACGTGGCCAGAGCGCACGCGCTGACCCTGCTCGACGGCGGCCACCCGGTACTACTCGAGTCGTACCTGGACGGCCCGGAGGCCTCGCTGTTCTGCCTGGTCGACATCAACCGCACGGTGGTGCCGCTGCTGCCCGCTCAGGATTTCAAGCGAGTCGGCGACGGGGACGTCGGCCCGAACACCGGCGGGATGGGCGCATACGCGCCGTTGCCCTGGGCGCCGGAGTCGCTGGTCGCCGACGTCGAACACGGGATCGTGCAGCCGGTGGTGGACGAGCTGGCCCGGCGGGGTCTGCCGTTTTCCGGGTTGCTGTACGCCGGCTTGGCGCTGACCGGCGCGGGCCCGCAGGTGATCGAGTTCAATTGTCGCTTCGGTGATCCGGAGACTCAGGTGGTGCTGGCGTTGTTGGACACCCCACTGGCCGGGCTGCTGATGGCCACCGCCACCGGCACGCTAGCCCAGCAGCCGCCATTGATGTGGGATCCGGGAGCTGCGGTGGTGGTCGTGGTGGCTTCCGAGGGCTATCCCGGCACCTCGAGAACCGGAGATGTGATCTCCGGTTCTGCGGGCGAGGGAGTACTGCACGCGGGCACCCACCGCCGTGCTGACGGGGCGGTGGTGTCGGCTGGTGGGCGGGTACTCTCCGTGGTAGGGACCGGGGCCGATCTGGCTGCCGCGCGCAAGCAGGCCTACCAGCGTGTCGAGCAGGTTCACCTATCTGGCGGGCATTACCGCAGCGATATCGGATTGAATCCGACGCGCCGTGACGATGGCCGGTCCGCGGGTACTTAACGCGATAACCTCCCCGACGATCATCGCGGAGTGGAGGCTGAGCAAGACAATGGTCATTTGCGACCGCCAAGGCGAGCAACTGTTGCTCACGCTGTCGCCGGAAGGCGTTCGCTTCCTCCGCGAACAATGGTCGTGGCTGCGCGAGCTGGTGCGCTGGCAGCTTGCCGGGTGCACCGACGACCCGCTGGCCGAGGTCACCGGACTGCCGGTGCCCATCGGCACCATCGACGGCCGGCTGGCCTATGTCGTGGACTACTGGTGCGGCACCACGGAGACCGGTCCGGTCCGCCAGCTCTGGGAAGGCTGGGTGCTGCACGATCTGGAGCACAGCCTGACCCGGGTGCTCGGCACGCTGCCCCGGCACGGCGGCGTGGTCCAGCTCCCCGGCCGGGGTTACCCGTCGGCCGCCGAGTGGGGCTGGATGCTGGAGACCCTGCACGTCGTGCTGGACGTCTCCGGACGGGTCAGCATCTCCGGTTCGCCGGAACGCATCCTGCCCCCCGCACCGTCGGCACAGGACACCGAGAGCTACCGCCGCAGCCTGCGCTGGCTGGAAATGGTGATCGACGTGCTGACCCAAGCGCAGCGAGCCAGCCCAGCCGACACGCCCGAGTAGACCGCGTGTCGCGCCCTACTGCCCGGTGTGTCGTGCCCGAGTGCCCGTCTTAGCGGACGCGGCGACCGGCGCGAATGACTGCTACGACGTCGTGCACCGCGCGAATGTCAGCCAGCGGGTCTCCGGTGACGGCGAGCAGGTCGGCGTCGGCCCCCGGGATTAGCCGGCCCTTGCGGCCGGTGAGCCCGCAGGCAGCCGCGGCGACCGAGGTAGCGGCCCGCAGCGCCTCGAGGTTGGTCATCCCCAGCCCGCTGAGCGCGGCGAGCCCATAGGGCAACACGTCGTGCGGTTTGGACGGGCCTACCCCGGCGTCGGTTCCCGGGACAATGCGAGCGCCGCTGCGATGCAACCGGGCCCAGCTCTCGATCATGATCTCGAGACTGCCGGCGACGCTGACCGGCAGTCCTCCCAGACCGGGCACCTCGCCGACCGTCGCGCTCACCACAGCCCCCGACTCGACGATGGCGGCCATGGTCGCGGGATCGGCGCTCACCCCGTCCGCGGTGCAGAACGTGACGTGCTCGAGGGTGTCGAAGCCCGCGGTGACGGCGTCGGCGATCGAGCGCGGGCTGTGCACGTGCGCCGCGGTGCGCAGCCCGAGCCGGTGCGCCTCGGCCACGATCAGGCGCAGATCTGCGAGGTCGTACTGGGACTCGTAGGGGCTGCTGCCTGGCGTGAGGTGGCCACCGCTGACCATCACCTTGACGACCTCACAGCCCTGCTCGGCCCGCCGGCGAACCGCGGCGCGGAGCTCGTGGGCTCCGGTGGCCGCTCCACCGAAGAAATAGCAGTGACCACCACGGATGGTGATCGGCGGACCGGACGCGATGATCTCCGGTCCTGGATCCCCCCAGGCGTCGAGCTGCTCGCGCAACCTCAGCGCCAGGAAGCTGCGGTCACCTAGATCCCGCACGGTGGTGATGCCGGCCCGTAGCGCCCGATGGGCCGCCTGGGCCATCGGGGCCAACAGCTGCCCGTCGTCGAGGGCGGCGAGCCGGGCCACGACATCGGCACTGGAATCGAGAGCCAGGTGAACGTGCGCATCGATGAGCCCGGGAAGCAGGCAGACATCGCGGCCCAGATCAATCATCTCAGCGTGCGCTGGAGGCGGCGCGCCCGTGGTGTCGACGTCGACGATCCGGCCACCGCCGATCAGCACCATGCTCGGCCCGAAGCTCCGGTCCCCGTCGAAGAGCCGGCTGGCCCGCACCGCGAGCAGGGTGTCCGTCTCGACCGTGCTCATGCGTTACTCCTTTCTGCACCGGCTGACTCAGTTGAGTGCCGCCGACCCCGTCGAGATACGCCTGGAGTCGACTTCTCCAGCCCGTAGGCTGTCTTGGTGATCCCCGACGTGCTGGCGGCGCGGTACGCCTCCGGTGAGCTGGTCCGGCTGTGGTCACCGGAGCACAAGGTGGTGCTCGAGCGGCAGTTGTGGCTGGCGGTCCTGCGCGCCCAGGCCGATCTGGGCGTGGCAGTCGAGGCGCAGGTGCTCGAGGACTACCAGCGGGTGCTCTCTACGGTGAATCTCGAATCGATCGCCGCCCGGGAGCGGGTGAGCCGGCACGATGTCAAGGCGCGCATCGAGGAGTTCAACGCGCTGGCCGGTCACCAGGAGGTCCACAAGGGACTGACGTCGCGGGACGTCACGGAGAACGTGGAGCAGCTGCAGATCCGCCGCTCGCTGGAGCACGTGCGGGATCGCTGCATCGCGCTGCTCGCCCGGCTGGCGGTCCGCGCCGCCGAGTACAGCGAGCTGGTGATGGCCGGGCGCAGCCACAACGTCGCTGCCCAAGCCACCACGCTGGGCAAGCGGTTCGCCAGCGCGGCTGATGAGCTGCTGGTGGCCTTTGCCCGGCTCGAGGAACTGCTCGCCCGCTACCCGCTACGCGGAATCAAGGGCCCGATAGGTACCGCCCAGGACGCCCTGGATCTGCTCGGTGGTGATCCCGCCGCGCTGGCCACCCTGGAGCAGCGAGTGGCCGCGCACCTGGGCTTCGGTCGCGTGCTGAGCAGCGTTGGGCAGGTGTACCCGCGGTCTCTGGACCACGAGGTGCTGACCTGCCTGGTGCAGCTGGCCGCGGCGCCGTCGTCGTTGGCGACCACGATCCGGCTGATGGCCGGCCACGAACTGGTGACGGAGGGGTTCCAGCCCGGACAGGTCGGGTCCAGTGCCATGCCGCACAAGATGAACACCCGCTCTTGCGAGCGGGTCAACGGCCTGGCGGTGGTGTTGCGCGGGTACGCCTCGATGGTGGCCGAGCTCTCCGGCGCGCAGTGGAACGAGGGTGACATATCGGACTCGGTGGTCCGCCGGGTTGCGCTGCCGGATGCGTTCTTCGCCTTCGACGGGTTGGTTGAGACCTTCCTCACGGTGCTCGACGAGTTCTGCGCCTACCCTGCGGTGATCGAGCGGGAACTGGAGCGCTACCTGCCGTTCCTGGCCACCACGAAAATCCTCATCGCCGCGGTGCGAGCCGGCCTGGGACGGGAGAGCGCGCACGCGGTGATCGCAGAGCACGCCGTCGCGGTCGCCGTCTCGATGCGGGAGAACGGCGCTGCCAACGACCTGCTCGACCGGCTGGCCGCGGACGACCGGTTACCGCTGCACCGGGCCGAGCTGGACGCCCTGCTCGCCGACCGCCTCCCGTTCACCGGGGCGGCCTTCGACCAGGTGGCGGCGGTCATCGCCGATGTCGAGGCGGTGCTGACCCGCTACCCCGAAGCCGCCACCTACCGTCCCGCCATGATCTTGTAAGTTTGCCGCTCTTCAAGGACCGCCAACCTGGCAATTGAAGGTCTTCAACGACCACCAACCCGCGTGCAAGACTCACCTTCGACGTCCTCGCCCACAGAACGCCGGAGGTGCGCCATTCCGGTAGCCGAGCCGATCGAACGTCATGGCAATGTCCACCGCACGGACGCCGCGTGATCCGGCCGGACATCGCCCTGGATTGGGTGGCGCAGGGGCAGGCGTTGTTCGAGCAAGCCGTCCTGGAGCTGGACGACATCGGCGGGCCATCCCGGTTACCCGGCTGGACCCGCGGCCACGTGATCACCCACGTCGCCCGGAATGCGGAAGGACTGGTGCGGCTCCTGACCTGGGCGCGCACCGGGATCGAGACACCGATGTACCCGTCGATGGAGGCGCGCGCAGCGGATATTGAGGCCGGCGCAGCACGACCGCTGGCCGAGCAGCTCGATGACGTTTGCCGCACCGCAGCGGCCTTCGCGGCAGCAGCCAGCCAGCTGTCCGCGCAGCACTGGCGAACCATGGTGCGTACCAGGCACGATGCCGTCCCCGCCTTGGTCGTTCCGTGGGCGCGGGCCCGTGAGGTGTGGCTACACCTGGTCGATCTCGGCACCGGCATCGAGATCGACGTAGTGCCCGAGGACGTTGCCACTGCACTGGTGCGTGACGTGGCGAGTTGGATGGACACCCGCGTGTCACACCGGATCGAGGTACAGGTATCCGGTGAGGAACCGGCCGTCTTCGGTCCCGAGACCGGGTCTCCTATGCCTGTTTCAGGGTCGGTACAGGAGCTGGCCGGCTGGCTCACCGGCCGTTCCTCCGGGAACCAGCTCATCGCCCCCGAAGGGCTACCCGAGTTGCCCAGCTGGCTGTGAGCGAACCAAGAGCGTCACTTCTTCACGGCGCGGAACGAAGCTGAGATCTTGTCGAAAGTCGGGGCGGTTGAGGCGAAACGATCCCTGGGCAGGGTTTGAAAGACCATGCTGATCATGGTCTTGCCGTTGAAGAGGAAGAAGTGCGAGTGCGCACCCTCCTGGCCGCTGGCGGAGTCTTTGAAGGAATAGTAGTAGAAGAAGCCAGGTAGCCCACCCAGCTCAATCTGCCGCGGCTCAGTGATCATCTGAACCGAATTGTTGGACGTCACGAGCTTGTCCGTCACCTGCCTGGCAGCCGGAAGCTGTTGTGGTCCTACCGACTCTTGAAGCTCGCTGGCCCGCACCAGCACGGAGTCCTGGGTGCCCTGCGCGATGAGCAGGAGGACCTGGGGATCCTTCGGACTGAGCTTGGTCCAGGAGGACGGATAGGCGAGCTCGAAGCCAGCTGCATCACTCCGGAACTTGCTGAAGCCGGCGGGCAGGGACTTGGCCGAGGTGTCCTCTTTGTCCGTGGTGTTTGCCGCTTTCGCGGGTTGGCCGGACGCGAAGAGCTCAGGACCCAAGATCGCCGCAGATGTTCCGAGCCCGAGGGCCAGCACCACCCCGACAGCGATGACTACCACTCGTCTCCGGCGCAACGAGCCCAATAGGCTGGTCATGGTGCCCACTTCCATCCATCAGAGCGTAAGCTGGTGCTTACTGTGCGTAAACAATCTGGATCGTTGTTCAGCGTGCCATCCGTAGGTCATTCGTCACGGAGGGCAGCATCGTACTGGCGCCGTGTCACCACCGATCGGCCCCCCCTGCGCGGACGTTGTCGTGCACAGGTCCCGGATCCGGGCAGAGTTCCACCCCAGCTGTCTGGCCGATCTTTGGCATCCGATAGAGTGATCAGACGGTCAGGGGGTGAACCGTGGGCTGCCACAAGCCGAAGTTCGTATCAAGGACATGCGGTGGTGGCGTGACGCAGGGTTACGCGCCTCGCCGGTGAGCCGTCGGTGTCGTGGGAAGGGGACAGACATGGTAGTGAGTCCAGAGGACAAGTTCGGAATCAAGCTCCAGAGCAGAGGGCGGGGCAGGGCCTTCGAGCAGAACGCTTCGATGGTCCTCGGCTCCATCTACATAGTGGCCGGGATCATCGGGTTCTTCGTCTCGGGTTTCGCCAACATCACCGAGATGACTGACCGCAGTATTTTCGGGCTCTTCCTGGTAAACCCCTACCACAACATCGTGCACATCGGCATTGGTGCATTCTGGCTGCTGGGGGCGTTTGCACTGACCCCGGCCGGCAACGAGGGGTTGAACATCGCCATCGGCAGTATCTACGTGCTGGCCACCGTGATCGGCTTCCTGGGATACCTCAACCTGCTGGCCATCCCCGCTGGGGCGGATGGGGACAACTTCCTGCACCTGGTGACCGCTCTGGCGACGATCATCTTTGGTACTGGGATACTCCGCGTGATGCGCGGTGAATCCGTGGCCGCGTAAGTCGGCCTCTGTACGTTGGCCGTGTCCCCCACTGGCGGGGACACGGCCTTTTTTATGTCCCGCGCCACCGATATGGAGAC
>JBOHFW010000333.1:0-4300 GCA_050699835.1 Pseudonocardiaceae bacterium | reverse complement strand
AGGTACAGCAGGGCCGGTGCCCAGGGCAGGTCGAGTGCGGTGACGAGCTCGGGGTCGACCCGGGATCGGATGCCCGGCGCGTCAGCCCAGCGCTGTTGAGTTCGGGGGGCACGCGGAGACAGCACCTCGAACCGGATGCCCGGATGTTGGGCGGCTAGCTGGGTGAATGGCTCGTGTACCGCGTCGCACAGGCCGCATCCAGGATCGAGCACCAGCAACACCAGGTGCCCGTCGCCGGCCAGCTCCGGCACCGGGCGAGCGGTGGTGGCGCGCCAGGGCTGTGTCCCCTGGTCAGCTCGCAGCTGGGCAACCTCGGTCTGGAGCTCGCGGATCTGCCGCAACATCCCGGCCATCGCCAGCGTCAGCACGGCCAAGCAGCCCCAGGCCAGCGCGACCACGGCGGTCAGCACGCTCACGCGGCTCGCCTGTCGACTGCCGCCGGGAGGGTGTACAGCAACACCGCCAGGATCAGTGCGCAGGCCACCAGCAGGACCCCGATTCCGCCGCCGGGCAACGAAGCCGCAGGATGCAGCGCCGTCGCCGCCAGGGTGGCGATCGCCAGCACCACGGCCCGGCCGATCGAGCCGGGACCGACCTGAGTGCCCATCCGGTTGCAGCCGCAATCGGACTGGTCCCCCCGGCGGTGCCGCCACCACAGGTGCGCGGCGAAGGCCAGGTACATTGCCGTCTGGGCGGCCAGCGCCCAGCGCAGCTCGGCGATGCCGAAGACCACCGCGGCGACCGAGGGCAGCCCGATCACGAGTTCTGCAACCGCGATGACCCGGGCCGTCGCCAAGCCGGTGCCCGCCGCGCGAGCCAGATACCTGGGTGTCCGCAGGTGCTCGAGCCCGGCCTCGACGAGCAGGAACGCACCCGCGAGCACCGGCACTCCTAGCAGGATCATGCGGGCTCCCAGATCACATTCAGCTCGTTGAGAAACGCTACTGCCTCGTTCGGATCCGCGGTGTCAGTCGGTCCGGGAACCAGCCGGGTGACCGCCGTGGGAGTGGCGAGGACCAGCGCGTCCGACCGGGACCGACCCTGGGCGCCGGGCCTGAGCGGCTGGCGCCACAGCTCCCCATGCCGGGTCGGATAACCCCGGTGCTCCGGGATCACCACCGGGCTCGTGCCGGGACGTTCGATCGTCAGATAGCCGATCCCGGGCACCTCCTTGGCGACCCGCACGGGCTCCAGGAGAGCCTGCGCGGCGCTCCGCGGCTGGGCCAGCATCCCCAGCGGCGTGTCGGTCAACCGGAACGCGTCGAAGACCGCCGTGATGCCCTCGGGTGCACCGCTGGCCCTGGTGTGCAGCTCGAACCACTGCCCCCGCCAGGCGGCCCGGTAGTCGGGAGCCTCGGTGCGGGCCAGGCTATCCCGGATGCCGACGATGAGTTCAGCGCCCCGGTAGGGCTGGCGGTGCAGCCGATCGGGGATGGTGGTGTAGGTGCTGTGCCAGTCGAAGGCGCCGGCCTCGGCGATGGTGAAGCTCCGCCGGGCGCCTCGTACCAGGGCGACGAAGTTGCACGACCACGGCCGGGAGGTATCCAGCGCAGCGTTATGCAATACCACCTGCGAGCCGTCCGGGGTGACGAACGAGGGACCGCCCCGCCACGGCCAGTTATACCGCCCGCGCACAGAGTGATATTCGCATAATTGCCGCCGGCGCCCGCGCATCGGGTCAGCGCGCCACCAGCTCGGTCGGCACGGTGATCACGTCTACCATCGCGCCGTTGCGCAGCACGGTGATCGGCAGCCGGGTGCCGATGGCCTCGGAGAACAGCTGGCGCTGGATGCCCTGGGCGTTGGTGACCGGCTGGCGTCCCGCGCTGAGCACGAGATCCCCGGTGCGCAGTCCGGCCCGGTCGGCGGGACTGCCCGGGATGACCTCGACCAGGCGCAGGCCCGATTTCTGCCCGGTCCGCTGCGCGACCGGCGTGGGCAGCGGGGCGGGTACCCCGACCAGTCCTAGGTAACCCCGGCGCACCCGGCCATCGGCGAGCAACGCGCCGATGATTCGGCGGGTGGTCGCGTTGACCGGCACCGCCATGCCGAGTCCGAAACCGGCGACGGCGGTGTTGATCCCGACCACCTTGGCGGTCGCGTCGGCCAGCGCCCCCCCGGAGTTGCCGGGGTTCAGCGCGGCGTCGGTCTGGATTACGTCCTCGATGAACCGCATGGACCGGCCCGAGCGCATTGGCAGGGAGCGGCCCAGCGCGCTGACCACCCCGGCGGTCACCGATCCAACCAGGCCCAGCGGGTTGCCGACGGCGACCACCAACTGCCCGACGACCAGCTCGTCGGCGTCGCCCAGCACGGCCGCGGCCGGCGTCGCGCCCCTGGCCCGGAGCACCGCGAGGTCGGAGAGCGGGTCGGCGCCTACCACGTCGAAGCGGCTCTCGGTGCCGTCGGTGAACGCCGCGACGCCGTTGTGGGCGGCGCCCACGACGTGCGCGTTGGTGAGCAGCAGCCCATCATCGGCGAAGACCACCGCTGACCCCACGCCCGGCCCGATCCGCAGGCTGGCGACGTGCGGGGTCACCGCCGCCGCCACCGAGCTGACCGTGCGCGAGTACGAGTCCAGCGGGTCCACCGCGCCCCACCACCTCTAGAATCATCAGGATTACACCGTTGCTGCTCTAGCAACGCTGCCACAGCGGGCGCTGTTCCGGTAGCGAGCGCACTGCGGGTTGGCTGAGGTCCCGCCGGGATGTCACTTCGCCTGGCTGTTCACCAGCTGGTGGACCCGCTGATGCGACAATCCGACCACGTCGGCCGCGACGCGCTGAGACAACCCGGCAGATCTCACCGCGTTGATCGCATCCAGTCTCGCTGCGTCGCGCTCGGCGGCCTTCGCCGCTTCCGCCTCCATCACCTCACGGAGCTCGCGCTCGGCGGCCATGAAACGAACTAGAGAATCCGTCACATCGCGGCCGTTGACTTCGTAGCGCCAGTGAATGCCAAAGTCATCGGGGTCGGCATCGGTCATGCCGGCAATGTAGTCGCGAACCTCAACATCAAGATCAGAGAAGTGCTTGACATCGGTGGCGCCGACACCATCGATGGCAGCGACCCACAGGTTGTCGTCACGAGTGACAGTCACGTCATAGCTGGTCATCGGGCCTCCGTCCACTTTTCGCCGAGCAGGTGAGCCAGGCTGTCCTCGGTGCTCTGCAGCACCTTCGACGACAGGTCGCGAGAGTGCCCCGTAAGACCAAACCGGCCAACGTCGTTGCCCTCAACGTCGACCAGCACGAAGATGCGGTGCGATCCCTTGCCGCGCTTCGGCAGCTCTTCGACGGTAAGGTCATGCTGCCTGGCGAGCTTGCGGACCAGCGTGAGCACCTGCGCCGGCTTCATCCTCCGGTTGACCATGAGTGTAATTCTATCAAGCTAGACAGGCAAGCATCAAGCTAGATAGACGCGGCTAGCAGGGAAGATATGTTCAAACCAGAGTGCCGTCCGGAACCGGCAGGTCTAGATCACTTATCTGGCCGACGCCCTGGCCCGGCCGGGCCAGCAATGCGATCCGCCGACGACCATCGCGACATCGCCGATATGGGATGCTGCGGAGCGTGCCAGCACGGTCACGGCGAGTGTTTTTAAGTCACACCTCGGAGTTGCGGCGGCTGCCTGCCCGCCGGTCGTTCGTGGCTGCCGCAGAGAATGCGGTGTCCCGGGCAGGGGATGTCGTCGGGGATATGGCGTATTTCACCGCGCGCGACCAGAAACCCGAGCAGGTGTGCCGGGACGCGGTGCTCGCAGCCGACGTGTTCGTCGCTATCGTCGGGTTCCGGTATGGATCTCTGGTGCGGGACCGGCCAGAGCTGTCCTACACCGAGCTGGAGTTCGAGACCGCGAGCCAGGCGGGCATACTCCGGCTCGTCTTCCTGCTCGGCGACGACGCCGAAGGCCCGGCTGACCTGTTCGTCGACCCGCAGCACGGCACCCGGCAAGCGGCGTTCGGAAACAGCTGGCGGACAGTGAGCTGACTATCATCACGGTCACCAGCCCGGCAGAGCTCAGCGAGAAGCTGTTTCAGGCGCTGCGGGAGATGTCCGACGCGGGATCGGAGCGGCGGGCCACAGCGGGACGGGTATGGAACGTGCCCGCCCGCAGCCTGGTGTTCACCGGACGCGGCGAGCTGCTCACCGCGTTGCGGGTTGCATTGCGGGACAAGCGCTCGATGGCGGTGGTGCAGGCCCTGCACGGGATGGGCGGGATCGGCAAGACCGCGCTGGCCATCGAGTACGCCCACCGCCACGGGACCGACTACGACGTGGTCTGGTGGATCCCAGCGGAG
>JBOHFW010000332.1:0-23362 GCA_050699835.1 Pseudonocardiaceae bacterium | reverse complement strand
GTCCCTGGTCGGGCAAGGCAACCCCGAGGGCACGGTCACGGGGAATGTCGGTGACATCTACCAGCGGGTCGGCCCCGAGCCCGGTCCGAGGCTTTTTATCAAGGAATCCGACGAACAACCCGATACCGGTTGGTCGGCCAAATAGCTCGACGAAATTTTCCGTCAGGTTGCTGGGCGCCGACTCGTCAAGCCGTCAAGCAGGTAGCGGAGGGTTCAGGATTCTGCTTCGTCCGCGTCGGGCTGGTCATGATTGGGCCAGTAAGGTGGTAGCACCTCTTCCCCCAGAATGGCGTTCATCCGCTGCCGGACGCTTTCCTGTAGCAGCCAGCCCCACCGGAAGTCATCCACTGAGTGCATGAGATCGTGAAGCAAGCCAAGCAAATCCTCCCCGATATCATGCTCTGCGTAGGGCCAGGCGATGCGGGAATAGAACCGGTCAATGAGCCAGAATAGGTCATGGGTCAGCTCAGGCAGCGTGCCGCGCTCCTGATGGGAGGACACGATTGTGAGCCACCACGGCCGCTGCCATAGGTGGGCCTCGGAAGCCGGGATCTGCAGATCGTCTGAAATCTCCGAGGTCTCCGTAAGTTCCGGGGCCTCGGCAGGTTCCGGAGTCTCCGCGCCGTTGGTCTGTTTGTCCAGGTAGTCGCGCAACAGAATCTGCAGGCTGGGCGTCTCGGTGACACCGTCAAACTGCGCGAGGGCGTGGGTAGCCCGCAGCACGGTCACTGGATTCAGGGTGTCCAGAAGCTGGTAACGCCATATCGACGCCGATTGTCGACGCTGCTCGAAGTCGTTGTGCAGGAAAAACGGACCGTACTCAATATTGGTCATGACGTCGATCGCCTTGACCCCGTCCCACTTGCCGTTACGGGCGGCGTGCGCGGTCAGCCACACCGCAGCCTTGGGCGCGTATTCCGTGTCCCCGCTGGCATAGGCCTCGAACATGGCCTTCTCGGCCTCGTCGTCGCGACCGTCCCGGCGCCAGCTCTGGCCGATCGCATAGTGCGCGACTGGACTGTAGACCCGGCTTCCGGTATCCACCACGCGCTGCCAGCATGCTCGGAAGTGTTCCTGATCACCTGTGTCGAGCAGAGTCGCGTACCGGTAGGCCGCGGCAGGGCTGTACACCGGGTTCGCGCCTGCCGCGGCGACGGCGAAGGCCTCCGCGGCGTCGCGGCGTCGCGCACTCATGGAGATCGCCTGGGTCAGACGCACCACGCCCAGCAGGAACGCGGCCTCAACCCGGCACGGGCTGTTCTCGGTGTCGACCAGTGGTTCCAGAACGGCGACGGCCCCGTCGAGGTCGCGCTCGCCGAGCAGCGCGACCCCCTCCAGACACGCGCGATAGTCCTCGACAGCCGTGCTCTCCATCACTCTCCTACCCCATACCTCGGTTATGTCCCGAGCCTCGTCCCAACTCCTAGGCCGCCGGCGAGGGTAACCCCCACCTCAGGCCGGTGTCTCCGGGGCCGACTCACCCCGACCGCCGCTGAGTACGTCGGGGCTGAGCAGGATCTCGGGCAGGGTACCGAACAGCTCCACCCGATCCGGGACCCGGCTGATGAGATCGGCGACCTCGGTTGCGACCCGCTGCCGATCAGCTGGGTCGGCCTGCTCGGCGAGCTCCTCCAGCCTGGTGGGGTCGATCACCACCTCACCCATGAGCGATGCGGCGAGGGCAAGATGCGCGGCGGCGGTGAATCGCTCACCGAAAACCTGCCCCTCCAGCGCGGCGAGCTCGGCGATGGGGTCCGGTTCCACCTCGGTGAGCGCCCGCTGCATCCGATTGGCCGCCATCTGGCGATCGGTCACGCAGGCATAGGCAGCCTTGAAACCCTCCCGCCGGGCTAGGCGGAGCAGCGCGACGTGCACCAGGGTGCCAATGGGATTCCCGAGGTGGATCAGCGCGACCTCGGCCTCGACGGTGAGCAGATCCGTTGCGTGCTCTTCGGCGAAGGATCGCGAGTCCTGCCAGTCCTGCAACTTGATCCAGTCCATCAGCAGATCTCTGAGCAGCAGGGGCCGGTAGGCAGCGTCGAGTCCGAGTTCCCGCATCCCATTGAGAAGATGCCGGTGCAACTCGACCCGTGCCGCCGCGACCAGTGCCAGCTCGTCAAGCACGACGGTGGCTGGGTGGTCCAGCAATTCCTCGGCATGCGTCGCGCAGAAGTCTTTCG
Source organism: Pseudonocardiaceae bacterium (assembly GCA_050699835.1). GTDB lineage: Bacteria > Actinomycetota > Actinomycetes > Mycobacteriales > Pseudonocardiaceae. The sequence continues at coordinate 21,182 of JBOHFW010000332.1, read as the reverse complement.
ACACCTCCCAGTTCGGCGCCGTGATCCACTGAGTGACAAGGCCAATCTGGGCCGCGGTCAGGGCCAGCCAGTCCGGTTGTTCGGTCCGGGTGATCTCTTGCCAGACCCGGTTCACGGCGGCTGCGTCCCGAGAACGGTGCCCGCGCAGGACATTGCGCGCGGCCAGCACGACGGGCTCCGGCGTCTGGCCGTCGTCCAACGTCAGCAGGGTGACAAGCTCGCGTAGCCCGGTGGACGCATCGCCGTGATTGATGTGGAACTCGGCCCGCTCGATGATTAACGCATCTCTGGGGGCCGGCGACGCGGCAAAGGTCTCGATACAGCTGGTGTAGACATCGACAGCAGCGGAGAGCCGGTCGAGCGCCGCGAGCTGGCGGGTGAGGTTGCGCAGCGACACAACGAGGTGGGTGAAGTAGATATCAGGAGACGTCTCGGTCAACCATAGGCAGATGTCGGCTGCCTCCAGAGCGGGGGTCAGAGCAGCCTCATGCTCTCCCAGCTCGGCGTGCTGAGCCGCGAGGCTGTCCAGCGAGGCCGCGAGGCCGGGCAGGTAGGTCGTGGAGTTCGCGTCCGCCAGTGTTCGGTAAGTCTCGACCGCCTCCTGGGTGGCGACGAGCGCAGCCCCGCGGCGGCCCACCGTGAACAGATGGGCGGCGAAATCACTGAGCGCTATCGCGAGGCCAGGCAGCAAGAGCTCGGGGTCGGCCTCGGCTAGCCTGCGCAGCGCGGCAATCCCGGCGGGACCTCCGTACACGGCGTGCCTGGGCAGGTGACGTCGCAGGTAGGGGCTGCGCAGATCAGTCGCATCGCCGTGGCAGGTCTCCTGAGCGAACGCGACCAGGGCCTCGGCCAGCGCCAGACCCGCCACGCGACCGGCCACCTCCGGGGAACAGGCGACGAGGTGTTCAACGAACGTGCGGTGTGAGAGCCGGTAGGCCGTCTCGCCGTCAGATCCGTCTTTGCCGTCCGGTCTGTCTTCGACGATGTAGCACTCGTAGTGTTCGAGTACCCAGTTCACGTCAGCGGCGCTGTACTCGACCATATTCGGGCTCAGCGCGGTGGCTGCAGCTTCCCACAACCCGCCTGCTGGCAGCCCCCGGCCCATCCCCCAGGCGAGCGCGCGCAGCAGGTCCCGGGCCGCGTCAGGTAGCTCCACCCCGTCGCGCACCCGGATCCTGCTCGACAGGTCGTGCTCCAACGCCCCGACGGTCGTCGCGGCAAACTCGCCTTCCCAGCCCGGCATCTGGGCGTCGATGACCCCTCGAACAATCTGGGAGACCACAGTGCGGGCGTAAAGGAACCCGCCCTGCTGGGCGACCGCCTTCCCGGCGAGTACCGGCACCACCCGCGGTACGAGATCGGCCCGGCCAGCGGAGTGCAACCGGCGGGTCAGGTACCGCTCGATGTCCTGTCTGGTATCCACCTCGGCGTCCAGATCGATGACCGACGCGTTTCCGCTGAACAGGTCACCTAGCTTGACGGTGGCCTCCTGACCCGGCGGCTGGTGCCAGCCGAACTCCTGATGCCGGGTCGCGAGCAGCACACTCGCCAGCACACTCAGCGGGACCAGCAGGTCTGTCACGATCCTGGTGGCCTCCTCGGGGAGCGCCTCGTCCAACCCGTCGAACGCCAGGGCCGGTGGATAGGACATTGTCGCCACTGCCTCGACCAGCTGCCAGCAGCTCGCCGGTGCGGGCAGCTGGAGACGATCTGCCAGCACAGCCGCGAGGTCGAAGGCGCCCATGCCCCGCAGGTGCACCACCGCATCGATGGCGCCCATGCCTGGGTCCGGGTCTCCCCGTTCGAGGGGAGCGTGCTCAAGCACCACTTGTCGCTGCGCGGGCTGGGATAGCGCAACGATGCGCCCCACCACGGCGGACTTGCCGCTACCCGCCGAGCCGGTCACCACGAATGCACCGGGTTCCCCGGTGCGGATCCAGTCCACGATCCGCGTCAAGATCGCGTGGCGACCGCTGAATAACCACTCCTCCTGCAGCGGGTTCCCCTGCAGCCGGGCAATGCCGTCGGCAGCCGTCACGGTGCTCCACCAGGTACGCTCGGTGATATTAGAGTTTCGCACGTTACACGCCCTGCAGTAGCGACCGGCGATGGCACATGCCCTGGGGGATGGGCCGGGCACGCTGCTGGTCAGTGACCGAGCAGGCGGCTGGATACGCCCCAACAGCACATAAAGCGCGTCATACGCGGTAATCCCCATCGAAGGGCGGCCGGAAGGCACTGGAACCAGTCGTGAGCGGCCTTACGATTTCGGCATGTGCCGGAATATCCGCCCGCTGTTCAACTTCGAGCCGCCGGCGACGCGAGACGAGGTGTACAACGCGGCGCTGCAGTACGTTCGCAAGATCAGCGGGTTGGCCAAGCCGTCACAGACCAACGCGGAGGCGTTCCATCGGGCGGTGGATGCGGTCGCCGAGGCCTCAACGCGCCTGCTGAACGAACTGGTGACCGCCGCACCAGTGAAAAACCGAGAGCTCGAAGCTGCCAAAGCCCGCGCCCGCGCCGCCCGATGAGGGACACGGGCGGAGTAGCTGCTCAGAGGGGCAGGACGGAGTCGATGGCGATCGCGACGAACAGCAGCGCTAAGTAGGTGTTGGAGTGGTGGAACAGGCGCATGGGATTGACCAGCAGACCGCGGTGCACGGCAGTGTGCAGCCGGTGTGCCATCGCCACGAACCAGCCGCCGGCGAGCACCGCCACCGCGGCGTAGACCCAGCTGGTCACCGGGACCAGCAGCAGGCTCCACAGCACCATCAACCAGCTGAACAACACGATGCGGCGCGCCACCAACTGCGGCGACGCCACCGCGGGCAGCATCGGCACGCCCACCCGCTGATAGTCCTCCCGGAACTTCATCGCCAGTGCCCAGGTGTGCGGCGGCGTCCAGAAGAAGACCACCCCGAACATCACCAGCGCCGGCCAGCCCACCGTGCCGGTGACCGCGGACCAGCCGATCACCACCGGCATACACCCGGCAGCCCCGCCCCAGATGATGTTCTGCGCGGTGCGGCGTTTGAGCAGCAGCGTGTAGACGAAGACGTAAAACAGGATCGTGGCCACGGCCAGCAACGCCGAGAGCAGGTTGGTGGTGGCCCACAACCAGCCGAATGAGGCTGCCCCCAAGGCGATGCCGAAGATCAGCGCGTGGCGGACCGGCACCTCGTGGGTGACCAGCGGCCGGGCCCGGGTCCGGCGCATCTGAGCGTCGATGTCCGCGTCGGCGACGCAGTTCAGCGCGTTCGCGCTACCCGCAGCCATGCAGCCGCCCAGCAGCGTGGCCAGGATCAACCACAGCGACGGCACACCACGGGCGGCGAGCAACATCGCCGGGATCGTGGTGACCAAGAGCAGCTCGATCACCCGCGGCTTGGTTAAAGCTAGGTAACCGCGCCAAACGCCGGTGCGGCGGCGGGTGTTGGAAGCGGTGGAAGCCTGGAAGGTACTGCTCACCGCATTCCCGAATGCTGGGCCGCTGCGCTCACCGTGGCTCCTCCCGACCGCCGGAGAGGCCGGCGCAGGCATGGACGGCCATCCAGCGGGTACTCCCGTGTACATGATGGTAACTGCGGGGCTGGCACATTCTCCCTGCGGGGCTGGCACATTCTCCCTGCGGGGCAGGCATGTTCCCCCTCGGGGCCGCCCTGGCGGGGGAGATCACAGCTGCTGCTCTCTCGCTAGGGTGACAATGGACCAGGAATCCAGTCGAAGCAGCCCAGCCTGCGACGCCGCACCGAGCACAGTCAGGAGCACGAACGTGTCCGTCATTGACGATCTGACCCAGCTCACCACCCCCCGCGTTCCCGACGATTGGACCGAGGTGGACACCCGCGCGGTGGACACCATCCGGGTCCTCGCCGCTGACGCCGTACAGCGCGTCGGCAGCGGCCACCCCGGCACCGCCATGAGCCTCGCCCCGCTGGCCTACACCCTGTTCCAGCGCGTCCTACGGCATGATCCCAGCGATCCGGCCTGGACCGGCCGGGACCGGTTCATCCTCTCCGTCGGGCACTCCAGCCTGACGCTGTACCTGCAGCTGTTCTTCTCCGGTTACGGACTGGAGCTGGAAGACATCGAACAGTTGCGCACCTGGGGTTCCAAGACCCCGGGCCACCCCGAGTACGGGCACACCATCGGCGTGGAGATCACCACTGGGCCGCTGGGCCAAGGCCTGGCCGCCGCGGTCGGGATGGCCATGGCGGCTCGCCGGGAGCGCGGCCTGTTCGACCCCGGCACTCCCCAGGGTGAGAGCCCCTTCGACCACCACATCTATGTCATCGCCTCCGACGGTGACATCCAGGAGGGCGTCACCTCGGAAGCCTGCTCGCTGGCCGGCACCCAGGAGCTCGGCAATCTCGTGGTGATCTACGACTCCAACGAGATTTCCATCGAGGACGACACCAAGATCGCGCTGTCGGAGGACACCGGCGCCCGCTACGAGGCGTACGGGTGGCACGTGCAGACCGTCCACGGCGGGGAGGACGTCGTTGGCATCCTCGAAGCGATCGAGGCAGCTAAAGCCGAGACCGGCAGGCCCTCGCTCATCGTGCTGCGCACCGTGATCGGTTACCCGGCGCCGAACAAGATGAACACCGGTGATGCGCACGGCTCCGCGCTGGGCGATGACGAGGTGGCTGCGGTGAAGGAGATCCTCGGCTTCGACCCGCAACGCTTTTTCGTCGTCGAGCCGGGGATACTCGAGCACACCCGGCAGGTGATTGCCCGGGGGCAGGCGGCGCACGCGAAGTGGCAACAAGCCTTTGATGGCTGGCGGCAGGCCAACCCATCCAGGGCCGCGCTGTTCGACCGCCTGATCCGCCGGGAACTACCCGCCGGGTGGGCCGAGAAGCTGCCGACGTGGCAGCCGGATAAGAAAGGCATTGCGACCCGCAAGGCGTCCGGGGAAGTGCTCTCAGCCATCGGGGAAGAGCTGCCGGAGCTGTGGGGTGGCTCCGCTGATCTGGGCGGCAGCAACAACACCACCATCAAGGGTGCCGACTCGTTCGGTCCCGAGAAGACCTCCACAAAGATGTGGACCGCCCACCCGTACGGGCGCACCCTGCACTTCGGGGTGCGCGAGCATGCCATGGGCGCGATCCTCAACGGGATTGCGCTGCACGGGCCGACCCGGCCCTACAGTGGCACGTTCCTGATCTTCAGCGATTACATGCGCCCCGCGGTGCGCTTGGCCGCACTGATGAAAACGCCGGTCACCTATGTGTGGACCCACGACTCCATCGGCCTCGGTGAGGACGGCCCCACGCACCAGCCGGTCGAGCACCTAGCCGCACTGCGGGCCATCCCTGGGTTGGACGTAGTGCGCCCGGCAGATGCGAACGAAACGGCGGCTGCGTGGAAGGCGCTGCTGGAGAAGGGCACCCGACCCACTGGACTCTGCCTGACTCGGCAGAACGTGCCGGTCCTGGAGGGCACCGACGCCATCGGCGTCGCCCGCGGCGGTTATGTACTCTCCGACACCGCACCCGAGGTCGGCAACGGGCTGCCCGATGTGCTGCTGATCGCCACCGGCTCCGAAGTGCAGCTCGCCGTCGCCGCGCAGCAGATGCTGACCGCCGAGGGCATCGGCACCCGGGTGGTGTCCATGCCGTGCATGGAATGGTTCGACGACCAGGAGCAGGCCTACCGCGACCAGGTGCTGCCACCTACGGTGAAGGCACGGGTCGCGATCGAGGCCGGCATCGCGATGCCCTGGTACCGTTTCGTCGGCGATCACGGCGAGGTGATCTCGCTGGAGCACTTCGGGGCGTCAGCCGACTGGCAGACCTTGTTCCGCGAATTCGGTTTCACCGCCGAAACCGTGGCTGACGCGGCCCGCCGTACCCTCGGAGCTATCCCGGACTAACCTGCTAATCCGGGCGAAAGGACCGGAGGACCCTTGTGAGCAGCACCGATACCCCACGGGCCCTGTCCGAGCAGGGTGTGTCGATCTGGCTGGACGATCTGTCCCGGCAGCGAATCACCTCGGGCAACCTGGCCGAGCTGATCACCGACCTGCACGTGGTCGGGGTCACCAGCAACCCGACGATCTTCGCCCATGCCCTGGAGCACGCCGAAGACTATGACGACCAAGTACGCACGCTCGCTGCCCGCGGCGCCTCAGTCGACGAGGCCGTCCGCGAGATCACCGTGGCGGACGTCCAGTTGGCCTGCGATGTGTTCAGCGGCACCTGGGAAACCACCAGTGGGTTGGACGGCAGGGTGTCGCTGGAAGTCGATCCCCGGCTGGCGCACGACACTGATGCCACCCTCGCCCAGGCCGCTGAGCTGTGGAAGGTGGTCGATCGACCTAACCTCATGATCAAAATTCCGGCGACCGCGGAGGGGCTGCCCGCCATCACCGGCGCGCTGGCCGACGGGATCAGCGTCAACGTCACCTTGGTTTTCTCAGTACAGCGCTACCGCGAGGTGATCAGAGCCTTCTTCGCCGGCCTGGAGCAGGCTCGCGCCAACGGCCATGAGCTGGCCACGATCGCGTCGGTCGCGTCGTTCTTCGTCTCCCGGGTGGACACCGAGATGGACAAAAGGCTGGAGGCGATCGGCACCGAACCCGCCCTGGCGCTGCGCGGGCAGGCCGCGGTGGCCAACGCCCGGCTCGCCTACGCGGCCTACCAGCAGGAGTTCGCGACACCCCGGTGGACCCGGTTGAGACAGCTCAAGGCGCGGCCCCAGCGCCCGCTGTGGGCGTCCACCGGCGTGAAGAATCCGGCCTACCCGGACATCAAGTACGTCATTGAGCTGATCGCACCGGGGGTGGTCAACACGATGCCGGAGAACACCCTGCGTGCTCTGGCCGACCACGGCGAGGTGCCCGGCGACCAGGTGTCGGGCACTGCTGTGCAGGCCCAGCGCACCTTCGATGAGCTAGCTGCGGTGGGAATCGACCTCGACGACGTGTTCGTCGTGCTCGAGCTCGAGGGTGTGCAGAAATTCGCGGCATCCTGGACCGAGCTCGGTGAGACGGTGGCCGCCCAGCTGGCCAAGGCCGCACCCTCGACGGCGAGCTGAGGCGCCGATGTCTCAACTCACCGTCGACATCCTCGCCGCCAGCCTGGCCGCCGCGGCCGAGTCATGGGTGGACAAACTCGTGGCGGAGCAGGTGGCATCAGCGCTCGCCCAGCAGGATCCGACGCTGTGGGGTCCGCAGGCCCGTCCCGAGGCCGCCCGGCGGCTGGCCTGGGTGGGGTTGCCGCAGACCTCCCGCCCGCTGCTGGCCACCATCGAGGCGCTGCGGGGCCAGCTGCACGCCGAGGGCATCGACCGGGTGGTGCTGGCGGGGATGGGGGGCTCATCGCTGGCCCCTGAGGTGATCTGCGCCACCGAGCAGGTCGCGCTGACCGTGCTAGACACCACCGACCCCGGCCAGGTGGCCGACGCGCTCGCCGGGGACCTCGAGCGCACTGTCCTGGTGGTGTCCTCCAAGTCGGGCTCCACCGTGGAGACCGACAGCCACCGGCGGATCTTCGCGGCCGCGTTCGCCGAAGCCGGGCTGGACCCGGCGGCGCACCTGGTGGTCGTGACCGATCCGGGGTCACCGCTGCAGCAGATCGCGGAAGCGCAGCGCTACCGCGCGGTGATCACCGCCGATCCCGATGTGGGCGGGCGCTACTCGGCGCTGACCGCCTTCGGTCTGGTGCCGGCCGGTCTGGCCGGCGCGGACATCACTCAGCTACTCGACGATGCGGCCGAGCAGACCCCGCGCCTCGCCCTCGACGACCCGGCGAACCCGGCGCTGCGGCTGGCCGCCGCGCTGGCCGCCGGGCATGCCGCCGGGGCGGAGAAGGTCGTGCTCGCCGACAGCGGCTCTGAGGGCTCGCGCCTCATGGGGTTCGCGGACTGGGCCGAGCAGCTCATCGCCGAGTCCACCGGCAAGAACGGCACCGGCCTGTTGCCGGTGGTGGTGGGCAGCCCGGGCGCGCCGGGCTTCGCCGACGCCGGCCCTGATGCCACCACGGTCGCGATCGGCCCCGCCGTGCCCGCGGCCGCGGTGGCTGTCAGCGGCACCCTGGGCGGGCAGTTGCTGCTCTGGGAGCATGCCGTCGCAGTGGCCGGCCGGCTGCTCGGGATCAACCCGTTCGACCAGCCCGACGTGGAAGCCGCGAAGGTCGCGGCCCGCGCCCAGCTCACCGACGCCGCGCCGGCACAACCCCGGTTCATCGACGGTGTGGTCGCGGTGCATCCGGTCGGGAGCTGGCTCCCGGAGGGTGTCGCCACCCTCAGCGACGCGCTGCGAGCGCTGATCGCCGCTACCCCGCAGCACGGCTATCTCGCGGTGCAGGCGTACCTGGATCGCCTCGCCGACGCGTCGGCGGAGGTGCTGCGCAGCGAACTCGCCCGGTGCACGGGGCGGCAGACTACCTTCGGATGGGGTCCCCGATTCCTGCACTCCACCGGTCAATACCACAAAGGGGGTCACCAGAACGGCGCATTCCTCCAGCTGACCGGTGCGGTGGAGGAGGACATCCCGGTGCCGGATACCGCGTTCACCCTCGGCAAGCTGCAACGGGCCCAAGCCTTGGGTGACGCCGACGTGCTCGCCGGGCACGGCCGTCCGGTGCTGCGGCTGCACCTGCTCGACCGGCCGGGCGGGCTCGTGACGCTGGTACACGCCATACAGGAGCTGTAGTGAGCCCGGATATCGTCGAGCGCAGGGTCAATCCACTGCTGGACAGCCGGGACAAACGGCTGCCGAGGGTCGCCGGTCCGTGCGGTGTGGTGATCTTCGGAGTCACTGGGGACCTGTCCCGCAAGAAACTGATGCCGGCGATCTACGATCTGGCCAACCGCGGGCTGCTGCCACCCGGCTTCGCGTTGGTCGGGTTCGCCCGCCGGGACTGGGCCGATGAGAACTTCGCCGAGCTGGTCCACGACGCGGTCCGCGACCACGCCCGTACCCCGTTCCGGGAAGAGGTCTGGGCCCGGCTGTCCGAGGGCATCCGGTTCGTGCCCGGCAGCTTCGACGACGACGGGGCGTTCGACAACCTCACGGCCGCGGTCGAGCAGCTCGATCAGGACCGGGGTACCGGCGGCAACCACGCCTTCTACTTGTCCATCCCCCCCGCGATGTTCCCGGTGGTGCTCAAACAGCTCGCCCGCACCGGGTTGGCGGCGCGCAACGGTGACCAGTGGCGCCGGGTGGTCATCGAGAAGCCCTTCGGGCACGACCTGCGCAGCGCCCGGGAGCTCAACGAGATCGTCAACGACGTCTTCCCCGAGGAGTCGGTGTTCCGCATCGACCACTACCTCGGCAAGGAGACCGTGCAGAACATTCTCGCGCTGCGCTTCGCCAACCAGCTCTACGAGCCGATCTGGAACAGCCACTACGTGGACCACGTGCAGATCACCATGGCCGAGGACATCGGTCTGGCCGGCCGGGCCGGTTACTACGACGGCATCGGCGCGACCCGGGACGTCATCCAGAACCATCTGCTCCAGCTGCTCGCCCTCACCGCGATGGAGGAGCCGCTGTCCTTCTCCCCCGAAGCTCTGCGGGGCGAGAAGATCAAGGTGCTCTCGGCCGTGAAGCTGATGGAACCGTTGGAGCAGACCACCGCCCGGGGCCAGTACACCGCCGGGTGGCAAGGCGGCACCAAGGTCGTCGGAGTACTCGAGGAAGGCGGTTTCCGGCCGGACTCCACCACCGAGACCTTCGCCGCGATCACGCTGGGCGTGGACAACCGCCGTTGGGCCGGGGTGCCGTTCTTCCTGCGCACCGGCAAACGGCTGGGCCGGCGGGTCACCGAGATCGCAGTGGTCTTCAAACGGGCTCCGCATCTGCCGTTCGAGGCGACCATGACCGAGGAACTGGGGCAGAATGCCCTGGTGATCCGGGTCCAGCCGGACGAGGGCGTCACCATCCGGTTCGGCTCGAAGGTGCCGGGAACCGCGATGGAGGTGCGCGGCGTCACGATGGACTTCCGGTACGGCACGGCCTTCACCGAATCCTCACCCGAGGCCTACGAACGGCTGTTGCTGGACGTGCTGCGGGGCGAGCCGTCGTTGTTTCCAGTCAACGCGGAGGTGGAGCTGTCCTGGAGGATCTTGGATCCGGTGCTTGAGCAGTGGGCGAAACAGGACGGACCCGAGCCCTACCCGGCGGGCACCTGGGGTCCGCCGTCCGCGGACCGGATGATCGCTCGGACCGGCCGGACCTGGCGACGGCCGTAGATCACGACGATGAGTACTGAATCGACCTTCGCGACGGTGCGGAGCGCTTCCATGCCGCCCGGAGCACGAACAAGGGCAAGCAATGATCATTGACCTGCCTTCGACGACGACGTCGGCGGTGAACCATGCCCTGATCGACGTGCGGGAGCGAGGCGGCGCAGTAGCGTTGAGCCGGGTGCTCACGCTGGTGATCGTCACCGACGACTCCGCAGAGGTGGAGAAGTCGATCGAGGCCGCCAACGAGGCCAGCAAGGAGCATCCCTGCCGGGTGCTCGTAGTAGCCCGGGGCCTCAAGCGAGCCGGGACCCGGCTGGACGCCCAGATCCGCGTGGGCGGTGACGCGGGCGCGTCCGAGGTGCTCGTGCTGCGCCTGTACGGCCCGCTGGCCGACCACGGAGACAGCGTGGTGGTACCGCTGCTACTCGCGGACTCCCCGGTGGTCGCGTGGTGGCCCGGCGTGGCGCCAGCGGTTCCCGCGGCGGATTCCATCGGGAAGCTGGCGCAGCGCCGGATCACCGACGCCGCCGCGGCCCCTCAGCCGATCAAGGCGCTGGAGAGCCGCCGCATCTCTTACGTCGCCGGGGACACCGACCTGGCGTGGTCCCGGATCACCCCATGGCGAATGCTCCTCGCTGCTGCCCTGGACCTGCCGCCGTATGAGGAGATCGAGGCGGTCACCGTGACCGGCGCCGCGGACAATCCGTCCGCGGACCTGCTCGCCGGCTGGCTGCGCTCTCGCCTGAATGTCCCGGTGCGGCGCCAGACCAGCCCGCCTGGTGGCGGGATCAGCTCAGCGGTGCTGGAGCGACGCTCCGGCCCGGTGGAGTTGGTTCGGCCAGACGGGAAAGTCGGCACTTTGCGTCAGCCGGGCCAACCGGACCGGCGGATGCCGCTGCGCCGGCGCCCGGTGCGCGAGTGTCTCGCTGAGGAGCTGCGCAGGCTGGACCCGGACGAGATCTACCATGCCGCGCTGCAGGCGATGACCAAGGTGGAGGGTCGTCGCGTCGGCACCGCGAAAGGCACCCGATCCGGCGAGGCAAGGCGCGATCAGTGAGCCGCCCCGATGTGGTGGTGCATGCCACCGCGGAGGTGCTCGCCGCGGCTACGGCCGCGCGCCTGGTCACCCGGATCGTGGACGTCCAGACCGCATCGGGCTCCGCATCGCTGGTCGTGACCGGGGGCGGGATCGGGGTCGCGGTCCTCGCTGCGCTGGCGAGCGCTCAGGCAGCCACCGCGGTGGACTGGCGAGGATTGGACCTCTACTGGGGCGATGAGCGCTTCCTGCCCAGTGGCCACCCGGAACGCAACGAGACCCAGGCTCGCGAGGCGCTCCTCGACCACGTCGGTGTGGATCCCGACCGGGTGCACCCGATGGGGGCCTCGGATGGCCCCTGGGGCGACGATCCGGACACCGCCGCCCATGCCTACGAAGATCTCCTGCTGAGCCGCCGACGCCCAGAGGACCGCGGCCCAGCGCCGGCGTTCGACATCTGCCTACTCGGCATCGGCGAGGATGGTCACGTCGCCTCGGTGTTCCCCGGCTCCCCCGCGGTGTACGAAACCGAGCGCGCGGTGATCGCCGTGCGGGGCAGCCCCAAACCGCCCCCCACCCGGATCAGCCTGACCCTCCCAGCCATCCGCTGCGCCACCGAAGTGTGGCTGATCGCCTCCGGCTCAGCGAAAGCCGTAGCGGTCACGATGGCGCTGCGCGGCGCCGGCGAAGTCCGCGTCCCCGCCGCCGGCGCGATCGGCCGCCGCCGCACCCTCTGGCTCCTAGACCGCCCCGCCGCCACCAAACTCCCCCCCGACCTCCTCCCCCGCTAACCCCATCCCCCCGCCCCCCCGCCTCCCCGCGTGTCGCGTCCCTGTGCCCGGTGTGTCGCGTCCCTATGCGCCACGCGTCTCAGCGCTGCTGACGCAAACAGACCCAGAACTGCGATTCAGGCGCATGGCATCACGGCCAACATGAACGAGAGCGATGAACTCTCCGACTTTATGCGGCAACGTGCATACACCTTGACGTTCCGTAGCTCGCCTGCCTAACGTCAAGTCATGTACTTGCATAAAAGGGAGAGTGACGTGGAACTGACGCAGATTGCCGGCGGAGATTGCGGTCGTGACGACTGCCCAACCATCTTCATGACAGATAAAAGCACGATTGCCGTCCAAGGTTACATCGTGCACAAGAAAACGGCGGCAGGTGAGGCGGTCGTCCAAATCCCCATAGCCGTTTTCCTGGAGGCGGCTCGTGCGCTTGGAAGATGACGGTTGGCGCACGTTCTTCGACTCATATCAGCGAGAAGCGTTCCGCCTTGAAACGCTGCCCTCCTACGGCGTGGATAGCGAACAGGACGAATATGAGAAATTCCTGGCAACCGGAAAACTGGACATCCCAGATGATGACCCCTGGCTCGTGCGTGTCCGCCATTTCCGGCAAACTGGTCGATGGATTGGACGAGTGCATGTCATCAGGAGACCATTGACAGATTATCTAAGACATGAATTCGCCGTTTATCGCCACACCGTGGAGGCCGGTGAGGACGTGCGCATCCTCGATCTCACTGACCAACGCGACCCAGGTCTACCCGCGCAAGATTTCTGGCTCTTCGATGATACCGCTATCGTATGCATGGACTATGACGTAGACGGTACCCAGCTGAGGCGAGAGCTCCTCGAATATGTTGACCCTGCCCCCTATGTAGCATGGAAGCGATTGGCGCTGGAACATGCCGAGCCGTTCACCGAGAATTGAGTGAAGCGAGAAGGATGAAACTCGGCCCCAAGCGTGCCGGACAAGATCGCCAGAACTTGGCGAGGAAACTGCATGACTTTCGCAGAGTGTCGGGCCTTCCTGGAGACCGGCTGGCCGACGCGGTGGCATAAGTCAAATGGATGAGAGAACGAGGAGAAATGCAACAGCTTGAGCTGGTGTCGATCGATGGGATTCGGCTGGATGCCGCTGTTCATCCGCCCGCCGGTAAGCGGACTGGGGGTACTGCGATTCAGGCGCATGGCATCACAACCGACATGGACGAGGGCGGTATGTTCGTCCGGTTGGCCGAGCGGCTGTCGGACGCTGGTTTCACAGTGCTGCGGTTCTCTTTTCGCGGCCACGGACGCAGCGGAAGTACTCAGCGCGGGATGACGATCGCTGGCGAAATGCTCGACTTACAGGCCGTCTTCGATCATGCGGCTCAGCATCATCCCGGACCAGTGTCGATCGTCGCGGCGAGTTTTGCCGCCGTGCCCACGTCGTTATCCTTACCATACTTGAATGGGGAGCTTTCGTGTCTGGTGCTGTGGAACCCAGTGCTGGATCTGCAACGTACATTTGTGGAGCCTGAGTTGCCGTGGGGCACGGATAACTACAGCCCAGCACAGCAAGCGCTGCTGCGGTCCCAGGGATTCATCCTGATCGATGGCGAATTCGAACTCGGTCGCGTAATATTCGAGGAGTTTCGACACTACGGTGATCGACCATGGAAATCCTTTGTGGCTAGTACGGTGCCAGCGCTGGTGGTGCACGGCGATCGTGACAGCTACGTCTCCTACGACATCGCTTTCGCTGCAGCTTCAGCCAGCCGGAACTGTACATTTCACACAGTGGCCGCTTCGGATCATGGTTTCGACTCGCGCGAGCGAGAGGACGAAGCGATCACGGTCACGGTCGATTGGCTGCTCAACGAGCACGCGGACCAGAGATGAACGTCACCCGAATAATCCGATCGACAAGATAGGAAGTCATGCCTAGAAAAATCCCCCAGGGCAAGGTGTCATGTTAGCAGTCTGAATAAAATAAACAATTTGCCCCAGGGGCGTCACGAGAGTTGCGAACAGCGCTTGAGGTAGACAATGCAACGCGACGCGAACCGCTGGCGCTCGCTCGCGTCGCTAATGCTGATTACCAAGACATGCGGGCTTCCGTACGTTGAGGACTCGACCCTCGGCAGCGTGAGTTGGCTGCGCTCGAAACCGCGTAGAGCAGACACGACTGCTGGAAGAGCAGAATCGGATCCTGCGGCAGGGCAGCTGTCCAGGACAGGTTATGAAGTCAGCGACCGGCATTCGTGATTTGTTTTGCGAGTGTCGGTCGCTGATCGGCTGGCTAGCCCCACTGCTCGATGGCGATCCGCTGGATCAGTGCCACGGCGTCAGGGCCAGCCACAGCCGCCTGCCGGGCAGTATCGAAGGCGTCAATGAAATTCGTGATCATCTCGTGGTACCGCTGCTCCCCGTGGAGCGTTTCGACATACACGAACTCCTCATCGAGTATCCGGAACCCGGACAACGGCATGATCGGCATCGGACCACGACTCGGAATGATCCGCAGATCAACCCCGGGTAATTCACTCACGGCCAGGAGATGATCTAGCTGAGATGCCTGATCAGCGAGACCTCCTGGGGCGGACCACAGCGCAGTCTCGCCGATCACGAACTGCCAACTCCGGCCTGACTCCTGGATCAATTCCTGGCGCCGAAGACGCGCCGTGATGATCTCATCGACGCGCGCCTGGGCATCGCCGCGGGTTCGTGACACGCTGCCGGGAAGTCGCAACATCGCCCGGGTGTAGTTCGGGAGCTGGAGCAGGCCAGGGATGAGCGCCGGCTGGTACTCGCCGATCCGGGACGCCGCTGCCTCCATGGCACCAAGATGCGCCTGTCGCCGCCCCAGCGTTCCGCGTCGCAGCAGATCCGCTGTCGGGGTGTACTCAACGTGAGTCGCCGAGAACATGTCCAGTAATGCCTCGGTCTGGATCGCGGATGCGCCGGTGTGCCTCACCCACATCCAGATGTCGTCCTCAGTGGGCGGCTGAACGCCATTCTCCAGCCGAGAGATCTTCGGTTGTACCCACCTGGCCCGTTGAGCCAGTTCACCCTGAGAGAGAGCGGCTGCCTTCCTGAGCGCCTTCAGCGCTGCGGCGAGGCGTGCCTGCCGACGATCTATCTCGGCCACTGCACGCTCGGCACCCGGCTGGCCAGATCAGGTCGGGAGTTGACGTAGGCCGACCACGACTGGGCGTGCCGCAGCGCGGCGGCGCGAGCGCGGCAAGCCACGTCGATGTCGGCCTGGCCGGTGTTGCGCTCAACGCCCAGCCACCTGCCGTCGGAGCCGTAGTGCATGTCGAACAACACGGTGTCATCGAACAACCAGAAATCCCGCTGGGGGATATCGGCAGGCCAGGGCGCGTCTTCGGGTAGGGGAATGAGCCGCACGTCCTCGCCGGCGGCGACATTGTAGGCGTAGGACCACGCGACCTCGAAGCACAGGTAATCGCTGATTGGCTCGGTGATCACGTGGACCCGCTGCATCGTTCGATCATCCCGGGTGGCAGCATCCACCAGTGCCATCCACTCCCGCTTACCGGGGTGCGGTTGCGGATCCTGGCCAGCGAGGAACGTCCGGAGTGAGTCGTCCTCACCGGAGGACCCGTAGCTCTGGAGAACCTCAAGCCGGAAGCAAGAGCGGCGGAACTGAGTGAACCATGCCGAGAACTCCGGGCTACCCGGAGTCGACATGGCTACAGGCGAGCCCGGAGCGCATCGGCCGCATCGAGGATCACCTGCGGCTTGACGCTGACGATCTTCTCTAGGGGCAGCAGATTCTCGGCTGCCGCGTAGACCTCGGAAGACGCCTCCTCGGCCTGCACGTGCACCTTTACGTCCTCGCCGAGGTAGCAACTCTGGCACCCTTGCTCGCCGCTGTCTTGATCTTTGGCCAGCATCTCCAGCTTCACGTCCGCCTCCTATACGTCAGCTTCGCACTCGCCAGTATGTCTGCTCCCTAGCAAAGAGCGCAATGAGCAGCTATTATACTTGATATAAGCTCTTTTACGGTATAAAATTGCTGCGATCCTCGCGTCGACCGGACCTCGGGTACCCGATCTTGGAGAGAAGCCATGGCGATACCGGTACCCCTACCTAGGACTGATCAGCACGCGCGCTTGCCGGGTTTGCGAGTGCCCGATCCTCAGTTTCCCACCAAGATCCCGGCTGGCCGCCGGTCGAGCGGCCTCGTGCCACCCCCGGCTCCTGGCGGCCAGCCGGATCCCAACCACCGAGCCGGGGGATCGAGCGCCAGCGGTGGGTCGGCGGCGCTGCGCATGGTCTGCATCATCGGTGCGACCTCCGACATACCCGACGCCGACCGGAGGCGCACCTCGTGAGTTCTCCCATCCCCGACGGCCCATTGATCGACAGCCCGGACGCCGCCGCCCAGGCTCTGTGTGACTACTTCCTGGCTAACGCCGACCGTGGTGATAACGCCGTTAACGACGACCTCGTCGCTGAGGTGGTGCGCCGGATCCGCATCCGGCAGGCGGCCCGTGACGGCGGCGCCTGATGCTCACCGCGCTGACCGCAGGATTGTCCCCGACGGCTGCCAGATCGATGAACAGGGCCGATATGACGCTGCAACTATCAGCCCAGACCGTGGCTTAGCTGGCCACGCATCCTTGCGCCCATGAGTGGGTACTCCCGGTATGGGACAGGCTCGCCGAGCTGGAGCGGGCCGGTCACGACCCGGGCGCCATCGCCGCACTGCGGTTTGTCCTGGATCCACCATCAACCCGGCACCTTCACCGGCCGATGCCTTACCTGCCGTCGCTGGACAGGATGGCGGGTCTGGCGCCGCCGCACGTGGCCATGCGTGGTCTGGAAGCAGATCCACTTCGAGCTGCTCGGCCTGTCCACCGGGCGTGCCCACCAGCGTCAACGACCGTAAGCAGCGTCACCGTAAACCAGTACCGGAGATGATCGACATGGGTAAACGAGACACCGGCGTCGGCTACAACGCCGCACTCCTGGCCGCCCGGCTCGGCGACCACGCGGTGACCACCATCGAGATCGACGCCACGCTCGCCCAACAGGCCCGCGCCAACCTGACCACCAGCGGCTATACCCCGATCGTGATCACCGGGGACGGCGCAGCCGGCTATCCGCCGAGCGCACCGTATGACCGGATCATCGCCACCGCATCCGTACGACCCGGTGAGTTGTCCTACACCTGGGTGCGCCAGACCCGACCCGGCGGAATCATCGTGACCCCCTGGGGACCGGACTACCACAACGGCGTCATGGCACGCCTGGTCGTCGACGAAAACGGCACCGCATCCGGCCACCTGTCGAGCAATCTCGCCTTCATGCGCCTGCGTGCCCAACAGGAAGCGGCCTGCCCGCTGGACGATGGCGAGACCGGCGACGCTCAGGACACCACGACACGCCTGTGGGTCTACGAGGTGGTGGGCGAGTTCTCCGGAGCGCTCACCGCCGGCCTCCTGGTCCCGCACTGCCACAAGATCCTGGAGAAGGATCCCGACGACGAGCACCACCATCTCGTCCGGATCCACGACTGCGCCACTGGATCCTGGGCCACGGTCGACGTGCATCGAGGGTCCACCACCCACCCAGTCCGCCAGTACGGCCCACGACGGCTGTGGGACGAGATCGAGCAGGCACACGCCTGGTGGGTCCAGCATGGCCGGCCGACCTACACCCGGCTCGGCGTGACAGTGACCAACGCCGAGCAATGGACCTGGCTCGATCATCCCGACCAGCGTGTGGTCCTGTGAATGCGACCTGGCAGGAAGGGGACGTCATGCCCGGGAAGATCGTTCGAGACAAGGTGCTGTATTACCTCGTACGCGACGGCCAGATGCTGTGTTCCGGCATCTCAAACTGCACCATGAGACGTACGGGAAGTCGTCACTGTGCACGAGGACCAGGCCAGCGCTGGCGGGTATGTCTGGGGGTTCATGAGCCGAGCGACGTTCGCTGACGTCGTATGCTTACGGAGAGTGATGAATGGCTAACTTAGTCAGTACTCGAGCTGTCGGGCCACCACGGCAAAGACGAACCACGGATTTAAACAACCACCGGGCCGCGCTGGATATGGGTGAGGGCCAAGCCGCTCAAGCGGACCGTGCCGACGACACCACCCGGGTGACCCAACTCCACTACCGGAAGACCCACCGAGACTATTCCTGTATTCGTGTCGTCGCGGCGTCCGCGATCGTCGCGGGGTTGCTGCTGGGTACCGGTCCCATCGCACTCGCCCAGGTCAGCCAGCTGCTCGCCACGCTACCCGCAGCGTTCACCCAGCAGGTTCCCACCCTGGCGGCTGCCAGCCCAGGTGCCAACGATGTCCAGCGCGACAGCGCCGAGACCACCATCACTATGCAGCACCGATTAGATACCCCTGCCACACCATCGCTGATCAGCTGGAACGGTACGACTCAGGCCCTCAAGTGCTCCTACGGCCTGCTCTTCGAGGGAAACACCCGGAACTGCCAGGCCGCTTGATCTCCCGCCGTGAGTTGCTGGACCCCGCCACCTGCCCAGCAACTCACGGTTTCGCGGCATGGCGGCGGGGCAAACGAACAATCAGGGCTCGCGGGATTCCTTCAACCTGGCTAGTGCTTCCGCGAGGATGGCCTCGCCGTCGGCGTCCGAACGGCGTTCCTTCACATAGGCCAGGTGCGTCTTGTACGGCTCATTACGTGGCGCGTCGGGTGGTCGCTGCTCATTGCGCCCAGCCGGAAAACCACAGCGTGGGCAATCCCACACCTCAGGTTCTTCGGCTTCCATCGCGAACGAAGGCCGGGACTCGTGCCCGTTCGCGCACCAGTACGACACCCGATGACGAGGAGCGGTCTCTCCTCGCTCGGATTCCCCCATAGGACCCGCCCCAACCCGCGTACCGCGGATGGCGTTGCCACTTGCCATTAGATTGCCTCATCTCGCGGAACCGCCCGGGCGCTGCCCGGGGCATGCTCAGCCAATCTTGATGAGAAGCCCGACTCCCACGATGGAAATCACCCACACCGAGCTGACGAACAGCGTCAGCCGGTCCAGGTTCTTCTCCACCACGCTGGACCCGGACAAGCTCGATTGCACGCCGCCGCCGAACAAACTCGACAGCCCACCCCCGCGGCTTCGATGCAGCAAGATCAGCAGGATCAGCGCGATGCTGGTGACCAAGAGCAGGATCTGCAGGAAGAGCTTCATCACACCCTCGTCGGACGACGACCGCTTCGCAAGATTACTCTGCCGGGCAAACAGATGGGGACCCCGGCCTGTCAGTCATGAGATTCACCACAGTCACAGATTCACCACAGCTTCCCGGTCAGGGTAGCGGTCCGCCCGCGGCCAGTGCGCAGAGCTTCGCGAACTCGTCGGGATCCAGGCTCGCACCCCCCACCAGCGCGCCGTCGATATCAGGCTCGGCGACCAGATCCGCGATATTGCTCGACTTGACCGATCCGCCGTAGAGCACCCGGACGTCCTCGGCGACCTCGGCGCCGTAGCGCTCCGCCAGCGCCGCCCGCAGCGCACCACAGACCTCCTGGGCATCGCCCGGGGTGGCGACCCGCCCGGTGCCGATCGCCCAGATCGGCTCGTAGGCGATCACCACCGTCCGGACCTGCTCGGCGGACAGGCCTTTGAGCGCGGCGCGCAGCTGCTCGGTGCTGTGCACCAGGTGCCCACCGGCCTCGCGGATCTCTAGACCCTCACCGACGCACAGGATCGGCACCAGCCCATGGCGCAGCGCGGCCCGCACCTTGCTCCCCACCAGGGCGTCGTCCTCGCCGTGGTATTCGCGGCGTTCAGAGTGCCCCACGATGACATAGTGACAATCCAGCTTGGCCAGCATCGGCCCGGACACATCGCCGGTGTAGGCCCCGGAATCCTTCGGCGAGAGGTCCTGCGCGCCATAGCGCACCAGCAGCTTCTCTCCCTCGACGACGGTCTGGACGCTGCGAAGTGCGGTGAACGGCACCAGCACCGCAACCTCGACCTTGGCGAAATACTTCTCTGGCAGGGTCAACGCGAACTTCTGCACGAGGCCGATGGCCTCGAGGTGGTGCATGTTCATCTTCCAGTTGCCGGCGATCAACGGTTGGCGAGCCATCGGCTAAGTCTCCAGTACTGCAACGCCGGGCAACGCCTTGCCCTCCAAGAACTCCAGAGAGGCGCCGCCACCGGTAGATATGTGTGAGAAGGCGTCCTCAGGCAGGCCCAACAGCCGCACCGCGGCAGCCGAGTCACCACCTCCGACGACGCTGAACGCCCCGGAGCCCGCGATGGTCTCGGCGACGCCGCGGGTGCCCGCCGCGAACGGCGCGAGCTCGAACACTCCCATCGGCCCGTTCCAGAACACCGTGGCAGCTCGAGCCAACGGTGTGGCGAACTCGCCCACCGATTCCGGGCCGATATCCAGGCCCATCCACCCATCGGGGATGTCCTGCGTGGACACCGTGCGGGTGTTCGCCTCTGCCGCGAACTTATCGGCGATAACCACGTCGCGGGGCAGCCGGATGATGTCTCCGGAGGTTTTCAGCAGCCGGGCGCACACCTCGACCATGTCCGGCTCCAGCAGCGAGGCACCAACCGGGTAACCCAGAGCCGCGAGGAAGGTGAAGCACATCCCGCCGCCGACCAGCAGCGTGTCCACCTTCGGCAGCAACGCCTCGATCACGGCGAGCTTGTCGGACACCTTCGACCCACCCAGCACCACCGTGTAGGGGCGCTCTGGCGTTCCGGTGAGCCGGCGCAGAGTGGTCAGCTCGGCGAGCACCAAGGTGCCGGCATAACCGGGCAACCGCTCGGCGATGTCGACGACCGAGGCCTGCACGCGATGCACCACGCCGAACCCGTCAGAGACGAACGCCCCCTCCGGTCCCGCCAGCGCGGCGAGCTCACCGGCCAGCGCACCCCGCTCGGCGGCGTCCTTGGAAGTCTCCCGCGGGTCGAACCGGACGTTCTCCAGCAACGCGACCGCGCCGTCGGACAAGCCCGCCACAGCCGCGCGAGCCGAGCTACCGACGACGTCGGTCGCCACCGCCACCGGAATTTCCAGTAGTTCGCCAAGCCGCTCGGCGACGGGAGCGAGCGAGTACGCCGGGTCGGGCGCTCCTTTGGGCCTGCCCAGGTGAGATGTCACCACCACCCGAGCACCGGCACTCCTCAGCGCGTGCAGCGTGGGC